>CAYIKH010000012.1:0-15070 GCA_964363965.1 uncultured Candidatus Saccharibacteria bacterium
TTGTTCCTTATTACTGTCGGCGGCGGCTACATTTTGCTTCTTGCCGCTGTCGCGCTCTTTACTCTCTGGCTACCCATTGCGCATATCCGGCAATGGTACGGTCGGGTCGCCGCCGCGCCAGTCGTTTGGCTTCTCTTTGAGCTTATTCAGAGTAAACTGAGCTACGGCCTAAAATGGTTTTCCGCGGGCGAGCCGCTCGCTGTTTTTCCGCCTCTGGCCGTGTGGTCCCGCCTTGGAGGCGAATATTTGCTCGCCGGCATTGTCATTGCCTGCAATATTGCGCTCTTTGAGAGCCTGCGGCGTTTCAGCCGCCGCAGACCGTATGGTTCCGCCGTTCCGCTCATCGCGGCGCTCGCCTGTATTGGTGCTGTTATTGCCGGCGGTTGGGTCTATATCAAGTTCGCTGTTGCGTCGCCCGCCGCACTGGCAACACGGCAGCTTCGGGTTGCGGTGGTGCAGCGGGGGCCGCTGCCGCCGCCGGAACAGCGAGGCCCGTTTTTCAGTGATACTATCCGTCTTACCCGCGAGGCGGTCGGCCGCGGGAGCATCGCCGATGTTGATCTTGTGATTTTTCCCGGCAACTACTTCGGGTTGCTCGGCCGCGCGGAGTTTGAGGCACTTGATGTCTTCGGCGCCGTGCTCGGGTCTGAACCGCCCGGCGCCCCGGCCGCCCTCGTCGGGGTTTCTCTTACGGAAGGTAATGAGCTGCGCCAGGTTCTCGCGCTCGTCCCGCCGGAGGGCGAGCGGGAATACAGCGTCAAATCGTATCTGATGCCCTTTGGCGATTTCACGCCGAAGATCGTGCGCGCCGTCTACCCGTCGTTTCCCGATCTCTCCGGTCAGTATGGTCCCGGTCCGGCCGCTCTCCTTGAGCTTCCGTCCGGCACAAGAATCGCCGGCGTCTCCTGTAATGAGATATTCGCGGCCGGCCATGTGCGGCGCCTCGCTGGGAAGGGAGCACACCTCATCGTCATCTCCGGCAGTCTTGATGACTTCCGGAGCGAGCTTGTCCATCGCAAGGTCCTTCGTTTCGCTCGCCTCCGAGCCATTGAAGCCGGTCTTCCGGTAGTGCTCGCTATGAAAAGCGGAATCTCGGCCATTATTGATCCCAGCGGAAGCGTTATTCAATTCTTGGATAAAGACGCGGAGGGCGTAATGGTGGGCTCGATTCCGCTCTGATGTCGTCCGGGCCCGGCCTCCCTTGTTCAATAAAAAAACCAAGGGGGTTCGGCCCCTTGGCGTGCGAGGACTAGGAGTACTTGGCGACTACTAGGCAGGAATTGTGTCCGCCGAAGCCAAATGAGTTGGAAATGGCTATCGGCAGCTCCTGCTCTCGGGCGCTGTTCGGCACGCAGTCAACGTCGCATTCCGGATCCGGGGTTGAGTAGTTCCCGGTGGGCGGTATGATATCGTTCTCTACAGCCAGGACCGTCGCGGCGAATTCAACCGCCCCGGAAGCTCCAACCAGATGGCCGGTCAACGATTTTGTGGCGCTGACCGGAACAGTGAGCGGATCGCCGAATACTGCCTTCAGCGCGTGCACCTCGGCAACATCGCCGATCTTCGTCCCGGTGGCATGAGCATTTACATAGGCGACAGCACTCGGCGGTATGCCCGCATCGTCAAGGGCGAGGCGGATAGCTTCGGCAGCGCTCTTTCCGGATGGTTCGGGAGCCACACAGTGGTAGGCGTCAGAGCTCATACCTTGTCCGAGCACCTCGGCGTGGATATGCGCCCCGCGAGCGAGAGCGTGTTCAAGCTCTTCCAGAGCAAAGGCCGCCGCACCCTCCCCTATAACAATCCCGTCTCGCTCCCGGTCGAAGGGACGGGCCACGCCGGATTTCGAAAGCGTGCGCAAGGTGGCAAAGGTGAGGAGGCACATCGGGTGTATCAGAGCTTCAGCTCCGCCGGAGACGCATATGTCGGCGGATCCCCGCTGGATCTCGCGAAAAGCGATTCCCAGGGCATGACTTGCCGAGGCGCAGGCTGAATTCAGCGTAAAGTTGGCCCCCCGAAACCCGTAGCGTATGGCTATCTCCCCGGAGAGGGCGTTGGGCATCACCATAAGGAGGGTGAAGGGGTTGGTCCCTCTAAGGCCACTGGTGCGGTATCGGTCATACTGAGTGAAAACCTCTTCTATCCCGCCGATTCCGGTCCCGAGTATTACCCCCACCCGCTTGAGATCAATGGCCGTGCTTCCGTCCAGGCCCGCCTCGCGGATGGCCTGGCCGGCTGAGGCCATCATGAACTGTGTTGAGCGGCTCATCCGTTTGAGTTCCTTCGCGGCTAGGAACTCGGCAGGGTCAAATTCTTTTACCTCGGCTGCGTGTTTCGTCGGGAACTCCGTTGCGTCGAATCGGCTGATCGGGCCGATGCCGCTTTGTCCGGCAACAAGGTTTTTCCAGAATGTCTCCGGGCATTTGCCGATCGAGCTCACCAGGCCAATGCCGGTCACCACCACTCTCTTCTTTGCAGGCGCGCCCATGCCAACCCTCCTTTTCTGTCTTTTCTGATTTTTAGGAGCTGAAAATCAATGAGCAGTCCAAGACCCAGGCAAAGGTAGCAAATGACTGGAATGCCGTCAACTGCCCAACTCTTAAGCTAAGAGTGTCGAATTCTCCCTCTGTCGCGCTAAACATTGCTTGTTTACATTATTGGTGATACGTTATTTTCGGCCGCGATTTTAACCAAAGGAGGGGGTCATGAGAGCAAAGGTGCTGACTATGGCCGTCGTCGTTCTTTTCGCAGGGTGGGCGCTTTTCCCACCCACTCCGGCCGAGGCCTTCTGGGAGTGGGCGGTGGCAAGCGCCGCGGTGCTGGTGTTGCCGGTCATCGCGACGGCGATAATTAATTTCTTCACCAAACCGCAGCCCAAGCCGGAGGGGAAAGACGGCGATAAGAGGAGCGAAACAAAAGAAACGGACAAGATCAGCGAGGAGCCGGAGTCCACAAGCTCGGTGATCATGCCCGATCCTGAGCAGATAATCGCCTATTAGGTTCTTTCTCTGACCCGAAGCCTCGTCCAGCCCTGTTCCAGCCGGAACGGGGCTGTTTTTTGAAAAGAAAACGGCCCAGATTTTTTCTCCAGGCCGATGCGAAGTTGCGACTTGATCTGTGGGTTATCCGCAAGCAATAAAGAGCCCCGCGAGATGCTTCTCGCGGGGCGAATGGGCTGGCTCGGTCTAGGCGATGAGCATGAAGCCGCCGTCTCGGACGAGCATGGCCATGAAGTCGGCCGGCAGCTCCTGATCGCGCATGACCTCGGCGGCCAGGGGAACATGAGGGTTGGCGGCGAAAATGCCCTTCCGCTCGTCGGGTAGGCTCTTAAGGAGCTCGTGCTCCTCGTGCATGAACCTCCTGAGGTCGGCGATGACTCCCGGATCATCGTCGCGGAGCGCACACATCCGGTGCCACTGCCCGCTTCCGTCGGGCATGGCCCAGACAGCGCATTTGCGAGGGCCCCCGACCACGGCCTCGGGCATTTTTCGCTCCCGAGCGATATACCGTTCAACCCTGGTGATCTTGCCGATGAGTTCGCGTACATCTCCCGGTGCAAGTATTACGCTGAGTTGGGAGGCGTTTTCGGCCGAGACCACCTCGGCGAAGGACTGATCCGCCGGGTTCATTCGCCGGAGCAGGCGCTTGGCCTGATTGCGGCTCGACTGGATCCCGCCTCTCTGGTGAAAAAGGATCGCCCCGTCTTTCCCCGCGTGGGGGCGATAAACCGCGGATGGTTTGGGCTTCGGCGGCAAGCGATACATGGATCCTCCTTTTGATTCGCACGAAGGGTGGATGTTTCTCGGGAGGACCGCCGGGTTGAGCGTTTCGGCACGCTCTCCACCTGGCGCAACCTCATACTGCTTGTTACCCCATAAGCATCACCTCCTTTGATAAATGCCAACCCTATCAAAGAACTCTTACGGGCTCCCCGGGATTTGAACCCGGTTCCGTGGTAGCGGATCGCCCCCAGCGAGCAGGGATTGCCTGTACCCGCGCGGCGTCAGAGCCCATAAACCCCGTTACAAAATTTACATCCGGCCATAACTTGAACCTAAGCTACATTCTTGCTTCCGCTGTCGAGTTTAGATGACTGCGGCTGCAAATTTTGTAACGGGGTAAAAACGAACAACCTTTCGCACTGTGGCGAAAGGTTTGTGCGATTACCAGTTTTCTTATCAATTAGCCGACCGGTTTCATCTTCAACCCTTCACCACGCCTCATGACGAGGAGGTTGACCATAATGCTAAGGCCGAGGACGAGCCATCCCAGGCCTCCTAGCATGACTATCGTGGTTAGGATGCTGGAGATTTGGCAGGACGACATATTGCCTAAAGAGTAGGACAGGAGCCAACTTGGTGTCAAGCCGATATCCACATAAAGGAAAATGCATGGGGTTCTCCCATGCACGAGACAGCCGAGAATGCGTGCTTAATTGGTGAGGCTATAGGCTTTGCGGCGGGGGCACTCATCTATCATGCACCGCCCCGGCTGCCACACCTCATCGGCTTGGATCGGGCAATGCTCGAGCATTGTGCTGCACGGCCCAGTGCGATAGGTAGCCAGCGCCCGGCCGAATGCAGAGACGAGGGGCATGCCTTCTTCTTGGACCGGAATAGGTTCAGCTTTTCGCTCGCTGTCGAGGGGCATGATTTTCTCCTTTTGCTTTTGTTTTACTGCGCCATATGGAAGGCGTGGAAAAAGAGCCAAAGTTGGGGTACTCTCGAAGTAGCATAGTAGCATAACAGAGCGATCGAAGAATGGCAACGGAACTCGAAAAAGCTTATCAGTCCAAAAAAGTTGAAGATAAAATCTACCGGCGCTGGGAAAGCTCCGGCTTCTTCAATCCCGATCAATTACCATCTATCCGCTATCCGCTATCCGCTAAACCCTTCACGGTTATAATGCCTCCGCCCAATGCCAACGGCCCGCTCCATATTGGACACGCCGTCTTTGTCACGCTCCAAGACATTATGATTCGCTTCTGGCGCATGCGTGGACGAAGAGCGCTTTGGCTTCCCGGCGCGGATCATGCCGGATTTGAGACCCAGGTGGTGTTTGACAAAAAACTCGAAAAGCAGGGCCGGCATCGCTCCGACATTCCCCGCGACCAGCTTTACGCCCGGATGCTTGAATTCACGCTGGAAAACAAGAAAGTCATGGAAGCGCAGCTGCGCAAGCTTGGGGCGTCGTGCGACTGGTCGCGGGAGCGCTTCACCCTTGATCCCGAGATCGTCAAAATCGTCACTGACACATTTTTTAAGCTTTACGAAGACGGATTACTTTATCGCGGCGAGCGAATTGTTAATTGGTGTGTGAAACATCAAACTACTCTTTCGGATTTGGAAGTGCGATATGAGGAGCGGACTGACCCGCTCTACTATATCAAGTACGGCCCACTGACTCTGGCCACGGTCCGGCCGGAGACGAAGTTTGGGGATACGGCCGTGGCCGTGCATCCTTCGGACAGGCGCTTCCGCCAATACGTCGGCAAGGAGATTGAAATTGAAACCCTCATCGGCCCGTCCAAGATTAAAGTTATCACTGATGAGGCCGTGGATCCGAAATTTGGAACGGGCGTTATCAAAGTGACGCCGGCTCATGATCCGGCGGACTTTGAGATTGGCAAGCGGCATAACCTCGAGGTGCGTTCGGTGATCGGGAAGGACGGAAGTCTCAACGAGAAAACCGGCCCATACGCAGGGTTGAAAGTCGCCGCGGCGCGCCAAAAGGTTGCCGAGGATATGCAAAAGAAGGGGCTACTCGTGAAGGTAGACCCGACGTATAAGCACAACGTCGCCGTCTGTTACAAGTGCGGGACGGTGGTCGAACCGCTCGTTATGCCGCAATGGTTCGTCAAAATGCAGCCGCTCGCCGCAAAAGCTACTACCGCTGTTGAATCCGGCAAGATACGGATCATCCCCGAGCGCTACAAAAAGGTCTACTTCCACTGGTTGAAGAACATCAGCGACTGGAACATTTCGCGTCAAATCGTCTGGGGAATTCGGATTCCGGCATGGCTCTGTCAAGAAATGCGAAATCCAAAATGCAAAGTGCAAAATGGCGTTATCGTCTCTCGCACGCCGCCAGTTTCCTGTCTTCACTGCGGCAGCAAGGAGCTTATACAAGACCCCGATGTTCTTGATACTTGGTTTTCTTCAGGGCAGTGGCCATACGCCGTGCTTGGGTATCCGGACAGTAAAGATTTTAAAACATTCTACCCCACCGACGTCATGGAGACAGGCTATGACATTCTTTTTTTCTGGGTGGCGCGGATGATCATGCTCGGGCTTTATTCAACCGGTAAAGTTCCGTTTCGGACGGTGTATCTCCACGGCCTCGTCCGCGACAAGGACCGTCAGAAAATGTCAAAATCAAAGGGTAACGTCATTGATCCTCTGGGCGTGGCCGAACTTTATGGGACCGATGCGGTGCGCATGGCGCTTACCGTGGGCAACTTGCCCGGACAAGACATAATCATTTCCGAAGAAAAAATCCGCGGCTACAGAAATTTTGCCAACAAACTTTGGAATATCCATAGATTCATTATGTTGAATTATCGCCCCACGCTCACCAAAACAAAGCCGCGCTTAAGCGCGGGCGATAAGAGGCGGGTTACGGAATTGAAGTCACTGGTCAAGAAAACCACGGAGTATCTGGAGCAGTTCAAATTTCACCACGCCTCTGACCTTCTTTATCACTACACCTGGCACACGTTTGCCGATAAAATTATTGAATCGGTCAAGCCGCGGTTAAGCGGCGAAGACCACGCGGATAGGGCCGCCGCACAATCCCTCCTTATTGAAATCCATCAAACAGTCCTGAAGCTCCTGCACCCATTTATGCCCTTCATCACCGAGGAACTGTGGCAGAATCTCCACGAAGTCAAAAGTCCCGCCAAAGGCGAGGCTCGCCAAAGGCGGCAAAAGTCAAAAGTTAAAAGTTTGCTGATGATCGAACCATGGCCGCGCTGATCGGCGCCTATTCGGGCTACGTAGCTCTTGCCTTTCTACCGCCGTTGGCGTGGCTGCTTTTCTATTTGCACGAGGACCGGCATCCCGAACCCAAACACCTGATTCTCATAACTTTCCTGGCCGGGATACTCTCCGCCCTGTTTGCCGCGGCCTTGGAGCTCGGATTCTTTGCCGTCCCGCCGGTATTTCGAGGCCTATTTTATGTCATCTATCCTGCTTTTATTGCTTCTCCAGTCGTCCTCTTTGGCGGAATAGCCCTGATTGAGGAATATCTTAAGTATGTTGCGGTCAAAATTGCGGTGCTCACGCGGCCGGAATTTGACGAACCGATTGATGCCATGATCTACATGGTGACGGCGGCACTTGGCTTTGCCGCCATGGAAAACGTACTTTTTCTCATACCCGTGTTTGAACAAAGTTTTTTGAGCGGCTTTCAGCTCACCACCCAGCGCTTCCTCGGGGCCAATTTCCTCCACACCCTCTCCTCGGCCATTGTCGGCTATACGCTGGCGCGTCACCACTTCAGCCCCTGGCGGAAGCATGCCGTGGCCGTCGGAGTCATCATCGCCAGCATCTTGCATACTATTTTCAACTACCTTATTATTATCAAGGATGCCATCCCAGTCGTCCTGACCCTCTTAATCCTCTTGATTACTCTTATGGCCGTGGCGGTATTTGTGGAGTTTGAAAGGTTGAAGAAAAAATCACAAATCGGTACAAATAACTATACAGATTGACGCAAATACGATTTATCCAATGGGAAATAGATTTGTAGTTATTTGTAGAGGTATTAGTATTGATTCGTAACAGTCAATTATGGCCAGATCATTTTTTGAACGCCTAACCGGCAGTGTCCGCATTAATGAAGGCGTATCGCCCGCGCCAGCACTTGAGCGCAAAGTTTCGCCAGGCCGGAGCGCGCGAATCAAGCAACGTACCGGAGTGCCGGGTGAGCAGGCCTCCACCTTCCACCCTGTTTCCGCCGATAGCCAGCCCACCCCAGACCAGATGCTTGAAGACGAAAGCGCCGAAGAGGGTCAGCTCACGGTTGATATTTTTGATGACGGATCACACATCGTCATCCAATCAACCGTTGCCGGGGTTAAGCCCGAAGATATTGACATCTCGCTCCAGGATGAGACCCTGACCATTCGCGGCTCGCGCCGAAGAACCCAGGAGGTAAGCGAGGATAATTTTTACTACAAAGAACTTTATTGGGGCACCTTTTCCCGCTCCATTATCCTTCCCGAGGAGGTTGATTTCCAGAAGGCTGATGCCGTGATAAAAAACGGGCTTCTGACTATCAAGCTGCCCAAAAAAGACCGCGGCGAGAGGAAGATCACCGTCAAAGCCGCCTAAGCCTACCAAAATTCGGGTGTGACCAATCCAGCCCTGCTTAAAGCGGGGCTGGATTTATTGCGCTAAGCGCCGAATACCTCGCCGCTCTGCGGGTCAGATGCAGGCGCATTTCGCGGAAGCGAAATCGCCCCGTCTCCGAGGATGAAGGCGCACATTGAAAACGAGCGTGCCGAGATGGTCGAGGCGCGCGAGCACATTCGCAACAAAGCATTACTTCAATACCGCACCGCTTGCGGTGCGGATGCTTTATTTACCCCGGGCCTATCGGCGCTCGTCAAGGAGAACCGGAAGCAAGCTTTTTCCGGTCATCTCATCGGGCTTGTGGAGGCGCATTATTTCCAAAATGGTCGGGGCGACATCAGCCAGGATCCCGCCGGCTTCTTTTTTTATGGCCAGAATTTCCTGGAGCGAGCGTTCTTTCACCAGCTGATATTCGCGGCCGATGATGTAGAAGGGCACGGGGTTTGAAGTGTGTTCGGTTAAAGTCTCGCCCGAGAAGGGATGGATCTTCTGTTCGGCGTTGCCGTGATCCGAGGTGACGACCAAAGTCCCGCCCCTCTCCACCACAGCATCAGCAATTGCGCCCACGGCGTGATCCAGGGCCT
Source organism: uncultured Candidatus Saccharibacteria bacterium (assembly GCA_964363965.1). Classification (GTDB taxonomy): domain Bacteria; phylum Patescibacteriota; class Minisyncoccia; order Sungbacterales; family SURF-37; genus CAYIKH01. The sequence goes on from CAYIKH010000012.1 coordinate 8,936, forward strand.
CAATGGCTTGCACAACCGCTTGAAAGTTTCCAGTGTGCCCGACCATATCGGCATTGGCAAAATTGGCGAGGATGAAATCATACCCTCCGAGGCGTTCGAGAATTTTGGCCGTTATTTCCGGAGTCCTCATCGCCGGCTGGTCGTCAAAGTGCGGTACGGCCACCGACGGAATGACCATGCGCTCTTCCTCGGTAAACGGCTTTTCAACTCCGCCGTTGAAGAAGTAAGTGACGTGGGCGTATTTCTCGGACTCGGCAATGTGAAATTGGGTTCTGCCTCCTTCGGCCAGAACCCGCGCCAAGGGCCAATAGATTTCCAGCGGTTCAAAAGCCGCGCTAACTTGGGGCAAATTCTTATCATACTCGGTCATGGTGGCAATTTTTAGACTTGGCCAACGCTCCCGCAAGAAACCTTGGAAAGGTTCCTGGGCAAAAGCCGCGGCAATCTCTCTCATTGAATCTTCGCGGAAATTAAAAATAATAAGCCCGTCGCCGTCGCCCATGCGGCCGAGAGGACTGCCGTTTTTTATCCGGTAAGCCGGCGGGATGAATTCATCGGTGATGCCGTGGCCATAGCACTCCTTCAGGTACTGGACCGGATCTTCGAAGGGCGCGCCTTTGGCTAAAGTAATGGCTTCATAGGCCTGGCGGATGCGATCCCAGTGTAAATCACGGTCCATAGCAAAGAAGCGGCCGAGGAGTGAGACTAGAGTCACCTGTGGCAACTCCCCCTTTATGCGGGCCTCAAGTTGTCGGACAAGGGATGCGGCTTCTTCCGGCGGCGCGTCCCGGCCGTCGGTGATGGCATGGAGGAACACCCGGGCCACATTCTCGCGCTTGGCTAGCTCGAATAGCGCATAGAGATGATCGAGATAGCTATGGACCGATCCGGATGAGACCAAGCCTAGGAGATGGAGAGTCGAGTTATTGCGCTTAATATGGTCAATCACACCAAGAAAGGCGGGATTCTTAAAAAATGAGCCATCCTGAATAGCCGCGATGATTCGCGGCAGATGGTGATAAATGGCGCGTCCCGCGCCCATGGTCAGGTGCCCGACCTCGGAATTGCCTGGCTCATCCCAGGGCAGGCCCACGGCTAGGCCCGAAGCCTGAAGCAGGGTAAAAGGAAATTTTTTCTCGATTTTGTCGAGATTCGGCTTTTTGGCCGCAAGAATCGCGTTCCCCCTTTTTTCGGGAGAGATGCCAAAGCCGTCAAGAACAAGCAGGACAACTGGTTTAGGAATGCTGCCCATACTAGTCAATAGTATCAATTATGGAATTAGTATTGAAACTCAAAAGCTCTTGTGCTACGTATGAACTTACAAAGGTTCGCCGCCAAAGAGCTGGTTTTAATGAAACGAGAATACCTTATTCTTGAAGAAACTGGTGGCTCTCCAACGGATGGAGCGATGAGCGCAATTTCGGATGAGGCGATTTTACACTCGTCCCAGGAGCGGCCGAGCCTCTTCGGAGTTCTGGTGGATCGCTATCAGGCGCCGTTTTTGAGGCTGGCCCAGCGGGTGGTGCGGGAGAGGACCGCAGCCGAGGACGTGGTGCAAGAGGCCTTTCTTAAGATCTACCGCTATGCCCATAGCTTCAAGAAGGGACAGGACCGCAAGTTCTCATCCTGGGCTTATAAAATAGTTATGAATACGGCCATCACTCATTATCATAAGCTCCGCAAACGCGAATGGCTCCTTCCCGAGGACACGGACCCGACCGCTGATGAAGCCCGGGTTCAATATAAGGAAGCGGTGCTGGAGCGCGAAACCCAAGCCGTGGTGGGCTCAGTATTAGATGTGATGCCCGAAGAGCTGCGCTCTCTCCTCAAGGCCTATTACCTTGAAGACAAGTCCTATAAGACCATTGCCGAAGCCGAAAATATGTCCATGGGCGCACTTAAGATGAAGCTTTTCCGGGCCCGCCGGTTATTTCGGAAATTGATAACCTAGCTATTGCCTAGCCATCAGCGTCTCTTTGGCGTACTTATCAGCGTAGAATCAGCGTTACACGCTGATCAGCCGCTGATTGACACGCTGAAATCACGCCGATCAGATGGAGATAGATGCAACAGTAAATTTAAAGAATAGGATCATGCGGCGGGTATATGCCGCATGGTTCCTGAAAAGCGTGGCCCCGCTCTTGGCGGTGGAGTTGATATTGCTCATCGGCGTGATGATAGGCGTTTTGACTCATATTTCCGTGAAGAACATTTTGATCAATGCCCTTAATTCGAGTTCCGGCATCCGGGCCTTCATACAGTTTTTCATCAGTAACTTTTTGGTCAAAAGCGTTCAATCGCAGATGCTCGCCGCAATCTACGTCGTCCTCATAACCTTTTTCATCCGCGACTTGCGTCAAACTTATCGGCGCCTGGCCCCGCTGGGGGAAATGATTTCACCTCGGCTGTATCCGTCAAAAGCCTCTAATTCCTAGCCAACGGTATTTTCATACCGAAAGGTCGGCACCCATTTTACAAACATAACGCCCCTTTAAAGGGGCGTTATGTTTGTGAGACATCAATGCTATTGACACAGTAAAAGAGCTTGCGCTATACTGCCAATATCCTACTTTGTTAATTTCATCCCAAGATACGGGTAATGCGAAAGCGTGAGTCTGGCTTCGTAAATTTCATCCCGGCCGTTCTGATTCTAGTTTTCCATCCCGGTTAGTCTCTGGCGCTCTATTGTGATCTTGATTTCAGTAGCGACTTCCCTACTTCTATCGTCCCGGATATCACCTGCTTCTCGGTAAGGTGACTTTCTCATTGCCGTAATATTCTTGGGTCTCTTAAAAATATGTCACTCCCCATTCTAGGAGGGCTGATGTTGGCGTTGGCCGTCGGCATTGGCCTCGGTTACTTTATCCGCCAAAAACTTGCCGGAGCTCGCAAAAATTCGGTTGAGGCCAAAATAAAAAAGCTTCTTGAGGATTCCAGGCAGGAAACCAAAGAAATCCTGATTGACGCCAAAGCCAAAGCCGTCAAGATTCTGGAGGAAGCCAAAGAAGAGGAAAAAGAACGCGAGCGCGAATTTAAGCGCTCCGAGGAGCGGCTGCGCGAACGCGAAGCCCTGCTGGATAAAAAATCGGTGCAGCTTGACGAGCGCGAAGAGGATTTTAGGGCCAGGATTGAGCGCGTCCGCGAGATTAAGGCCGAGATTGAAGCGGTAAAAGCCGAAGCCGAGAAACAACTGGAAAAAATTGCCGGCCTGTCCAAAGCCGAGGCCAAGGAGGTCCTGATCAAAAAAATCGAGGCCGAGGCCGAAGATGACTTGGCCTCGCGGGTCCGCAAACTCGAGATGGCGGGATTGGAAGAGCTTGAGCGCAAAGCCAAATCAATTCTGGCCACCATAATCCAGAGACTGGCCACGGCCACCACCTCCGAGGTTACGACCACCACGGTCTCCATTCCCAACGATGATATCAAGGGCAAGATCATCGGCCGGGAAGGCCGCAATATCCGGGCCCTCGAACGAGCCGCGGGAGTTGAGATTATTGTTGACGATACCCCCGGAGCCGTGGTCATCTCCGGATTTGATCCGGTCCGCCGTCACATTGCCAAAGCGGCGCTGGAAAATCTCATTGCCGATGGCCGGATTCAGCCGGCGCGGATAGAGGAGGCCGTGGATAAAGCGCGGACCGAGATTGAGAAGCAAATAAAAGAGGCTGGACAGGCCGCGGCCTTTGAGATCGGTGCTTTTGACCTGGATAGCCGCCTTATAAATCTTCTCGGCCGCCTGAAATTCCGGACCTCCTTCGGCCAGAATGTGCTGCAGCACTCGATTGAAATGGCTCATCTGGCTGGAATGCTCGCCGAGGAACTGGGCGGCGATGTTCAAATTGCCAAAAAAGGCGCCCTGCTTCACGACATCGGCAAAGCGGTTGACCACGAGGTTCAGGGTACCCATGTCGAGATTGGCCGTCGCATCCTGCAGAAATTTGGAGCGGACGGGCGCATAATCCAGGCCATGCAGTCGCATCATGAGGAATTTCCCTATGAGACGCTGGAAAGTATTATCGTTCAGACTGCGGATGCCATCTCGGCCTCGCGGCCCGGCGCCAGGCGCGATTCTCTGGAAAATTACCTGCGGCGTTTGGCCGATTTAGAGGCCATTGCCAATTCTTTTGCCGGCGTTGAGAAATCTTATGCCATTCAGGCCGGCCGGGAAATTCGAATCTTCGTGACTCCGGACAAAGTCAGCGACCTGGAAGCCCGGGATCTTGCCCGCAGCATTGCCACGCGCATTGAAGGCGAGTTGAAGTACCCCGGAGAAATCAAGGTTCACGTAATTCGCGAAAGCCGGGTTGTGGAATACGCCAGATAGTCAGGACCTCTCCACATTGGCTGCAAAAAATGGCTTTCTCAAGCCATTTTTTGGTTGAGGCAATTGTTTCTTCCCATAGGCACTTGTGATTTTTGCACACCCTGTTGAAAACTCTTTGATTCAAGCCATTTTTTCTGCTATAGTGATTTTTGATTACGGAGAATGGCTTTTTTTGATTATCTCCTGCAAAAAAGGTCGAGATTGACTCATTATTTCGTGCTACATTTTCATGGCCAAAGCAGACAAGAAGTGGCTCGCCGAGATCGTAACCAGCCATATTGGCGGCACCAAGAAGCAAGGTCAGGAAGTAGTGGATATGGTTTTTGACAATATCGCCAAGATGATGGTAAAGGGTGAGCAGGTAAAGATTGCCGGGTTTGGGGTCTTCAAAGTCTCGCGCCGCGCCGCCCGCGAAGGCATCAACCCGCGGACACAAGAAAAGATTCAGATTCCGGCCAAGGTTGCCCCCAAATTCCGCGCCGCCAAACAGCTGAAGGAAATGGTGAAATAGCTATTGTTGAATTTCGCCATCAAAAAATCTCCGTTTAAACGGAGATTTTTTGATTATGGAGCGGGTAGGGGGAATCGGTCACAAGTCGCCTCGGTTTCCGCCTCGGCGCTCGCGACCCCGGCTCGCGGCGCGGCTCGCCCACTGCTCACCGCGCATCGCTCCGCCTTTCGATTCCCCACGCACGACGCGTAGGCGTCGCGCTCTACCCGCTCAATTAGCGATTTTTAAATTTTCAGGAGATTGAGCGGGTAGGGGGAATCGAACCCCCGTCAACAGGTTGGAAACCTGTAGTAATGCCACTATACGATACCCGCATTAATTTGGGACCCTCTAATGGTAGCCAAAATCATGCAGAATTTCAACGTTTCTGAACGGTACGAAGGGGAATATGAATAACCTCTTAAAAACTTCCGGATTTCTCCTGGAATTCTGTGCATAGGATGTGGGCAATATGCCATTACCCTTCTTGCTTTCTCGTCAATTTTTTATATTCTTAAGGTGGGAATTTTTCAAAATGGCATAAAGTTCTTTCAGAGGCAGAATTAGCACTTAGGTCAAGTTGTAACCAACAAAAAATTGGTGCTGATAGGGGTTGCCCGTGGGCACCCCAGAGCACTCATAAATGTAACAAACGCTAAGCTTTGCTCTTTCGGCCTCTGAAACCAAATCAGGGATCCCGCTTCAAGCGGGATCTTTGATTTTGCGGTGATACCGCTTGCGGGGGTCTGGAAATTGGGTAAGGATGGGGCAATGGATCTGCCGATAGACTCCGTCAGAAGTCACGCGGCATGCAAAATGATGCCATCTTTTAGCCGGGTCATGATATAGTGATTGCTGATCGGGCGGGATGGGAGTGTAAGGAATAAGAGCCCACTGCGTCATCTCCTATGTGGAACTACATGAGCGAGGACGAGTTCGTGCGCCATTTTGATGCGCTTGCCGATGCCCTGTTCCGGCACTGTTTCTTTCGCGTTTTTGACCGCGAGGCGGCCAAGGATCTGGTTCAGGAGACTTTTCTGCGAGCGTGGGATTACTTGGCTAAAGGCCAGCGTGTGGACAATATGCCGGCCTTCCTCTACCGCGTGGCCACCAACCTTATCATTGATGAATCGCGCAAGAAAAAGACCCGGTCGCTCGAAGGGCTGCAGGACCAGGGCTTTGATGTTCGCGAGGATCATCACCTTGAAATTTATAAATCCGCAGAGCTGCGAGATGATGTTGGTCGGGCGCTTCGGGTTTTAAAAGAGCTCGACCCCAAGCACCGCGAGGTCGTGGTACTGCGCTATATCAATGAGCTTGA
>CAYIKH010000013.1:0-14923 GCA_964363965.1 uncultured Candidatus Saccharibacteria bacterium
TTTATTATGACAAGATCGAACGCTTGGCCCAGGAGCGGGCGCTTAAACTTTTTAAACTTTCGCCGAAGCAATGGTCAGTGAATGTTCAGCCCTATTCCGGCTCGCCGGCCAACATTGCCATTTATTCCGGGCTGATGAAAATAGCCTGCCCGCCGAAGCCGGGAGGGCGAAGGCGGGGTGATACTTTTTTGGGCATGGCTCTTGCCGCCGGTGGGCATCTCACTCACGGCCACAAAGTGAGTTTTTCGGGACAAGCCTGGCGAGCAGTGCAGTACGGCGTTGATCCTAAAACCGGTCTTATTGATTACCGTGAAGTAGGAAAACTCGCCCGGCGCTCAAGACCCAAAGTAATTGTCTCCGGCATTACCGCCTATCCGCGAAAGATTGATTTCAAAAAATTCGGCGCCATTGCCAGGAGCATCGGCGCCTACCACGTTGCCGACATTTCGCACATCGCCGGCCTTATCGCCGCCGGACTCCACCCCTCGCCTTTTCTCTACGCCGATGTGGTCATGACCACTACCCATAAGACCCTGCGCGGTCCTCGGGGAGCAGTAATTTTTTCTAGACGCGAACTTGCCGAAAAAATTGATCGCGCGGTTTTTCCCGGACTTCAGGGCGGGCCGCACAATAACGTCACCGCAGCCATTGCCGCCATGTTCGGCGAGGCGTTGAAACCGAATTTCAAGGTTTATCAACGTCAGATTGTTAAAAACGCCAAAGCTTTGGCTCGCGCCCTGGCCGATGAAGAATTTCGTCTCATCACCGGCGGCACGGACAACCACATGCTCCTCGCTGATGTCCGGCCATTTAGCTTGGACGGCATGGCCGCCCAAAATCAGCTTGAGGCCGTAGGAATCATTGCCAACCGCAATACCATTCCCGGCGACACCTCGCCTTTCCGGCCTTCGGGCCTCCGCATGGGCACGCCGGCAGTGAGCACCCGCGGGATGAAGGAGCGGGAGATGTGGCTTATCGCGAGCCTCATGGCCGATGCTCTTAGATCACGGCGAAAAGTTTCGGCCATCCAGAGAGATGTTCGGACACTTTGTAAAAAATTTTCCATGCCATGACCATTCTTGATGGTCGGACTCTGGCCCAGAAAATATTGACCGACTTGAAGCCAGAAGTTGGTAAGCGCAAGCTTTCACTGGCGGTAATTGTCGTGGGCGGAGATGCTGTTATTCAAAAATTCATTGCCCAAAAAAAGAAGACCGCAGAAGATCTTGGCGTTGATTTTTGGGTCTATGAACATGATGCCGCTATTTCAACCAATGAGCTTCGCAAGCGTTTGAGTATAATTGTCCATGACGCCGACCCTGATGGCGTAATCATCCAACTGCCCCTGCCAGGCCACATCAGTGCCCAATACATTTTAAACAGCGTCCCGCCGCAAAAAGACGTGGACGTGCTTTCGGCCCGGGCAATAGGGGATTTTGCGGTGGGCAAATCAAAAATCGAACCGCCGGTGGTCGGCGCAGTGAAGGCGCTTTTTGAGGAGTACAACATCGATTACCGCAGCAAATATCACGTCATCGTCGGCGCCGGAACTTTGGTCGGCAAGCCAATGGCCGCCTGGCTCTTAAATGAGAAAATTTCCTTCAGCCTCTTGGAGGAGAGGACAGCGGATATTTCTGAATTCACCAAAAAAGCCGATATTCTGGTGAGCGGAGTCGGCAAGCCGGGGCTGATCACTGGCGGGATGGTCAAAGATGGAGTGGTTGTGATCGATTGCGGGACTTCTGTCAGCCACCAGCCACCAGCCACCAGCGATCAGCCGGAAGCTGGTAGCCAGAAGCTGGCAGCTGCGCTAGCTGGCGATGTAGATTTTTATTCTGTTTCCAAAAAGGCTTTGTTCATAACGCCGGTGCCGGGCGGCATCGGACCGCTCACGGTTGCAATGATTTTCAAAAACCTCGCCGCCCTCGTCAAGATGTAGTGGAGTACTTCGATGGCGTGTATATTCATCTGTTACAGTAGGACGTCCTATTGTAATAGATGCGTGGCGTGCGTATAATCAAGGAATATGCCAAAGGTTTCGAAGAACCCGCTATCTGGTGAAACACGGCGCGAGATGATACACGCATTTGTGCAAACGCTCGTCAAAATCAACGACGATGCGCTTTTGCGGTGTTTTCTCGACGATCTTCTCACCCCCACCGAAAAGTTGATGCTATCTAAGCGCTTGATGGCGGCGGTTCTGCTCCAGCGGGGGTATAGTTATGGGGCAGTGTGTCATGCGCTCAAAATGAGTAAGACGACTGTGCATCTTATCCAGCGAGAGCTTGCGAAGTCGGGGGAGGGGTACCGCAAAATTTTCGATCTCTTTTTTCGGGAATCTAAAGGGGAGAGATTATTGAGCGCTGTGGAGCGATTCCTCAATGCCATTACGTTGCCAGTCAAGGGGTCGCCGTCAGACATGCGGCGCTGGAAACGCGCATTACGTAGGCTATAGTAACTATTACAGTAGGATGGCCTATTGTAATAGATAGGTTTGGGATGAATGTACTCGACACAACTTTATTTCAGTGGCTGAACTCCTGGGCGTTCTGGCGGTCATGGATGGATACGCTGATTGTCTTCGGTGTGGCATTCCTCGGTTACTTGATGCTTGCGGCGCTTTTTGCCTTCGGCATGGCAACGCTTGCGCCATTCTCAGCCATCTTTCCCAGCTTCCGACCGTTCCGGCGGAAGAATTGGGAGATGGTATTCACCGCGCTTGCATCTGCGCTCGTCGCCCGATTTGGCGTTGCCGAACTCATCCGGTTTTTCTACGACCGGCCGAGGCCATTTGAAGCGTTGAGCGGTGTCCATCAGCTCATCTTCCGCGACGGCGGCGGATCGTTTCCTTCAGGCCACGCGACTTTCTATTTTGCGATCGCGGCGGTGGTCAGCCGCTACTATCCGAAAGCGAGCATTATCTTTTATCTCGCGGCGCTGAATCTCTCCGTAGCGCGTGTGCAGGCCGGCGTCCACTGGCCGAGCGATATCATCGGCGGGGCGGCTATCGGTATAGTCGTCGGATTACTCACCTACCTTATTCTTTCAAAACTTTTGGCGCGTAGAAATAAAGCATCCGCACCGCAAGCGGTGCGGTATTGAAGTGATGCTTTGTTGCGAATGTGCTCGCGCGCCTCGACCATCTCGGCACGCTCGTTTTCAATGTGCGCCTTCATCCTCGGAGACGGGGCGATTTCGCTTCCGCGAAATGCGCCTGCATCTGACCCGCAGAGCGGCGAGGTATTCGGCGCTTAGCGCAATAGCAGCAAAAAGTGAGAATAGGAGTTATCAAAAAGAAACCCGCATGCTAGCTAGCAATGCGGGGAGTAACGGGGTTCACCGCCCGAAGGGCGCTCGCCGGCTCCTGGACGAGCGGCCGGCGTATGTCGGCGAGACCAATAATATACGGTGCCACCGGCTGGAACTTAGAGGAGCGAGGATCGCCATTATGACACCGGCGTCCTACTCTGTAGGGCAAAGCGTCATCCTTCAGCCGTGCATTCAGCGCCGTAATCGCCGAATCAACGCTGAACGATGGAACTTCGTGCCTAAACCTGCCGTGGCGGCGGTCAATCTCCCACCATATCGGCTCCCTCAGGCGAATAATTCGCTCTTGATGGTAGCGCTCACCCAAAACTACTGTTGGAAGATTGCCGATGAGAAAGGAGAGAAGCGAACACGCATTGCTTGTCTTCATCTTTCGCCGCAGGCGCAGGAGATCATCCGGAATGTAGGCGACGGTGGAGTACTGGCTGAGAAGCGACCACTGTGCCAATGTCTTCACCTCCTTCGAGTGGCCAATCAGTGTTGCTCCAGTGTAGAAATTTTCTCACGGCGCGTCAATAGATTTTGAGCGGCAAGGAACACCACGACTGCCGCCAAGGCCAGCCCCGCGCCGTAGGAAAAGGCGATGGGCGAGCCGAAGCGCTGGCTCAAGTAGCCGAAAATGACGCTCGACGGCAGAAGGGCGAGTCCAGTAGAAGCGTTATAGATGCCAAAAGCCGTGGCCCGGACCTCGGGCCTGACCAGTCCGGCGACAATGGCCCGGCCCACTCCCTCAGTGAGCGCAGCATAGAGGCCATAGAAGGCAAAGAGAAACCAAATCGTTGATGAGGTGGCGCCAAAGGCTAGGCCGAAGTAAACCGCGGAAAAAACCAGAAGTCCGGCCATAAAGGTATTGCGCTTGCCGACCCGGTCAGCGACCATCCCGAGGGGCGCGGAAAGCAACGCAAAAGTGACGTTGAAAACGAAATATAGAATGGGTAGAAGAGCGAGGGCAACACCGACCTCGCTCGCCTTCAGGATTAGGAAGGCCTCCGAGGCCTTGCCGAGCGAAGCCAGAGTGGCCACGCCGAGGAAGAGAAAAAACGGCCAACCGAGAAGCTTGAGACCTGACGGCTTATTTGGCGTTCCATGCCGCCGGCTCTCAATCACCCGCACATCGACCACCAAAGGACGCTCTTTGGGCGCGGCGGCGCCTGCGGTTTCGCCAACGCCTGGACGCAGCTCGCGCACAAAGAAAATCAGAATCAAAACCGCAAAGAAGCTGGCAATGAACGAGAGTAAAAAGAGCGTTCGGTAGTTTTGATTGATGAATGGAAGTACGGCAAAAGCCACAAGCGGCCCCAGGGCCGCGCCCAGAGTATCCATGGCGCGGTGAAAGCCGAAGGCGCGCCCAAGTATGGCCCGCTCGGTGGAAAAGCTGATCAGGGCATCGCGGGGGGCGTCGCGCATGCCCTTACCCACCCGGTCCATGAAGCGCACACCGAGGACATGCCACGGCACCGCGGCAGCGGCCAGGAACGGCTTAGCCAGGGCCGAGAGCGAGTAGCCGATGACAACGAGGCGCTTCCTCTTGGCCAACTTATCCGAGAGCCACCCCGATGCGATTTTCAAGATGCTCGACGTGGCATCGGCAATGCCCTCAACCAGACCGACAAAGGCGTAAGAAGCTCCCAAGACCGAGGTCAAAAAAATCGGGATAAACGGAAAAATCATGTCCGAAGACAGGTCGTTCAAAAAGCTCACCACCCCCATCCAGACGACGTTCGGCGATAGCCCGAAGACCTTCCGCTGCTGCATCGTTGTTCTATCACTCGGATCCATTATCAATTATTGTAGCACAGCCGGTCATTTGACCGGCTAGTGATTCGGGAGCTACGATGGCCGGAGAGGGGGGTGATTTGAATGGCCGAAAGTTCGGAGGACCGCAGTGTCCTCCATGTATTAGCTCCCAACTCTCCTAACTGCCCCGGCTGCGGTGCGCCTCCGAGTCAACATGAGGTCCGGAATTACAGCCTCATGTGGCATGACGGCGATGTGCACTGCACGAAGTGCGGCACCTACGTCCGTCCCTATGATGCTGGTTAGTACGCCAGCAGGCAAAACGGCTCGAGTCCAGAGCGGCCCGAGCCATTTTTTATTTGTTTCCCACCAAGACCTCTGGAATAACAAGGACGAAATATAACTTTTATTGTCCGATCGGACAATAAAAGTTATAACTGGCGGTATCGGTGGCACGATCGGCGAGCGGTTTTGGAAACGCTCGGCCGACGAGCGGCCAGGGTGCCGAGCGGAGCGAGGCGAGCGAGGAGGCCGGCGATGAGCAAAACCTCGGTGGGGTTTTGCGAAGTTTTCCAAAGGCGCGAGCCGAACGCGCCCTATCCCTTAATCACCACAATCGGTCTCATCCTTGCCACTTTCTTTGCAATCCCGGCCTGATGCACCACCTCAACCACCTGATCCACATCTTTGTAGGCGAGCGGCGCCTCCTCGGCCAGACCAGCCATTGAGCCGGAGCGGACAACAATCCCCGCCCGCTCGAGTTCGTCTTTAAGCGTCTTGCCGTGGACCTGGCGTTTGGCCGCGTGTCGCGACATCCTGCGTCCGGCGCCGTGGCAGGAGGAACCGAAGGACTCGGTCATGGCCTGGGCCGTGCCGACGAGAACGTAAGAGTGAGTACCCATGGAGCCGGGAATGATTACCGGCTGGCCGATGGCGCGATATGATTCGTGAATCTCAGGGTGGTCAGGCCCGAAGGAGCGCGTCGCGCCCTTGCGATGGACAAGCAGCCGCATCTTCCGGCCATCAATCTCGTACTCCTCGATCTTGCCGATGTTATGGGCCACATCATACACAATCTCCAGCGCCTGACCCATATCCCCCAGCACCTCGCCAAAGGCTTTGCGCACCTCCGCGGTGATGAGCTGACGGTTGGCCCAGGCAAAATTTGCTCCGCAGGCCATGGCCGCGAAATAACTCTGGCCTTCTGGCGTTCCAAAGGGAGAGCCGGCAAGTTCACGGTCCGGAAGCGTGATGCCGTATTTTGGCATGGCCCCAAGCATCGTCCGTATGTAGTCGGTGGCGATCTGATGGCCAAGGCCGCGCGACCCGGTATGAATCATGACGGTCACCTGATCTTTGGAAAGCCCGAATTTAGAGGCGGCTTCGGGATCGAATATCTCTTCAACCCGCTGGACTTCGACAAAATGATTGCCCGCGCCCAAGGTGCCGAGCTGGTCATGCCCGCGCTTCTTGGCGGTCGGCGAAACTTTTGAGGCATCCGCGCCGTTAAGCTTGCCGCCGGACTCCAGATGCCCAAGATCCTGCGGGGTGCCATAGCCAAGCGAGGTCATTCGCGCCGCGCCCTCTTCAAGCACAAGATCAAGCTCCTCTTGAACAAGCTTCATCCTTCCGCTGCGGCCCACGCCCGAGGGTACTTCGCGAAAAATCGCCGTGCCAAGATCCCCGAGCTTTGCCTCCACCTTCGCGTAGGTCAAATTTGAACGTAGCAATCTCACCCCGCAGTTGATGTCATAGCCGATCATTCCCGGCGAGATGATGCCGCCTTCCTCAATCGCAATCGCCGCGACTCCGCCGATCGGCGAACCATAGCCTTCATGGACATCCGGCATAGCCAGGGAATATTTTTGGATTCCGGGGAGAGTCGCGAGGTTTACGAGCTGGTCGAATGATGAGTCGCGGCTCGCCTCTTCCAGCATCTCGGCCGTGGCATAGACCCGGGCGGGCACGCGCATATCAGCCCGGTGCGACTTCGGGATCTCCCAGAGGTAGTCGGTGATTTTGTGAAAAACGCTCAGCGGAACCATAAAGCCGGAAAACCCTAAATCCTAATTTCTAAATTCTAAACAAGTTCAAAATTCCAAATTCTAAACGCGTTTTGAATTTTGGGTTTTGATCATTGGAATTTGTCTAGGATTTAGAGTTTCGTGCTTAGGATTTCAGATGTCATAAACGACGGTCGCCTCATACCCAGCGTCTGTTTCCTTAATCTCGACGCCATGGTAGGTCACGGCCTTGATGTCCTCGGCAAATTCGGAGACCCTGACCCCGGAGAGGGTGGCCCGGAGCGATGTTTGTGAAAGCTCACCAAAGATAACATCGCTATAGACCTCGCGGTTAATCTGGACGAGGGTCAGAGCTTCAGCAAGGAAATCCACGAGGAGCGACGGCTGGTCCGGTGACTTGAGGGCGATCTCGCGCTCGACATCGGCCTGGCGATCAAAAGCCTGCGGCTGCATCACCGAACTCATGCCGCGGAGGGCATTACGGAAAAGTTCCTCCAACGTCTTCCCGCGGGCGCGGATGCGGAGGTCGGCCGTATGCGGCAGGATTTCATACTCCATAAGGAATGGCGTATATGGTGCTGTACTCGGCTCCGGTCGGCTTCAGCTGCGACTCCATTATGGCAATCTCTTTAACTTCAAACCCCAAGTCCACTTCGCCCAGAACCCGGGTTTTGGATTCAAGCTGGCGAAACTCTCCTGGCTTGAATCGGGCAATAGTTACATGCAGATGCGGTTCTCGACTCTCGTGTTTTGGAGGCGGCAGACGGGCCTCCTCGACCCAGCGGCGCTCCAATTTTTTCTCCAATTTCCCAAGCTCCGGCGGTGTTTTGCCTTCCAGCCAAATCATCCTGGCCGGAGCGCCCGGCGGAGCCAGGATCACGCGCCTGAAGCTTAAAGTCGGCCTTTGGCCAAAACGGCGCTTTTGCAAAAGTGCCTTCAGCAATTCCACCTCATGATCTTCAAGATAAACCGGCGGAACAAGGGTGATATGCCAATTCTCCGGCTTAAGCCACCGGATGGGCAGCCAGTGCCATTGCTTGATCATCTCGGAAATTTTGGTTTTCAGCTCGCCAGGCAAATCAACGGCAATGAAAATGCGGCGCTTCATGCGCTCATGATAGCACGGCCTATCATGTCCCTAAACTGGCACCCCCGGTCGCGCCTGCCCGCTTTTGGCGGGAACCTCCCGAGGCAAAACCGCAAGAGAATTTTTGAGGACTACTTCTCTCTCATTTATAAGGGGTCTCGGTCGGATATTATTGACTTTTCCCAATGAGAAACCAGTCAATATTTCGGGTAAGATACATCGTTGCGGCTAGCACCGCGAATACCAAGAGCGAACCCACCAAGAGCGCATAGTCCTCCAGACGAAGGACGAAATAAAGATATCCGTAGAGAAGGACAAGCATCGCAGCAATCGGTACCGCTCGCCGCCTACTGCCGAGGACAAAAGCGCTATACCAAGTAACGAGGATCACAATGAGTGCAGTCGCAATGCCGTACGCAGGAAGAAATCCGATCTGCTCTGCGAGCGAAAGAAGCAAGGCATAGAAAAGCGCAAGTGCCGAGCCGATCAAGAGGTATTGGATCGGATGAATACGCGCTTTTCCTAAAACATCAAACAAGAAAAAAACTGTAAACGTAATTATGATGAAAAGAATAGCGTATTTGACGCTGCGAAAGACCATATCATAAGTGTCGATTTCCTGATGCAGAGATACCCCCATTGCCGAATCAATAATTTTTTGCGGCGGGACGGAGGTTCCACTCCAGACTTGAGGATATGATCGTCCGAACGAAGACACGCGCCATTCCGCCCGAAATCCGTCCGCAGAGATCTCACGCTCCGCCGGCAAAAAACTGCCAGTAAATTTCGGCGATGCCCACGGGGAAGAAATCGAAAGTACGGTTTCTTTCCCTACCGGCGCAAATGAAATGCCTTCGCTGCCTTTAAGAAGAAGGTCAAAAGAAAACGGAATGCGCGCGGACGCGGCCCCGAGAGGCACGGCCGCAGAAATGCCCGAGCTATTATCAAAATCAACTCCTGGCCCTTGGATAAACGGAACCTCTTGGTTATTCCATCGAAGTGTGAACTGCTTTTCTATGCCCCTCGTATCGGTGATCGGAAGTGAAAACGTCGCCGAGCTTCTCCCTTTGGCGCTTTGAAGAACCGTCTCTCGCAAGAAATCTCCTGAAACTTTGATCGTTCCGGTATATACCACCGACTTAAAAATTCCGCGCGAGCGGACTTCCGGCTCCAGTTGCGACTCAACGCGTATTGTTTCGGGAAGCACGCGCTCCTCATCTCCCCCACTATAGACAAGGATCGGCCCAGCAACGACCTGCGGACTCCCCCACTTACCCGCGATCTCCTCACGCGCCACTTCAGAGCGGTTTTGCCGTTCATCAGTGAGGGCCAAAACCAATAAACTCGCGACAAAACAGGCCCCACCAATGAGGATAATCGCGATCATTCGCATGACGACGCTATCGTGAGTCATGAGTATTTACCTACTCACTTTACCCAATCAAAAAACTATCCGGTTTCTTCTATGAATACCTCGGACGATCAGAGCTTATTCTTCAAGGCTGCGGGGCCTGGACTCCCCGAACAACAAACCTTCGGTTTGTGTACGGGGCAGGCGAACCAGGAACTTCAGGTCTCCCGCACAAAACTCTGGGGCTTGGATTCGAACCAAGGTTCCGGGTTCCAGAGACCCGTGTCCTACCGCTAGACGACCCCAGAGTTTTGTGCGGGACTTCGCGCCGCGCGGCCGTCTCCCGGCGGCCGACGGCGTCGGGACCCCGACTTTCAATCTTTGACAACAAACGGTGCGTCGGGGCTACCGTTAGACGACCCGGCAAAAGATGGCACAATGATACAGAAAATAAGTGCTGGAATCAATAAAGCATCCGCACCGCAAGCGGTGCGGTATTGAAGTGATGCTTTGTTGCGAATGTGCTCGCGCGCCTCGACCATCTCGGCGCGCTCGTTTTCAATGTGCGCCTTCATCCTCGCCGCAAGCGGCGAGGTATTCGGCGCTTAACGCAATAAAGCATCAATAACCCCACCACCAATTTTGCAGGGTAAACCCCCACACCATGGGCTTACGCCCATGGCTTTTATTTATTCGCTCCGCGCCTGAACTCCATTCATCCACGGGCTCACATCCGTGACTTTCTGGTGTGGGGGTAAAGACAACCCAGCACCAGAGCGCTTCGCGCACGGTGCGGGGCAGGTCTGCGACAGAGGGCTTACCTGCCCGCCCAAATTTCTGGCTCAATGGCTCTGGGTGGAGTCGAACCACCTTCTGAGCGTTACATGCCCGCCCAAATTTTGCCTAGGAGTGGAATTGAACCACTGACTTCCGCTTTATGAGGGCGGCGCTCTAACCACTGAGCTACCTAGGCAAAATTTAGGCGGGTGAAAGTGCTCCGTTCTAACCGTTGAACTACAGAGCCAGAAATTTAGGCGGGTCAAAGTGCCACGCGACTGGCTTCAGGAACCGGAGAGCCGCTGGCAGCGAAGCTCATTGCCGACGAGAATACAATCCACGATCTCATCGCAGACGGTGAGGCTCCCCCGCTGTTTGCAGTTCTTCTTGCACTGAAAGCGGTCGTCTAGATTCCGGGCGCGCGCGGCAAGTTCCCGGCCCCACCCGGTGCACTCATCTTTCGACCGAAAGGTTGGACTAGATATATACTCCGCTCCCTCACAGTTAGGGCAGCCCTCGGGGTAATAATAGCCTTGCCACACCGTTGACTGCACGACGAAGTAGTAGCTGAATGCGATTGCGCCTCCGATCAAAATTAGGAAAATAAATTTCAGCATGGAAGCGGCGGCCGGAGCCGTGCGCCTTCTCATGGTAGCAAAGACAGACGGAGATTGCGAGATGGCATCCAGTTAATGCTCAAAAAAAGAGCCTCATCAGACTGACAAGGCTCTCGGCACAAAAAGAACCAGCCGCTGGCTACGGACGCCGGATTAAAGGCAGAAGTAGAATGAGGTTCATCACGCTCAGGCCGAGGGCGAGTATTGAGACAATGCCGATCCAGCGCGGCGCCTCACCCGCCGGACCCTGCGGACCTGGAGGGCCTTGGAGTCCCTGCGGTCCGGCCGGCCCCTGCGGACCCGGAGGCCCTACGGCCGGCCCATTCGGAGCGGCCGCGGCCAGAGCGAGGAGCACAAGAACAAACAAAAGGACAAAGACCGCAATGACGAGAGATCGCTTCGGCATCTTCCCCTCCTTCATGATCCCGGGTTCGGGCGTAAGATGAAAAGAACATGCCACCGCATCGCAAACCCTCCTTTTTTGAACCAAGAAACGGGTTGGCTGGCTGCGCTGGTCTATCCGTAGCATGAGGCAAGTTCACAAATCAAGATCCGGCCACGAAGTTGAAACAATTACTAATCTATGGTATCAAATATTTCTGTGAATTGTCACCGGCGCCATCTTCTGCGAAGAATTCTATACTAAAGCCCAAAGAGGTTCTTTTCTTCTCGAAGGGATGAAGAGGGGGTTACCTCGATACTTGGAGGACACGATCATGGAACGCATGAGGAGACCATCCGAAGAGCAGTACCGCACCTGCATCAAATGCGGGCACCGGAAGAAGATCGAGGAGTTCGAAGAGTGCGAAATAAACCGGAGCCGCCGCTGCAAGACTTGCCGGAGGAAGTACTGGCAGGAGCGGTGCAAGCGGAACTGGAAGCTTCAGTCGGGGGCGGCAAGAGACCGAATGCTCGTTGCCCAGGATCGGGCTGCGGAACACGATAACCCAAGCATCTCGACCGTCTTCTGGGTGGACGGCTCCTACATCCACGGCGGGAGGAAATGCCAGGAGCCGCTCTCATTCCGAGGACGGCGTGGCAACGAAGGGCCGGGGTATGACGGTTGCGCCGAGCTCCACTTCTTCTGCTTCGCCTGCCAGGAGTCGATCTTCCTCCCGGAGATCGCCTTCTTTCAGATCAGGGCGAGGCCGAAGGCGCGCGTCATCATCGCGGCCTGAGCTCAACCCTTCGGCATAAGTTCTGCCGAAGGAATTTTTTTGCTGAAGAACAAAAGCACCCCCGCGCGGCGCCCGCGAAATAGACTTGCGCTGCACTCGCGGATGCGCTAATATACCGCCGCGGGATGGACGAGTAGTACGTCGCGAGGCTCATAACCTCGAGGCCCAGGTGCAAATCCTGGTCCCGCAACACTTCGACTCGCTTCGCTCGCTCAGTGCAAGCCCTTCTAAAAGAGCAAGGCGAAGTGCCCTGAGCTTGCCGAAGGGTACCTACTAAAAATCCTCCGTACGGAGGATTTTTAGTTTATACTCAAATCATGTGGTTTACCTATCTCCTCCTCTGTAAAGACAAAAGTATCTACACGGGAATAACCAACAATTTAGAACAACGCTTCTCTCATCACCGCCGAGGCAAAGGTGGTCACTATACTCGTTCACATAAAGCGGCAGAGCTTCTCTACGCTGAGCAGTTCAAAACAAAGAGTGAGGCGCTCAAACGGGAAGCTCAAATCAAAGGATGGCGGAGAGAAAAGAAACTAAACCTCGTTAAATTTGGCAAACCGATTTTATAGTGCGGCCGCGGCGCGGGGTTTACCCTGAGCTCGTCGAAGGGGAGGAAAAATCCCGGTCCCGCAACACACCAGCGAAAGCCGCGCCCTTGATGGGTAGCGGCTTTTGGTTTATGCTTGCGGAGCATCATGATCAAGAAGGTCAGGGGAAACTATGTGGTCCTCTCCGAAACCACCGGCCGATCGTTTGGGAGTTACAAGACCTTAGCCGAGGCCAAACGGCGGCTGCGGCAGGTGGAATATTTCAAGCATTTGTCCAAGAGCAAACGCCGCAAGGCGTGAAGCGATTGGTTACAAATGCTTGACCCCGTACCAATTTTGCCATCACATAAATAATAAAGCAGTCCTGGCTGAGACGACAACGCCAGCATACGGTGCGGAGTGCGTGCGCGAATAGCGCACCCCTATCGGGCGAAGCGCTCCGCCTCGGAGCGTCCCGCAAAATTGGTGCGCGGGTCAAACTTCTCTCGCATAGCCCGACGCTGAAACGGAAACTTCGCAAAAAGTCCCTCGCAAAACAATTCACGGGCCCGCGGACCAGCCAGGAGTGGTCGCCTCCTTGTCACGGAGGAAATCGAGGGTTCAAATCCCTTCGGGCCCGCATATGGCAGAATCTCCGAAGGCAGCTCAGTTGATGAGCTGTTTTTGGTTTTAGCCTTTACCTGAAGTGGCTGTTGACGAAATTCCCGAAGCGAGGTAGAATTCGACCCGCAACCTATGAGCCGCAGAATAGGCAAAATCTACCACTGCTGGATGGCCGAGAAGCTCACGAATGTGAGCCCGGTTTCCATTTTCGGACTGTTTAGCTCAGGTGGTGTTTTGCCTATCGTGTGTCTCGTTTCCTAATCCAAAACGAGTTTGAATCACAAAAGACCGCCTCAGCTAGATAGAGCCGAGGCGGTCTTGGTTTCTATCTAGGTGCAGTCAACTCTTCAACCCAAGGAGGGTTCCGATGCAACAGTTCCTTGAGTACCCGAAACCGATGGTAGACCTCTACGATGCGCTCTACACGGGGCCACTTGTCTGGGGCGACGACCGCAAGCTCTATCATGAGCTCGCCAAGGAGTTCGGCGGACCAGTATTGGAGCTTGCCGTAGGGACGGGACGGGTGACACGCTACCTTGCCGAGCAGGGCGCCGAGGTGGTGGGGCTCGAAATCTCGCCACGGATGCTTGAGCAGGCGAGGCAGAATATCGCCAAGCTTCCCGATGAAGTGCAACAACGCATCACGCTTGTCCAAGGCGACATGCGAGAGTTCGAGCTCGGCAAGCAGTTCCCGCTCATCATCATCCCGTTCTCGGCCTTCCAGCACGTCCTCACCCTGGAAGAACAGCTTCGAACCTTCCAGTGTATCCGTCGCCATCTCACCGAGGGCGGACGCTTCGCCGTAGACCTCTTTGACCCGCGACTGGAACTCTGCGTGCCACGGGCTGCTGGATGGCGCGGGAGCCGTGGCGAGCCGGTTCATCCCGAGACGGGCCGTAAGTGGAGAATCTTCGTTGATTCACGCGAGAACCTCGTAGAGCAGCAGATGATCCACGAGGACTGGCGGCTTGTGGAGCTCACCCCAGACGGCCAGGCGCTCTCCCAGTACTACTGGCGCCTCACCCTTCGGTGGACGTACCGCTTCGAGGCGCAGCACCTCTTTGAGCGAAGCGGGTTCACTGGCGTGAACCTCTGGGGCGACTACCAGCGCGGGCCGTTCACCTACGCCCAGCGCCAGGTATGGCTCGTAAAGAAGGCGTAGTTCCTCAGGCCTTGGTGCAGAGATGATTTCTGCATTGAGGCCTTTTTCTTTCTAGGGAATCTTATCCGCAATCTGCTATACTCGTAGCAGATTTTATTCGCCTTGCTATGTCAAAGATTATCTCGCTCACCCGCCGAATGACATTCACGTTGCTGCCGAAATCGCCTTACAGTTTCGACGCAACGATACATAAGCCGTCGCATTTCCCCTCTTCTGATAATGAATGGATGAAAGGCAAGTATTGGATTACAATGCTGTGGCATGACAAAGCATTGGGCTTAAAGCTAGAAGATAGAGGAACCGTTGCTAAGCCACAGATACGAGTAACTCTTTTCTCAGTAAGACCGCTCGATAAGAAATTCGTCAGCATGCTCATTCCGGAAATAAAATATCGCTTCAACACTGAAAGCGATATTTCTGAATTCATCCAGAAGTTCAAGAAAGATAAAATTTTGGCACCGGTAATAAAGAAGTGGAACGCGATGAAGCCGGTAGCTGCAAACTCGCTT
>CAYIKH010000014.1:0-12730 GCA_964363965.1 uncultured Candidatus Saccharibacteria bacterium
GATGGTCGGCGAATTGATCGGGGCTGAGGATGGTCAGCGGCAGCCAGACGAAGTCCGGCGTGAGCCCCTCAGCGCGCATGAGGGCAGCAAACTTGATGTGATAGTAGCCATCGTTGCCGACGATATTGGCGGTTGAGAATTGCACAGCCGAGAGAAATCCGAAACTGACCGCCACGCGGTCATCCTGAGGAGCGAAGCGACGAAGGAACCCCCGGAGATCCTTCGCTCCGCTCAGGATGACGCTTCGCGTCATTTAGAATTTAGGATTTCACAAGACACGGCCTGGCTCCTCCTCGTTTGGTTCGCCTTACTCACGTTCCCGGCAACACTAACGTGGGAGGGCCTGCCCCATGCCCTGCGTTCCATCGGCCTAATCCCACCGGTGATGATTATTGCGGCCATTGGCGGGGCCTGGCTTTGGCAAAAACTGATTAACTACTTTAATCGCGCTTTGGAAAACCCGAACTACGAGCAGTTCCGGCATCAGATCCGGCGCATCCAAAAGGAACTGGCCGTTGCGGCTCTTCTTTTGCTCCTCTGGATTCCCATCGCAACCTATCGCAACTATTTTGTCCGCTTTGCCTATTCCGAGGCTACCGCAAATGCCTTTGCCGAAGATCTTTGGCGCCAGGGCCAGTACCTTGCCGGCCTGCCCGCCGATGTCAAAAAATTCGTGATCGTTAACTTGAGCGGCGACGACATCCGCGGCGTGCCGGCGCCGGCCCAGACCATAATGTTGGCCACGGATACATTTGATGAAACGAAAAGAAGGGAAAAACAGTTTACTTATGTAAAAGCCCTTCAAAACCTGCCGCCTTTTGAGGCTGGCGAAAAATCAGTCATCCTGCCAATGAATCCGCGGGATGCCGAGCTCAACCGGGCGCTACGCATAAGCTGGCCTCTCGCCAAGGTCAAGATCATTGGAGACTTCTTTGTACTTGAAACTTCTCCCTGATATGCTATTGTGCCCGGCAATAACGCCGAAAGGAGGTGATCGCCGCATGACCTCACAGGACAACTCTCGGATGGGCAGGGAGCTTCGCGTGCTCCTCGAATGCCGCCATGGGATCCTGGCGGCTGACTGCGCCGACTGCCGCGGTATCACTGCTGACGGCCGGAAGGCCGAGGAGGTAATCGAGCGGCATCTGCGCGCTGGAACCATTGTCGTCGAGCTCGTGGAGCCGCTGCCCAAGGGCAAGAACCGCCACTTGCGGCTCTCCTCGGTGATTGGCATCGGCGTCGGAATTACGGTCTTCGGCGGTCTCCTCTTCTGGCAGGGCGGCAAGCTGGTCTTGCGGCTCATCAAAAAGGAGCAGCCGAGAAGTGCCAATGACGCGGGCGTAAGATAGAGAATCTACGCCCGCATTTTAATTCCGCCCTCTTATTCGGATTTAGCTGCGATCGTAAAGAAATCCGACTTTCTCCTGCCGCTGATGTCCTCTATAATAAAGACGTGGGAAAAACCTTAATGCGGGCCTATCTCATCCCGATCATACCTCTCGGCATCATGTTTATCCTGATGCTGGGCTCATCATGGAACGATTCGGCCATCATTGATGAGCTCGCGCACATTCCGGCCGGATATTCGTATCTGGCCTTACGCGACTATCGCCTGAACCCCGAGCATCCGCCTCTGATCAAAGACCTGGCCGCTTTGCCGCTCCTTTTCACGAGAGTGAGCTTCCCGACCAATGTCCCCAGCTGGAGCGATGACGTCAATGGCCAGTGGACCCAGGGGGCTATTTTCCTGTATGAGGCCGGGAATAACCCGGATGTAATCCTTCGCCTCATGCGCTTGCCCATGATGATCCTCGCCGTCTTTTTTGGATGGCTGCTCTGGTTCTGGGCTCGGCGAAATTTCGGCGAACCGGTGGCGCATCTTGCGCTAATCTTTTATTCTTTTTCCCCGACCTTCATTACTCACTCACGTTTTGTCACCACTGACCTTGCCGCGGCCTTTGGATTTTTCATTGGTCTTGCCGCTTTCTTAAAATTTTTAGACCAGCCCTCGGCCAAAAACATGCTTCTCGCCGGCTTGGCCTTTGGCACGGCCCAGCTCCTCAAATTTTCCCTTATCCTGCTCCTTCCAATATATGGAGTTCTTCTTGTGGCCTGGGCGTTGAGCCGCGTGCATCTTGACTGGAACGAACGCGCCAAACTCTTCTTCCGCCTACTCGTCAAAATCATAGTCATCGTCATTGTCGCCATTGCTTTGATCTGGCTCATCTACGCTTATCACGTCTGGAACTATCCGGCCGAACGGCAATACCGCGACGCCGAATTTATCCTGGGCTCATTCCGCTTCCGTTCCTGGGTGACTTTTGATCTCTGGCTGATTCAGAGCGATTTTCTGCGGCCGCTCGGCCAATACTTCCTCGGGCTTTTCATGGTGTTCCAGCGCGCCGCCGGCGGCAACACCCAATATTTTCTCGGCGAAGTCACGGCCGCTGGCTCGCGGATTTATTTCCCAATGCTCTATCTCCTGAAGGAGTCCTTGGCGCTCCATATCCTAAGCGCAATTGCCATTTTCTTTGCTGTTCGGCGCGTCTTGACCTCTTCATCCAAATCCATCGCCGCCGTGCTTGGCTGGGTGCGTGATCACTTTCTAGAATTCGGCTCCATCGTTTTCATTGCCATCTATTGGCTCTCCAGCCTTTCTTCAACCCTGAATATTGGCGTGCGCCATGTCCTGCCCACCTTCCCCTTCATCTATGTTTTGGTCTCAAAAGAAATAGTCTCCTGGCTCCGCTCCTGGCCAACAAGCGACGTGGCCAGCTGGTGGGAGTGGCTTAAACGCGCCTTTGAGATTTACATTTCTTCCATTCCCCGCTATCTTACTGTTTTTATCCTTGTCCTCTGGATGATGGCAAGTGTCCTTGCCGTCTACCCCCATTATCTTTCCTATTACAACGAGCTTGCCGGCGGCACTGACCAAGGGTACCTCGTCAGCGTGGATTCAAACTATGATTGGGGCCAAGATCTCAAGCGCTTGCGCGACTTCGTGGGCCAAAACGGCATCCAGAAAATCGCCGTGGACTACTTTGGCGGCGGCAGTCCACGCTATTATCTCGGAGAAAAATTTGAGCCGTGGTGGTCTTCTCGGGGCTATCCACCTGGCGGCGGATGGTTTGCGATATCGGCGACATTCCAGATGGGCGCCTATGGCCAGCCAGTCAAGAATTTCCAACGCAGGCCCGAGGATTCCTACGAGTGGCTGCGCCCATTTCGGCCGGTGGCCAGGGCCGGGAAATCAATTTTCATATACCGCCTGCCCTGATGCCGGCCAACCGGGAACGCCCTTGACAGAACTTTATAAACTTGCTATGCGGTTTTCTATTTGTACTTATAAAACACCTTGTTGCCGAAGCGGAGGTCTACATAGTCAAGCTCGGAACGGCGTCCGCCAATCTCTTTCTCCAGAACCGACTTGATTACGCCCAACCATTCCGCGGTCGGCCGTTCGGCAGTGACCCAAAGCTCCCAACCTTCGGCCAGTTGAAGCCGCACATCGGCGGGGGTTGTCGTGCTCATGGTCATCGTCAGAATCTGGCCGTTGATTGAAGATGCGGCTTTTTGAGCCTGGCCATAAAATTCGAGCATCTCAGGCCGAGCTGCTTCTTGGCCGAGCGTAGGCGGCGCCGGAGAATAGATAACGGGCAGAAGCCAGCCCTCAAAGGCCGCCAATGCTTCGTAAGCCGTGCCATTGGTATCAAGATAGAAACAAGAAGACGGCGGTTCGGCTTGCCCGCCGGAGCTTTGGCGAAGGAGGGAGCCTTGGCTTAGGCGGGCCGAAGTTGGACGATAACAATAAATGCCCCAAAGCTGACGCTCTTCAATTTTAACCATCAAACGGTTGGGAAATCGCTTGGCCACATTAACTTTTTTAAGCTGCGGGAAATAACGGCGGAGTTCCCGCTCAATCAACTCGCTGGAGACGAAAAAGAAATTGTCGCGCGGTATGAAACCCCAAACCTCCCCGCGTATGACCTCCCGAGCTTTGGCCTCTATTGCCGCCGGCGATACCAAATCGGCCCCCTTGATTTCAAGCCGCTCAAGGCGCAGTGCCGGAAGGGTCATAACATAAGCCGCTCCACCAGCCATCGCGCCCAACACCACCGCCATAATCGCCATCCAGACCAGACGCCTAGGGAAGGGCCTGGGCGGACGGGAAGTTTGGTAGATTATCCTGCTCCGGGATGCCACTAGTTTATTGTAACACCTCACCATCTAATGCTGCGGCTGTGGAAAACCGCATTGGAACGTCAAATACGCATCCTTTATACTGAAGCCAATCAAAGGCAAGCCAGACCGAAGGAGGTGAATCCAGCGGGACTCTGGCGGACAGGGTGGCCAGCGGCTGAATGGCAAGCAGCTGCTCTCGGCGGGTGCCGAATGCGCCACCACTACGGCATGTGGGCTAACTCCATCGGGGAGGCCGGTGGACCAAGACACCCATATGCCGGTTTTTCTTGCGGCTAGACTACTATCCGCTCGATAAGAGGGTTGGTCCGTGTCAGAACTTCGTAGCTGATTGTCCCAAGTTTTTGCGCCACCTGGTCAGCGCTGATAAAATCTCGCCCTTGCCGTCCAATCAATACCACCTCACCGCCAACCTTGATCCCTGGAATATCGGTGACATCAATGGCTGTCATATCCATTGAGACGCGGCCCATCACTTTGGCACGCTGGCCATGAATCAATACCTCACCAATTCCTGATAACCCTCGATTCAAACCATGCCAGTAGCCGATCGGGAGGATGGCGATGGTTGAATCCCGCTTTAAGCGTTCGGTCAGACCATAGCCAATCCTCTCCCCTTTTTTGACGCGTTTCACCTCGCCGACGATGGTTTTCCATGTCAGGATCGGGTGCAAATTGATGGCTCGTCGCCGCGTCTTCCCAAGTTCAGGTAGATAGCCATAGAGTCCTAAGCCAATACGGACAAGATCATAATTGGCTTCCGGGTAATTGACCACTCCGCCCGTCCGGCTTAAATGTCGGATTCCGGAGTTTACACCGCTGGCTCGAAAGGCGGCAATAGACTTTTCAAACAATGCTATCTGCTGACTGGAAAATTTCTTATTATCTTCGGCGGCAAAATGAGAGTAGATACCCGCCGGATCAAGATGAAATCTTTTTAGCGCGGCAATAAGTTTAACCAGCTCGTGCTCCTGGAAACCCTGACGGTGCATGCCAGTGTCGAGCTTCAAGTGGAAGGCCGGCCTGCGCCGCGCCCGCGCGAGCGCCTGCAAACCCTCGAAATGGGAGATGGTGAGCGTAACGTTCCGGCGCGCGGCATCGGCGTAGCGTTGCGGCAGGGTATAGCCGAGGACGAGAATCTGATTTTTTATGCCTTCCCGCCGCAGCCGCAAGGCCTCCACAATTGAGTCAACTCCAAACCACCCGCCTTTGCCAAGGCTACGGCGGGCAAGCAACTTCGCAATGAGCGGAAGGCCGTGGCCGTAAGCGTTTGATTTCACCACGGCCATCAAGGCTACCTTGGGTCCGATCAGCTTACGAAACTCCGCCACATTGTGGCGGAGAGCGGAAGCATCAATTTCAATCCAGGTGCGGACGTTGTTCATCTTTTACTTTCGGTAACCCCAGGCATGTAGGGTTTGAGCGCTTTGGGTATACTGACCGAGCCGTCTTTCTCTTGATAATTTTCCAAAATGGCCACAATCGCCCGCGAAGTGGCCATGGCTGTGCCATTCAAGGTATGTACAAACTCTACATCGCCGTTTTTTCGGCGATAGCGGATACTAAGATTCCGCGCTTGATAATCAGTGGTGTTGGAAGTCGAAGTCACTTCTCCATACTCTCCCCGGCCCGGCATCCAGGCTTCAATATCAAATTTACGCGCGGCCTGCGAGCCGAGGTCGCCAGTGCACATCTCAACCACGCGGTAGGGAATTTCCAGGCCCTGCCACAGCTCCTCCTCCAGCTTTAAAAACTCTTCATGCAACCGCTCCGATTCCTCCGGCCGAGCATAGGCAAACATTTCCACTTTGGTAAACTGATGAACGCGATAAAGCCCGCGGGAATACTTGCCGTATCCTCCGGCTTCCTGGCGGAAGCAGTGTGAATAGCCGGCATAGCGCAGGGGCAAAGAATCTTCCTCCAAAATATCGTCGGCATGGATGCCGGCCAAGGTCACTTCCGAGGTGGCAATAAGCCCAAGGTCTGATTCCGAAATCTCGTAGGTCTGGGCCTCCGGCCCCTTAGGCAGATAGCCGGTACCTAGATAAAAGCGCTTACGGCTGATATCCGGAGTCAACCATAGGGTGAAGCCATTCTTGGCCAGGAAATCTAGAGTGTAGTGAATAAGCGCAAGTTCGAGGAGTACGCCCTCATTTTTTAGGTAATAAAATCCGGATCCGGAAACCTTAGCGCCAGTTTCGAAATCAATAATGTCTAGGGCCATTCCGAGCTCAAGATGATCTTTGGGCGTAAATTCAAAATCGCGCTTCTGGCCCCAAACTCTAAGCTCAACATTGTCCTTCTCATCCTTGCCTACTGGCACCATACCCAGCGGCAGATTGGGAAGGCGCTGCATAAGCTCACCAAATTCTTCATCCAGAGCTTTAAGTTCAAACTCTAAATCTCCCAGCTTTAATTTCAACTCCTTCATCTCGGCAATCTTTTTCTCTTTGGCCTCTCCACTCATACCGGCGACCTCCTCCGAAACAACGTTCTGCCTGGCCCGCAAATCATCAACCTCTTTTATTTTGGTCCGCCGCTTCTCATCCAACTTGAGCAAATAATCCAAATCAAACTCCGAGCCTTTTTTGGCAAGGCCGTCTTTGACTTTATCCGGATTTTCCCTAATAAATTTAATGTCAAGCATCTTAAGAAAATTCTAAGAAGCGGGGTTATATTTTTGCTTCAGCAAGTTTTGAATTGGCAGAAATAACGGTTTAGACATCTTGCTCCATTCAAACCAACCCCATTCCTCGCATTTTTCCGGCTCCATTACTTCCGGCTCGCCCGAATCCCAATCGGCAACCATAAATAAAGTAACATAGTGCTTACCTTCATCTCTGAAAATATCGTTTGTAAAAGTTCCTAATCGGATATTTTTGATCTGAAGCCCAGTTTCCTCTCGTACCTCACGCCGCGCACAATCTTCCAGCTCTTCATTGAACTCCAAATGTCCACCTGGGAAACTCCACGAGCCTTGGCCATGGGCATTCTTTCTTTTGCCGAGGAGTACTTTGTTATCCTTGATAACAACAACTCCCACTCCGACATTTGGCCCTTCTTTCATACTCATTTCGGCCGCAGGGTCGGAAACAAAACGACCTCGCGGATATTCTTGGTATCCGTCAAAAGCATCACCAGACGATCCACGCCCAATCCCGCTCCGGCCGCCGGCGGCATGCCGTATTCCAAGGCCTCGATGAAATTCTCATCGTAGGGATGGGCTTCCTCTTCACCGCTGGAGCGCATGCGCTTCTGCTCTTCAAATCGCTTGCGCTGATCGCGAGGGTCGTTCAGCTCGGCAAAGGCATTAACCAGCTCGAGACCCCCGGCAACTAACTGAAAGCGCCGCACCTGATCCGCACCTGGTGAGATCCGCTTGGCCAGCGGCGAGATGTCAATGGGATGAGCGAGGACGAAAGTCGGCTGTACCAGATGCGAGCGGCATATTTTCTTATAAATCTCATCGGCGATCTTACCTTTTGATTCCTGGGGGCTGATTTCAATACCGAACTGTCGGGCTTTCAACGCCAGGGAATCGCGCGTCTCTCGATTATAATCCACGACAAGGGCATAGCGCTTGAGAACATCGCGAAAAGTTATGCGCGTAAATTTCTTGAGCCATGCCTTGCTTTTCTCTCCAAAAGGAATAGCCGAGTTTAACTTCAGTTTCTTGGCGAGCGCCCGGAAGCAGCGCTCTACGCATGCCATCATATCCTCCTCGTCCCAGTAAGCCGCATACCACTCCAGCATGGTGAACTCGGGGTTGTGCTCAGAATCAATTCCTTCATTGCGAAAACTCTTGCCCAGCTCATAAACCTTCTCCATGCCGCCGATCAAAAGCCGTTTTAAATAAAGCTCCGGGGCAATGCGCAGGTATAAATCAATGTCCAGGGCGTTCGCATGCGTCTGGAACGGCCGGGCCATGGCCCCGCCGGGAATCGCCTGGAGCATCGGCGTCTCCACCTCGCTAAACCCTTCGCCTCTGAAAAAATCGCGCAGCGCCTCAATAATCTGGGAGCGCAACCCAAAGCGCTTCCGCACCTCCTCGTTCATCAAAAGATCCAAATAGCGCTTGCGAAAGCGCTCCTCAACATCCTTTAAGCCGTGCCATTTCTCCGGCAGCGGCCGAAGAGATTTGGCAATGATCCGCCAAGCTAAAACTCGCACGGTTGGCTCGCCGCGCTGGGTCTTAAAAGCACAGCCGTTAATTTCAAGAAAATCGCCGATATCCAGGCTCTCCAGTGCCTGGCTATAGCCTTGACCCAGTTCGTCGCGGCTGAAGTAAACTTGAATTTTGCCCGTGGCGTCCTCCAGATCCCCGAAACTCGCCCCGCCGTGTTCGCGCCAGGCGCGGAGCCGGCCGGCAATGGAAAATTTCTTTTTGGAACGCGCCAGACTCAAAAACTTCTTCCGCCCCTCGGTAATAAAAAAATCCCGCTTAACTGAGGCCGGATAAGGGTCTAGTCCTCCTGCTTCATAGCGCTCCAGTTTATTGAGACGCTCGCGCCGGATGTCGTCGAGGGCCATACGTCTCCAATTCTACCACACTGGAACGGAATGAGAAATGTCTGCCGCGCGAACGCCACGGCTCGGAATTATGAATCAAGAATCACGAATCAAGAATTACCCGCCATGCCACCGGCTAGTCATTCCATTATTCCCGACTCATAATTCTTGATTCCAGCGCTAGCGGATCTTCCTAATCTTATAGGTATCATTCCCTCCCGGAGTCTTGAGGCTTACTGAATCGCCCACTGATCTGCCTAAAAACGCCCGGCCCATCGGCGATTCATTCGAGATCTTGCCGAGGAGCGGATCGGCCTCTTCGGAGCCGACAATGGTGAAAGTCTCGCGCCCGTGCGTTGAATCCACCTCAATGGTCGAGCCGATCTGAACGGCATGAGCCGTGGTCGGTTTGCGGATAACGACAACGTCGCGGAGTATCTCTTCGAGCTCGTGAATGTTGACTTCGTTCAAGGACTGGGCCTCCTTGGCCTCCTGATATTCGGCATTCTCGGACAGGTCCCCCAAGGCTTTGGCCGCCTCGAGCCTTTCGGCTATCTCGCGGCGCTTTACCGTCTTAAGCTCCCCAAGTTCATTCTTTAATTTTTCCAGCCCCTCCGGGCTTACATATTCGGGCATAGCAAAAGAAATTCAAAAATTAAAAATCAAAATTCAAAATCCAGGTTGCCGCCTGCGGTCCAGAGGCGAGGCGTATTGCCGGAGGCAATCGCCCCCTCTCCAGATTCCAAAATTTTGCATTTTGCACTTTGAACTTTGCATTCATGATACTAGGGTTGTGCCGATTATAGCGGCTACTCGGTGGCTGTCAACTGTGCATTACGAATCGCGGTGAAATAGTAATACAGCACCTCTTTGGCTATCGGAACAGCATCAGTTGAGCCGCCCGTCCCCTCCTCCACGAGAACGACAATTACAATCTCGGGATTTTCATAGGGCGCAAAGCCTATAAACCAGCCGTGATTCTTGCTGTAGGCTCCGGTCTGGGCCGTGCCGGTCTTGCCGGCAACGGCAATGGGCATGTCATTCAAGGCCACGGCCGAACCAGCGCTCACCGCCTGTCTCATGCCTTCGCGCACCACCCTAAGCGACTCGGGGCTCGCCAGATTCACGGCGATGGCCTGGGACGGCAATCCTTGGGTGATGACGCCGTCTTCGCCGATAACGGCCTTGGCTAATCTCGGCTTCCAAAGCGTGCCGCCGTTGGCAATGGCCGCCGTGGACATAGCCAGCTGCAAGGGCGTGGCCTGGAGATCGCCCTGACCAATGGCGGTAATATAGGTATCCCCAATCCTCCACAGGGGATCCTGGGGCCGGATTATTTTTTTAGATTCCGGATCCGGGATCAATCCGCCGTATTCTCCGGGAAGATCAATGCCCGCTCTCCGGCCCCAACCGAAGCGCTCGAGCCAAATTTTGATCCGCTCAATGCCGAGGCCACGGATATCACGGTGCCCTCCGCCGATGGTGTAGAAATAGACGTTGGCCGAAAGGGCAATGGCGTCTCTCATATCCACCCAGCCCAGCTCCTTCCAGTCCTTGTAGATGGTGGGGCGGGCCGGATCAAAGGGGTTGGGTACGGAGAGGTAGCCAGGATCGTAGATCTGGCGCTCAGGGGCAATAATATTTTCCTCCAAAGCCGCCGCGGCCAGAATCGGCTTAATGGTAGAACCCGAAGGGTAGCCGCCGGAAACGGCGCGGTTGAAGAATGGACTGGCCGGATCGTTCAACAGCCGCTCAAGCTCCTCGGGGGGTGATCCGCGGCCGAAGAGATTGGGATCAAAGCTGGGGAAGCTGGCCAACGCCCGCACTGCTCCATCCCGGGGATCAACGGCTAAGATGGCCCCGGCCCTCCTGCCTAGAGCCTTAAGATGGCGCTCCAGAGTCGCGGCCGCGAAGCGCTGCAAACCGGCGTCAATCTCCAGAACCACGTCCTGTCCCGGCGCGGCTTTGACAATGAAGCGCTCACGCTTGACCTCGCCCGAAGCATTTACCTCCATCAGCTTTTCTCCGGCCCGGCCGCGCACTGCCGATTCATACCAAAGTTCAAGCCCGCTTTTGCCAATAATGTCACTAGATCTTACGCCCGGCCTATTCTCCAGGTCCTCGCGGCTCGGCCGGCCCACATAGCCCAAAAGGTGGCTAGAAAGGTCCCCCAGGATATATTGCCGGCGGCCGGCCTCCACCGCGGAGACGCCCGGAAAATCATCGGGCCTTGATTTGATTTCAAGCACCGCGGTCCGAAGCTCGCCGCTGGCCGCAAATACCTCATCCGGCCAGGCTGACCGGACCAAAAGCTCCTCGCCATCCGCATATTCGGCCCGAACGCCGTTGGCCTCAGCCAACTCCCCGATGCTTTCCCCCAGGATAGCCGTCAAGCGCCCCAGAACCTCACCGAACGCCTCATCGCTAGGCGAGAGCGCCGGGCTGAGAGAAATTACGAAGGTCGGGGCGTTCTCAACCAGGGGCTTATGATTCCGGTCATAAAAAATTCCCCGCGGCGGGGAGATGAGAATGGGGTAGGTTTTGTTGGCCCTGGCTTGCTCGGCGAGGTCCTGGCCCCGCACCAGTTGAAGCTCAATCAGGCGGCCGGTGACGACCATCAACCCCGCGGCGACGAAGCCCCCGAAGGCGAGGATGAATCGCCGGCCAATGGGCCGCTCAATCCGGCCCTCCTGCATCTCGTGGCGGAAGCCGGGAACATTGATCGCGTCCATGAAAATCTCCTCCGGCGCAATCTCAACATCCTCGCGTCGAATCCAAAAAGTTTTTTGAAGCCAGGACTTCATAGCCGTCTCTAAATGTAAGTAAGTTTCCGGGCGCGACTTCGACGGGAACGCCGCCCCATCAGCACGGCAAAACCCAAAAACCCTAAAGCCGCCGCAGCCATCTCCTGAATAGCCAGCCGATTGGTAATATCCGCCCAGCCAATGGCGCGCATGGGCAAATCAAAAAGGACGCTAGATGCCAATGAGGCCACCACCCACCCGGGTATAATGGCGGCTAGTCCGACTGCCGCCCCAGCGATCCGGCCCAGAGGCTCATCCCACTGGGCGCTAATCCTGAAAAGGTGGATGGCAAAAAATACGGTGAAGATGACAAGAGTCTGCGGGACCACCCCGATTGGACTTAATATGTCGCGCATCAATCCTCCGGCGGCGGCGAGCCACAACCCGGCCCTGAAATCAAGCCAGGCGAGCCCCAAGGCCAGGGCGTAAAGAGAAATGGCTGGCCCGGCCGCAGTAAAAAAATTAGGCAGGACGGAAATCTCAAGAAACAGCAGGGCCAGATACAAAATAAACCAGGAGATAAAATTCATGGAGCAAGTAACACCAATACGTCATCCTCGGCCGGATCAAAGAGGTGGACGGCCCGCACCGCCTTGAACACCACATGCTCGGCTGGCCTGACCGCACGAACCTGGCCGACCAAAATTGATCTCCGGCCGCCGGTTGAACGCGGGGAGGCCACCAAAAGATCGCCCACCGCCACCTCGGCCTCCTGAGGAACAAGCTCAACAATAAGCTCGCCTGAGTTGTTGCCCCGGGCAATGGCCCTGAGGTCCCGGCCGGCAAAAATCACATCCGTACTCCGCGAAGGGCTGGATAGGAGGATGGCCCGGGCAGAATTCGCTCCAACATCCACCACTGTTCCCCCGAGAACCCGATTGCGGCTGATGACTAGGTCCCCGACGCCGATGCCGTCGGCGGTGCCGCGATCCAGGAGTAGGAATTCATCTCGGCCTTCGCGGAAGACCCCGACCACGGTTGAAGCCATCACCCCCTCTTCTCCTTCCTGACGCAGGGTAAGGGCCGCGCGAAGAACCTCGTTTTCACGCACCAGCTCCTCGCGCCGCGCAAGTTCGGCAAGAAGCTTAATCCGCTCCGCCTCCAGCTCCCGGCAGCGGACGCTCAACTCCATCAGTTCTTGCCAGATTAGCACATGACCGCTGTCCGGCAGGGACACGGCGGCACGGCGTTCGGCGTCAAGCATCTACTGGCCCTCC
>CAYIKH010000015.1:0-12579 GCA_964363965.1 uncultured Candidatus Saccharibacteria bacterium
GCCCTGGGGCGTGGGACGAATTCGAAAATAAAGTAGCTCGCACCTTCCCGGAAGACTGGAGTGATCGCACCGCAGGCCTCACCCTCGAAACTAAAGAGTGGCTATTCAATCTCCGGCCCTCCAACACCGAGCCGCTCCTGCGTTTAAACGCCGAGGCCCATAATGCCGCGACGCTGCAAAGACTGATTGATCAGCTTTCCTCGCTGATCCAATCGGCATACCATTGAGCTATGGACATCCAATTTCTCATTTTGTTTGCAGTAATTGTCGCCGGGTTTGTCGCCCTGTTTTTTGTGTTGCGCCGGAGTGCTGGTGCGCCGAAAAGGGAGGATCAAGCCATGCTGATGCTCCAAAACCAGCTAAACGAAATCGGCCGCATGATTGACGCCAAAATTTTTGAATCGGCCAAGCTCGCGCAAGCGCAAACTTCGCAGATTTCCGAGAGCATGCAGCGGATCATTCGCGACATCACCGAGAGATTAACCCGCGTGGACGAAGGCCAGAAACAGGTGATTAATTTCGCCGATCAGCTCAAGCGCCTGCAGGACATATTGCAAAATCCGAAGCAGCGCGGAGTGCTCGGCGAATATTATCTGGAGACGGTTTTAAAAAACGTGCTTCCGCCGGGGAGCTACGAGATGCAGTATAAATTCCGCGACGGCACGGTGGTGGATGCCGCTATTTTTGTCAAAGACAAAATCATCCCGGTAGATTCCAAGTTCTCCTTGGAGAACTATAACCGCATTGTTGAATCACGCGATCAAGCCGAACGGGAGAGGCTAGAGCGGGCCTTCCGGCAGGATTTGAAAAACCGCATTGATGAGACGGCCAAATACGTCAAGCCGGAAGAGGGCACCATGGATTTTGCCTTCATGTTCATCCCGGCCGAGGCCGTGTTTTACGACCTCCTGGCGAATAAAGTCGGCGTGGTCGAGACCGGGAATCTGATCGAATACGCCTTCCGGGAAAGGCATGTCATAATCGTCTCGCCAACGTCGTTTCTGGCCTACCTCCAGACCGTGCTCCAAGGGTTACGTGCCCTCCAGATTGAGGATACTGCCAAGGAAATCAGGAAGAGGGTGGAAGACCTCAACCGGCACATTAAAAGCTACGATAGCTATCTGGCTAAGCTCGGCACCCACCTCGGCACGACGGTCAATGTTTACAACACGGCCTATAAAGAGTTTGCAAAAATAGATAAGGATATTTTGCGCATTACCGGGAAATCGGCGGAGATCGAACCGCTGGCGCTTTCAAAACCCGCGATCAAAGAGGAAGAGGAGTGACCTTGATGGAACTTGCCGGATTTGTTACACTCGGCCGGTATGTCGTTTGCGATCATCAGGACTGGCGGGAAACAATACCGCGTCTCGCCGGGACAAAAACTCAAGATTGAGAAGATCGACGCCAAGGCCGGGGCGGCTATTAGTTTTGAAGACGTACTCCTGGTGGCCGATGGTGAAGACGTTAAAATTGGCACGCCGACGGTCAAAGGCGCGAAGGTGAACGCCAAGATCCTCGTCCAGGGACGGGACAAGAAAAAAATCGTATTCAAATACCATCCCAAGAGCCGATACCGAAAAAAGAAAGGGCATAGACAGCCGTTCACCGAAGTGGAGATCACCCAAATCGCTGCGTAAGCGTAATCTTGGAGTCGTGAAATAAACATGGAGCTCCGCGCAGCAAGCAGCGCGGTATTCTGGACAAACGAATAAAAAAGGAGGACGCCCGAGCTCGGGTGTCCTTTAAGTTAGGCCTTGGAGGGATTGACTTATCGAATGGTAATCTTCTGGCGGGCTCTGGCGACTTCAAATCGGATCCGATTGGCCGACTGCTCCAGACAATTGGCAAATTCTTTCAGCTCGCGCTCGAGCGGCTGGAACTCCTGGATGGCAATTCGCCGGCGGAAGGAGTTCATTCCTCCCAAAAAATCCTCATTCCAGATTTCGGGGCCAACCGAGAACTCCCCGAGAAGCCGGCTGATAAAATCAACTTGCCGGCGCACTTGGAGTTTTTTTGGCGGCCGGAGTGCATAAAGGCGTTCGATTTCCGCCATACCTTCACCTCCTTTGGGCAATCCGTAGCACACCCCGTTAGAAATTAGCAATAGCCTCCTTAATCTTGCCGCAGGGACAATGTAATCTCGCAAACACTCGCGGCAAAAGTACCACCAGTACTTTTGCCGGCATGTTGATTGGGGCTAACTTCTAACGGGGCACATCACTTTCGATTCTGCAAGGCGTTGGCAATAGTGATATCGTCCGAATACTCAAGCTCGGAGCCGGTTGACAGGCCCCGGCCCAGACGCGAAAGGGTCAGGCCGGCATGTTGATGTTTAAGTGGGGCGAACACCCGTTCCAGATACATCGCCGTGGCCTCGCCTTCGGCCGTGGGATTGGTGGCCAGGATCATTTCCACAGCCTGGCCGGATGAGGCCAGCTTGCGAATGCGTTCAAAAAGTTCTTTTACATGGAGCCGGGTCGGGGCGGAAGAATCGAGGGGGCTGATGGTTCCACCAAGAACATGGTACATGCCGTCGTATTTGCGGGCGCGCTCAATATTTTCCAAATCAGCCTCTTTTTCGACCACCAGAATCTGATGGGCGTTGCGCCTGGGACTGCGGCAAAATTCGCAGAGCAGGCCGCCCGACTGGTTATGGTTGGCATCGAAAGTTTTGAAGCACTGGGCGCAGAGTTTAACGTCATCGTGGAGCCTGGATATGGTTTCGGCCATGGCCTTGGCGCGTTCCTTGTCCTCGCGGAGTAAATAAAAAACGAACCGGGCGGCCTGCCGCGGCCCCACCCCGGGGAATTTCAAGAAAAAATCAATGAGGGTTTGGATCGGCTTGGAAAACATAAGAGTAATCGCGAATATACAAATCAAAAACGAATATACAAATATACGAATGCGGATTTGTATATTCGTATATTCGCCGCGATTCGCATATTCGCGATTACTCTTCCTCGAAATGTTTGGCAATCGAGCGGAAGCTTACCGTCTCCTCGTTGAAGTAAAGCCCCACTTTGCCGGTCGGGCCGTTCCTATGCTTTTCAATCAGAATGTCGGCGATGTTCTGGCGGGCGGTATTTTTCTTCACTTTGTCCTCGCGGTAGATAAACATGACCACGTCGCTATCCTGTTCAATGCTCCCCGACTCGCGAAGATCCGAAAGTTTGGGCATGGCATCGGCCCGCATTTCAATCGCCCGCGAAAGCTGGGAAATGGCCAGCACCGGGACGTTCAACTCCTTGGCCATGGCCTTGAGCGAGCGCGAAATCTGTGAAACCTCCTGGACCCGGTTCTCGGCCTGTTCATGTCCGCGAATCAACTGCAGGTAATCAACCACGACCAGGCCGAGCTCCCCATGCTCGGCCTGCAACCGCCGCGACATGGCCCGGATCTGCATGACCGTCGGCGAGGCGACGTCGTCAATGTAGAGCGGGATTTGCGATAGAGTCTCCATGGCATCGCGGATGCGGACAAAATCGTTGTCATCGCCTTTGTCTGAAAGTCGTCCAGTTCTCAGCCGCCATAGATCCACGCTGGCTTGGCTCGCCACCAAGCGATCCACCACCTGTTCGCTTGACATCTCAAGGCTGAAAAAGCCCACGGGGAGGTTTTCTTTAAGGGCGACGTTCTTGGCAATGTCCATAGCCAGTGCGGTCTTACCAAAAGACGGCCGCGCCGCAAGCACGATTAAGTCAGAGCGCTGGAGACCAGCCAAAATGTTATCGAGGTCCGGGAAGCCGGTGGAAACGCCGCGCAGCGCCCCATCGCCGGCATGCAGTTTTTCAATCCGCTGCCAAGCCTCGTCAAGCGACCTCTTTACCGGCGTAAACTCTTGGGCCAGCGAACTTTGGGCCACGGCAAAAATTGTTTTTTCGGCATCATCCAAGATGGTTTCCAGATCCTCTTCTTCCTTGTAGCCGAGTTCAGAGATGCGGTGCGAGGCCTCAATGAGATCGCGGTGGATGCGTTTGCGGTGGACGAGCCGGGCGTAGTGGCTGGCATTGGAGGCGGTGGGCACGGTATTCACGAGCGAGGCCAGGTAAGTCGTCCCGCCGATCTCATCCAGCTGATTTTTCTCTTTCAACCGGTTGGTAATGGAGAGGACATCAATAGCCTCGCGTCTAGCCATCACCTCGAGCATAGCCTCATAAATCATGCGATGGGTGGCCTTGTAGAAATCTTTGGGTTCAAGATAATCCACCACCCGCCAGATGGCTTCTTTGTCAATCAAAAGCGAGCCCAAGAGCGCGGCTTCGGCTTCAAGCGACTGTGGCGGCATACGCACCGTGTCGAGTTTTTGCATTGTATCGGCCATGGCCTTCCGTCATCCTGAGCGTAGCGAAGGATCTCGGGAGGTCCTTCACTTCGTTCAGGACGACGCTTCGCGTCGATTTGAATATAATCCTAAGTCAAAGCCCCCACAAGGTCGCTTTGAAGCAAAAGGGGTTTATAAAGTGTGCATGCCTTTGACAATACCTTGATTTGAGGAAGGTTGCGTGGTATTATATCTCTGATGGTATGGGGCCATCGTGTACTTTCACAATCCTTGAGCCGCAGCCGGCTGACGGGTCAAGCCGAGGCCTGGTGAGCGACAGGGGAGAATACTATGGGGGCACTAACGGTTCGTTTCATGCCGGAAGTTCAGGTTGAAAGCGCGCCACAGTTCATTGATGCATGCCGCAGAATAGCAGAACGGC
This sequence comes from uncultured Candidatus Saccharibacteria bacterium, assembly GCA_964363965.1. Lineage (GTDB taxonomy): Bacteria > Patescibacteriota > Minisyncoccia > Sungbacterales > SURF-37 > CAYIKH01. The sequence continues at coordinate 4,707 of CAYIKH010000015.1, forward strand.
TGAATGAACGAGTTGGCAGCATTTCCATCCAGTTTGAGGACTACGAGCCGGCGCTCCAAGACGGCGATGTAATTCACACGAACTTCGTCTATCTCCGCGCCATGATCGCCTGGAGAAATGAGGTGTTCGCTGAGTTGCGCTGTCCCTCCAGCAGCGATGTGGAGCGCAAGCGCGGCACCATCTTCTTCCGCGACCATCCGCAGAAGATATACGACCACCAATACACCGAAGATCGGGCAACACGCGAGCTCCCCGTCCTCCTGAGAATGCACCTCGCACGGATCCTCAAGGAAGAGGAGCGGGTCCGCCACGCTCGCGAGGCACTGGCGAAGATCGAGATCTAACCTCACACGCCCCGCACTCGTAGCCGAGCGCGGGGCTTTTTATTTTCCGCAAATCACGCCGTCATTCTGAACGAAGTGAAGAATCTCTAAGATCCTTCGCTACCGTTCAGGATGACGTGGGGTGGAGATGGGGACCAGTTGGTGTGTCTTCAACCACGTAGCCGAGTTTTCGGATTTGGTTGCGGATCCGATCGGCTTCCCGCCATTTTTTGGCTTTGCGCAGATCCTCGCGCTTTTCGACCAGTTTCATCACCCGGGGCGGGACTTTAAGGCCGCGATGCCTTTTCAGATTCAGGCCCAATACCCGGTCAAACTCCAAGGCCGCGGCTCGAATTATTGCGGCGGTGCGCTTGGTTAGAAGCTCACGCTCAATCAGGATGTTGGCGTAGTGAAGCAACTCGTTCAAAATGGCCAAGGCTTGTGGAGTGTTTAAGTCATCTTCAATAGCTTCTCGAAACTGTTTTTCGCAGGCGGCAATGACTTTTAGCGCTTCGTTTTCATCTTTTAGCCTACCGCTCCGCCGGCCGGCGGAAGGTCCGCGCCTGATCCGATCAAGTGAATTTTCAAGCCCCAGCCGTCCCTGCCGCGCTGCTGCCAGCGCCTTCCAAGTGAAATTTAAGGGTTTGCGGTAATGAGCCCCGAGAACAAAATATCTAAAATCCATAGGTTCATGCCCGCGCTTCTCAAGATCCTTCAGGGTATAGATGTTGCCAAGCGATTTTGACATTTTTTTGCCTTCCACCATCAAGTGCTCGCCCTCGACAAAATAGCGGACAAACTGTTTTCCGGTCGCGCCCTCGGACTGGGCGATCTCGTTCTCGTGGTGCGGGAAGAGAAGGTCAACCCCGCCGGCATGGATGTCAAAGGTCGTGCCGAGATATTTCATGGACATGGCCGAGCACTCAATATGCCAGCCGGGCCGTCCCCGGCCAAAGGGTGAAGGCCAAGATGGTTCGCCCCGTTTCTTGAATTTCCAAAGAGCAAAGTCACTGGCTTCGGTTTTCTCATACTGGTCAGCCGATACCGCCTTTAATTGACGCTTTTTGACCCCGGAGAGTTTGCCGTAACCTCTAAATTTCGAAATATCGAAATATACGCCGTCGGCGGTGCGATAGGCGAGCCTCTTTTTTAAAAGCGTCCGGATCAGGCTTACCATCTCTTTTATGTGCCCGGTGGCCCGCGGGTATTTCCAGGCCGGCCGGATGTCCAATTTTTTGATGTCGGCGAAAAAGGCTTGGGAATAAAATTCGGTAAAAGTCTTCAGGCTCTTACCGGCTTTTTTTGAATCGCGGATGGTTTTGTCATCAACATCGGTGAGGTTCGAGACATGCCGCACAACGTAGCCTTCAAACTCCAGCGTCCGCCTAAGCACGTCGTCGAAAATATAGGCGCGCAAATTCCCGATGTGGGTGAAGTTATAGACCGTTGGCCCACAGGCATAAAGACCAACCCGGCCCTTTTTTAAGGGCCGAAAAAGTTCTTTTTTGCGGGTGAGGTAGTTATAGAGTTTCACAGCCATTTTTTTCTTTTAAAAAACACAAACATCCCCACGGTGGCGGCAATCATAATGCTCAAGATTATCCAGAAATCATAGCGTAATCCGATGATCGGCGTGGCAATGGTGTCCATGGAGAAAAGAGCAGTGAAGAGCATCAGCGGGAATGTGGTAAAGGCCATGATGGTCAAAATCTTCATGGTGTCGTTTTGCTTGACTTCAAGCAGGGTGGCGTTGTTGTCGTAAAGAGCATCCAGGGCTTCTTTATTATTTTCCAGAAGATCCCACACTTTCGTAAATTCGCCGATAAGGCCGGCGAAAAACGGTTTCAAGCTCGGGCCGAAGAGAGTTTGACTTTGCTCGGCCAAGGATTCAAGAGTCATCAGCTGGGGCTTGATGGCCCGGCGGAAATCAATGATGTCGCGCCGCACGATGGACAATTCCTCGACCATCTCGCGCTCGCGGTTGGCAAAAATCTCATCCTCAATACGATCAATGCTTTCCTGAATATGATCAAGTTCCCGAAGGGCAAAGGCATAGAGGTTTTTGATCACATGAAAAATAAGATGAGCCGGAGTTTTGGAGGCAAAAAGCTCTTCACAAGATTGATCAGTGGAGCATTTCTTGAAAAAATCTTCCAGCGGCCCGATGACCTCATAGGTTACCGTGATTAATTCATGCTTGGTCAAGACGAAATCAATCTCGCGGGGGTGAGTTTTTCGTTCCTGCTGGTCAAAGATGGGGAAGTGCAGCACCAGGTAAAGGTAGTCGCCAAAATTATCCACCCGCGGCCGGGCCGTGGGACGGGTCAACTCGTCAAGCACGAGGCCGTGTAGATTAAAATGCCGCTCCAACCACTTCAGGTCTGCGGGTGCGGGCCGGTGCAAATGATGCCAGGCCAGAGTCTTGGTCTTGAGGGTTTTCACATTCTTAATTATACCCCGTTAGAAGTCTTGGTGCAAAAATCTCTTTAAGATTTTTGCAAGGGTAGCTTAAAGGAAGCTGAGGTATAAATCTTTTACACGTCGGTAAAGCGCATTTATATTGGGAGGCAGACTTCTAACGGGGTATACCCGGGCTATGATTCCGGCTCAAGGAAGGAGCCTGATTCATTTTTAGCACTCTTGACAGGAGAGTGCTAAGAGCCATATAATGACTCCGCCATGCTGACCCCGTTACAGCCGTAATGGGAATGCATGGGCTACAATGAAACAGTACGAACAGGAATTTTTATACAAAACGGGTGGTTCTAGAACGGCTGTAACGGGGCTGACTGAACGGCAAAAAACCATACTTCAGGCGGTGATTCGGGAATACGTGGCTACGGCTTCTCCAGTGGCTTCCGCCGGAATTGTCAGGCGCTTCCGTCTACCCTATAGTTCGGCTACCGTCCGCAACGAACTTCAGGCCCTGGATGATTCCGGGTATCTGGCCCAGCCCCATACCTCGGCCGGCCGCGTGCCCACTGACAAAGGCTACAGATTTTTCATCAATGGCCTCGTCTCCGGCGACGGCCTGGCGAGGCGCGAGGAACGCGTCTTGGCCGAGCTTCGCGGGACGAGCGATCCGGCGGAATTCATGAAGCAATCAAGCCGGATCCTCGCGCACCTGACCCACACTCTGGCCTTGTCCGGATTTCCCGCGGAGGAACTTTTTTACAAATCCGGCCTGAGCGATGTGATGCAGGAGCCGGAATTCTCCGACACTTCGCTGGTGCAGGAATTCAGCGCTTTGGTGGACATGATCGAGGAAGACATTATGCGCTTTTTTGATCTTGAGGAGCTCGTCGAGCCGAAAACTTTTGTCGGCGCCGAAAATCCCATCCGCCGGGCTCGTCACTGCGGCATGATTGTTTTCTCCTCCACCACTCCGTTTGCGAAAAGCGGCATGGTGGCTTTACTCGGACCCAGGCGTATGGATTACGCGCATAATCTTACGCTCCTGCGGCATTTTCGGGAGATGCTGATGATATGAGGCCTACTGGGGGGCATAAAGAAAATAGAGAAGATAAAGCCGAGAGCCTAGCCGATGGCGATGTGGACCCCGTTAGAAGCATTTGGAATAAAAAAGTGACTAGCGGTGAGGAAAAATATGCGTGAAAAAGCTAAAACGCCAGAGGATCCATACGCTTCTAACGGAGTGGAGATGGTTCCGGATGAGGAGGCCGCCGGCGAGGAGGCCGTGGTTAAGTTAAGGAAGCTCCGCGAAACTCTGGAGCGCTGTGAAGCCGAGCGCAAGGAATATCTTGACGGTTGGCAGCGGGCCAAGGCCGAACTCATTAATTACAAAAAAGGCGAAGCCAAGCGTTTCGAGGAATTCATGAAGTTTGCGGCTGAGGGTGTAATTGCTGAAGCAGTGCAGGTTCTGGATAGCTTTGATCTGGCCTTGCAGCACGAAATGCCCAAGGATGTGGAGCGAGGCATTGTCCTTATTCGTTCCCAGCTTGAGGATATTTTGCGCCGCAGAGGCCTTGAAATATTGCAAGCCCAAGGTCAGAAATTCGATCCGGCGCTCCACGAATCAATGGGCGAGGTGGCATCCGAGCTGGAGGAGGGAATGGTGGCGGAGGAATTGCAAAGAGGCTATCTTCTGAATGGTAAAGTGCTTCGCCCGGCGCGGGTGAAGATCGCAAAGGCTCGGAATTAAGATTTAGGATTTTAAGATTTAGGATAAAAATATGGCAAAGATACTAGGTATTGATCTTGGCACTACTAACTCGGCCATGGCCATAGTTGAGGGCGGCGAGCCCAAGGTGCTCGAAAACAAAGAGGGCAACCGCACCACGCCTTCCATGGTCGCCATCTCCAAGTCCGGAGAACGACTGACCGGGCTTCTGGCCAAGAGGCAGGCGGTGACCAATCCTCAAAATACCCTTTTTTCCATCAAACGGCTCATTGGCCGGAAATTTACTGATCCCGAAGTCAAGCGCGACAAGGAATGGCTGTCTTATGAGATGCGCGAGTCCTCAAACGGCGGAGTGGAAATTAAAATGGCGGATAAATGGTATCGGCCGGAGGAAATCTCGGCCATGATCCTCCAGAAGCTGAAGCACGATGCCGAAGAAAAATTAGGTCAAAAACTGGAGGAAGCGGTCATAACCGTGCCGGCTTATTTTGACGACGCCCAAAGAAAGGCCACCCAGGCCGCCGGCGAGATTGCCGGATTTAAGGTGCGCCGCATTATTAACGAGCCCACGGCTGCGGCCCTGGCCTACGGTTTTAACAAGAAAAAGGACGAACAGATCGTTGTCTATGATTTCGGCGGCGGAACGTTTGACTTATCCGTGCTTGAAGTCACCGCCGATACCGTGGAGGTCAAGGCCGTGGGCGGGGACACTCACCTCGGCGGAGACGATTTTGACCAGCGTATTATCAAATGGATCGCCAGCGAATTCAAAAAAGACCAGGGTATTGACCTCGCCAAGGATACCCTGGCCCTCCAGCGCCTGAAGGAAGCGGCCGAGAAAGCCAAGCACGAGCTTTCCACCACTGTGGAGACCGAACTTAACATCCCTTTCATTACTTCGGATGCCTCCGGCCCGAGACACCTTTTAATGAAGTTCACCCGGGCCAAGCTCGAGGAGCTGGTCGGCGACATGATTGAACGCTCCATAGAAATAACCAGGCAGGTCATCAAGGATTCGGGCTTCCAAATTTCCGACATTGACGAGGTAATCCTGGTCGGTGGGCAGACCCGGATGCCGGCCATGATCGAGGCGGTCAAATCGCTTTTCGGTCGGGAGCCGAATAAATCCATCAACCCGGATGAGGTGGTGGCCGCGGGCGCGGCTGTGCAGGCCGGAATTTTGCAGGGCGATGTCAAAGACGTTTTGCTCCTGGATGTCACGCCGCTTAGCTTGGGCATTGAGACTTTGGGCGGGGTAATGACGCGCTTAATAGAGCGCAACACCACCATCCCCACGGCCAAGACCCAGATTTTCTCAACGGCCGCGGACAGCCAGACCTCGGTAGAAGTGCATGTGCTTCAGGGCGAGCGTGAAATGGCAGGCGACAATAAGACCCTGGCCCGCTTCATCCTGGATGGCATTCCGCCGGCCCCGCGGGGCATGCCGCAGGTTGAGGTCACTTTTGACATTGACGTCAACGGCGTGCTGGCGGTCAAAGCCAAAGACAAAGCCACGGGCAAGGAGCAATCGGTGCGCATTGAAGCTTCCACCGGTCTTTCCAAAGAAGAGATTGAGAAGATGAAGCGCGATGCCGAGATGCACGCCGGCGAAGACAAGAAAAAGCGGGAAATCGTTGAGGCCAGAAACACGGCTGACGCCATGATTTATACCGCGGAGAAGGCGCTTCGCGAATCCGGGGACAAGGTTCCCGAGAATATCAAGCATGAGATTGAATCCAAAGTTGAGGCTTTGAAAAAAGTAAAAGACGGAGATGATCTTGAGAGTGTCAGGCGGGCCTCGCAGGAGCTCGCCGCTGCCTCGCAGAAAATCGGCGAGATTCTCTACAAGCAGGGCGGCGGAGCTCAGGAGCCGGGTGCCGAGTCAGGTGATAAAGTGAAGGACGCCGAATTCGAGGAAAAAGATGATGACGAAAAGAAATAGAGGCCGCTTGGCTCGCGTTTTTGAAAAGCGTTCAAAAATCCCCAGCTAGGATTTTTGAACTCGCCAAAGCTCCTCGCTCTCGCCCCTCGACTAGCTCGGGGCGAACCATGCCCGCTTGTCGCTTTGAGCGTTTTCAAATCCGCTCGCCAATCGGCCTATGTATATCAGCTTTCTGTAGGCACGATAGGGAATCAAGGCAATGAATTTTGCATCAGGATGCCTCATCTTGTATGAGTAGTGTAGATGTCGTTGATAAAAATCGCCATCTGACAAGATTGCCGGATGGCGATTTTGGTCATTGCCTCCGGTGAACCAATAGGCTACTCTTAATAATATATTTTGGTAATTCCAATGTATTATTATGCGTTACGATCCGTCAGCCCTTGAGAAAAAATGGCAGGAGCGGTGGCGAGAGAAGAAAATCTACGAGCCGAACCTGACCCTTCGACAAGCTCGGGGCAAGGCGCGCCCCAAGTTTTATAATCTCATGATGTTCCCGTACCCTTCGGCCGAAGGGCTGCATGTCGGAAATATGTATGCCTTTACCGGCGCGGATATCTACGGCCGTTTCAAGCGGATGCAAGGCCATGATGTTTTTGAGCCGATTGGACTGGATGGGTTTGGGATTCACTCTGAAAACTATTCGCTCTCTATTGGAAAGCATCCGGCGGACCAGGCCAAAATTTCCGAGGAGAGATTCTATAGGCAGCTAGAGATAATCGGCAACGGTTTTGCCTGGGATGAAAAATTAGAGACCTATGATCCAGATTACTATCGCTGGACTCAGTGGATTTTCGTCGAGATGTTTCGCCGCGGACTGGCTTACCGCAAAAAGGCTCCGGTCAACTGGTGTCCATCCTGCAAAACCGTGCTTGCTGATGAGCAGGTGATTGCCGGGGAGTGCGAGCGCTGTGCCAGCGCGGTGATAAAAAAGGAGCTTGAGCAGTGGTTTTTCAAGATCACGGATTATGCCGAGCGGCTCTTGAAGAACCTCGAGACCATTGACTGGTCCGAGAAAATCAAAGTTGCTCAAAGAAACTGGATCGGGAAATCAGAAGGAGCACTCATTAAATTTCCAATTTTCAACCCGCCTGCCGGACGGGCAGGTTCCCAATTTTCAATTGAGGTATTTACCACCCGCCCCGACACTCTTTTCGGCGCCACCTATATGGTGTTGGGGCCGGAACACGAGCTAATCACAAAGTGCAAAGCACAAATCGCAAACTATAGCGAAGTCGAGGCATACATTAAGAAAGCAAGGGCCAAATCAGATGAGGAACGGATTGGCGAGGGGCGGGAGAAGACCGGGGTGGAATTGAAGGGCGTCACCGCCGTCAATCCCGCCAACAAAGAAACAATTCCGGTATGGGTGGCCGACTATGTTTTGGGCCATGTCGGCACTGGCGCGATCATGGCCGTCCCAGGCCACGACCTGCGCGACTTCGAATTTGCCAAAAAATTCAAATT
>CAYIKH010000016.1:0-12516 GCA_964363965.1 uncultured Candidatus Saccharibacteria bacterium
AATTAAAAAACGAAATCAAATCAAGAAGTCATGACGCTGAAGAAGAGCCACGGCTTGAGCTTGAAGAAAGTTTTCACTCTGATCAGTTATCCGAAGAGGCGGTAAATTCTCGTGCGCTTTTGGAATGGTCAGCACCGGAGTTTGCGCCTAATGCCGATAGGGGCACCCTGCTTCTCGCCGCGGGGGCGCTCTTGGTTATCGGCGGAATCGTCGCTGTAATTCTTGGCAATTATCTCTTTGCCATATTCCTTGGGGTCGCCGGGGGACTGGTGGCGTCCTATGCCTTCCGCAAGCCGCTTGAAATCCGAAGCGCCGTCACTTCGCGGGGTCTTGTCGTCAGCAATCGCCTCTACGAATTTGAAAACCTGGACTCATTCTGGATCTTCTACGACCCGCCTCTTTTCAGGGAATTAAGCCTGCATTCTAAAAAAATGTTTATGCCGTTCGTCCGCGTGCCGCTGGGGGAGCTTGACCCTTTGCGCTTACGCGGAGTTCTGCTACGCTTCCTCAAGGAAGAAAAACAGGAAGAATCACTCATTGACATCCTGGCCAAACGCTTGGGGTTTTGAAGGGCTTGGCCTGCGATTTGGAGCGCTAGCGAGAAATCGCAGCTGCCAAACCTTCACCCGCCGAAGCTCTCAGAGCGAAGGCGGGTTACCTCAAAAAATGCGCCCGTAGCTCAACGGATAGAGCGCAGCCCTGCGGAGGCTGAAATCGGGGTTCGATTCCTCGCGGGCGCGTTTCAGCAAAAACGTGATGACATCATCGCGTTTTTGTATTACCTTCGAAGTGATGCAGCTTAATCAGTCACTCGACACGATCATCCATTTGACCCTCCGACAACGGCGGGCTCTTTCCAGGCTAGGAATCAAGACGGCACGGGATCTTCTTTTTCACTTCCCGGCGCGATATGAGGAAGTGGGCGCTTTGAAACAAATCCGCGATCTCCATGAAGGAGAAAAAGCCACGATTATTGCCGAGGTGGTAGCCATCAAGCCGGCCAAGACCTGGCGAAGAAAGATGCGGATTGCCGAAGGGATCGTGCGCGATGAGAGCGGACTTTTGGGTGTTGTCTGGTTCAATCAACCCTATGTGGCCAACATCCTGAAACCCGGCATGAGAGTGCGGCTCTCCGGCCCTGTTTCGCGGGGGAAATCCGGGCTCCTCATGGCCAATCCGCTCTATGAACAGGCGGCCAAGGAGAACGGGTACCAGGTAAGCGGAGGAGGACTTCTTCCGATCTATCCTGAGACCTACGGCCTCTCGTCGCGATGGTTCCGCTACCAGATTCGGCGTCTGGCCAACCAAATCGGCCAACAGCCGGATGCCGTCCCGAAGGAAATTCTTGCCAAATACCACCTCCCATCGCTCGACCGGGCGCTCGGCGCAATCCACGCACCAAAGTCGCTCGGTGAAGCTGAAGCCGCCCGTAAGCGCTTTTCCTTTGAAGAAATTTTCCTGATTCAGCTTGATCGCCAGGCGGAGCGAAAAAAGCTTGAAGAGGAACGTTCGCCGCGCATTGAAACCAAGACCGAGCTTCTGCAACGATTCGTAAAATCCCTGCCCTTTCAGCTCACCAACGCCCAAAGAAAAGCCATCTGGCAGATTTTGCAGGATTTTAAAAAGCCGCACCCCATGGCCCGGCTTTTGGAAGGCGATGTCGGCTCGGGCAAGACAGTGGTCGCAGCGGCCTCGGCTCTAAATGTCGTCGCCTCCGGGGCTCAGACGGCCTACATGGCTCCCACCGAGATCCTGGCCCGCCAGCACTTTGAAGAATTCATCCGGCGGCTTTCGTCATTCAAAATCCGCATCGGACTTCTTACTTCATCCGAAGCGCGCAAGTTCCCATCCAAAGTAAACCCGAAGACGCATACACACATTTCAAAAAGCCAGATTCTCAAATGGTGCTTGAACGGCGAGATTCAAATATTAATCGGCACCCACGCCCTGATTGAAAAACGGGTGAAGTTTAAGAAGCTGGCTTTGGTCATCGTTGACGAACAGCATCGTTTCGGCGTCACCCAGAGACGCGCCGCAACCAAAGGGGAGCGGCCTCATTTCCTTTCCATGTCGGCCACCCCGATTCCGCGGACCCTGGCGCTTACCATCTACGGCGACCTCGACCTCGCCGTGCTTGACGAAATGCCGCCCGGCCGCGAGCCGGTGGAAACGAAAGTCGTTCCACCGCGCGAGCGCGAAAAAACGTATGAATTCATCCGCCAGGAGATCAAGCGCGGGGGGCAGGTGTTTGTGATTTGCCCCCGCATCGAGGCCAAAGGCCTTGATGAGGGCTCCCGGCACCCCAGAGCCACCTACCAGCAGCGAATGGATTGGGCTGAAGTAAAATCGGTGAAGGTTGAATACAAGAAGCTCTCCGAGGAAATTTTCCCCGATCTTCGCGTGGGCATGATCCACGGCAAACTGAAGCCCAAAGAAAAAGAAACGGTGATGCGAAAATTTAAAAACCACGAGCTTGATATCCTGGTCTCTACCTCGGTGGTTGAGGTCGGGGTGGATGTGCCCAATGCCTCGATCATGATGATCGAGGGCGGAGAGCGCTTCGGACTGGCCCAGCTGCACCAATTCCGTGGCCGGGTGGGCCGCGGCTCGCGGAAATCCTACTGCTTTGTTTTCACGACTGGCGCCGATCATGTCGAAAACCGCCGCCTCAAAGCATTACAGGAGGTCAAAACCGGATTTGAGCTCGCCGAATACGATTTGCAATTCCGCGGTCCCGGAGAACTTTCCGGGAGGAAACAATGGGGCATCTCCGACGTCGGGATGGAGGCGCTGAAAAACATCAAGATGGTTGAAGCGGCGCGAACCGAAGCGCAATCCCTCATCGCTGAGGATCCAGAGCTCAAAAACTACCCGCTCCTCCGGGAGCGAGTCGGCGCGATCGATTCGGTTCATTTTGAATAGGGGCTGCCCCGCTTCACGGCGAATGTTCGAGGAGCTTAGCTTGTTGCTCTCGATACTTCGGCGTCACCCAAAATCCCATGTACCGGCCGAGCATGAGCCGGGTCTGGGCTTCAAGTCCGGGGATGGAGCCAAAGGTAAGAATAGTGATAGGCAGAAGCGCCCACTGCAGCACCATCCATAGGTAGGCGTGAATTGGTTTTCCAGGCGGCCGGGGCGGGAGGAGCCGGGTTGAGATGTAGGCCGAGGTGACCAATCCAACCATGGCCAAGGTCATGATCCAGCGGGTGAGACGCGGAAGGTTATAAGCCAGAATCGTGGTATTGAATTCGCTCGACCCGATAACGACCGGCAGCCAGCCAAGGAGAAAAATAATAAGGGCATTCGTCGCCCAGGACCAAAAGCCTTCCAGCTGGTTGAAGGCAAAATATAATTTCCGCTTGAGCGGAATTTTTTTGTTGGCTACGAATCCGAAAAGGAGATAAGGCACATTCTCCACCCCCCAGCCCCATCTTCGCTGCTGCTTATAGACATTCTTGGCGGTAGCGGCGAGAGTCGGCGCGACATTGGCATCCATGTAGACCGGGTAATAAAGCGGCACCACGCGGTAGTCGCCGTCATAGAAAATCAGCGACTGCCAAAAAATGCGCGAATCTTCGGAGACGAGGTTCACCGGCCAGAAATCCATCTCGACGAGCGCCCGGAAGGGCATGGAATGCGAGGAAAAGGTGGCCAGCCGCTCGGGTCGGGCTTGCTGCATGGTCTGCCAGAAGGTGCCGGATACGGCGGCAACCCGCGAGAAGGCCGGAGCATCCCAGATATTGTTGTTGTAGACCGGGATGGGCTGGAACGAAGAGCGGAGAGGCTTAGATGCAGTTAGATAATGGTAGGTAAGGATGGCGAAGTAATCGGGCGGGGCAATAGTATCGCTGTCAAACGATGAGACGATCACGCGCTCATAGGGGATACGGAGCGGATCGATGATCTCGGCTTTGGCGCGGCGGGCGGCCCAGGTCTCATTAGAACCCTTGCCGGCAAGCTCACCCGGAAGATTCTGGGGATGGACAGCAATCGAAAATTTGAAAAATTTGCCGGTATATTCCTGCCTGAGCCGCCCTGCTTGCGCCAGCGCCTCGGCTCCGGCGCGCTCTTCAACCCCAAGCACAACCATCATCCGATCCTTAGGGTACGAATTTTGGGCGATGGCTTCCAACCCCTGCCGCAAAACTTCATACGGCTCTTTATAAAACGGAAGGATGATGAGGTGATAAACGTCTCTCCACTCCCGGATTCCTAATTCTTGATTCTTAATTCTTAATTCTTCGAGCTTGGTCATCCAATCGGTTTTGAGATGCTCCTGCATTTTATAAAAGCCGGCGCGAAGATGTATGGATAAAAACACCGTCTTGAAGAGCCAGTAAACATCAAAGGCAATAATGAAGAAGCTCGCAAAAATCGGAGCCCAACGGCTGGCCGCAAAAATCCCGAGAATGGTCGCCCAGGCGAGCGCCCCGGGGAGAATTTCAAATGCCCGATAGAGCATCCGGCCTGATACAGTCGGGATATCGCCCGCTCGGCCAGCTTTTAAATAGTCAGCATTGGAAATCATATGACTTTCTTGCAATGTAAATGGTAGCTCGCACCAATGCAGTACGCAACAAAAAAAGAGCCCCGACGTCACGTCGGGGCTCTTTTGGAAATGGGCATGCCTGGATTCGAACCAGGAACCGCCGAGGTATAAGCTCGGTGCTCTGCCGTTGAGCTACATGCCCGGAAGCGGCGAAGTCGGGCGGACGGGTAAATCGCCTGCTCTACCGATTGAGCTATACGCCCAAAAAACTATTTGCTCTACACTATCCGCTTGGTTATGCCGCGGCCATCAAGGCTTCGAATTCCTCGCGTTCTATGGTTTCCTTTTCCATCAGCCTCTTGGCAATAGTCTCAAGTTTCATGCGGCGCTTGACCAGAATCTCTTTGGCCCGCTTCAGCGCCAGGTTAATGACCTTGCGCACCTCGCGATCAATCAGCCGAGCTATTTCCTCGGAGTAATTCTTCTCCGTGCCGATCTCCTTACCCAAAAACACGAGTTCCTGCCGCTCGCCAAAGACAGTCGGCCCGAGCTTCTCCGACATGCCATAGCGGGTTACCAGGTCGCGGGCGATGTTCGAAGCCAGTTCAAGGTCGTTATGCGGGCCGGTGGTGATTTCATTGAATACCTCTTTTTCGGCGGCATACCCGCCCATGGCCACGGCCAGCTCGTCCATGAAATAGGAGCGCGAGAAAAGGTGCCGGTCTTCGGAAGGCAGTTTCCAGGTATGCCCGCCGGCCCGTCCCCGCGCCACAATGGAAATTTTATGCACCGGGTCGGTGTGCTTGAGCGAGGCGGCGACCAGCGCATGGCCGGCCTCGTGGTAGGCGACGATCTCTTTTTCCTTGGGCGTTAAAATATGGCTCTTTCGCTCCGGACCCAGCATTACTTTCTCAATGGAAGCTACGATATCGCTCTGGGCCATGGATTTTCGGGCTTGCCGCGCCGCAAGTATGGCCGCTTCGTTAACGACATTAGCGAGATCTGCGCCCGAAAACCCGGGCGTGCGTTCGGCAATGACGCGCAAATTCACGTCGCTATCCCAGCGCTTGTTTTTGGCGTGGATCTTTAAAATCTCTTCGCGATCATTGATGTCCGGAAGATCAAGCACCACCCGGCGGTCAAAGCGCCCCGGCCTAAGGAGCGCCGGATCCAAGACATCGGGGCGATTTGTTGCCGCCACCACAATGACGCTCTCATTGGTCTCAAATCCATCCATTTCAACAAGAATTTGATTTAAGGTCTGCTCGCGCTCATCATGCCCGCCGCCCAAACCCGCCCCGCGATGCCGGCCCACAGCGTCAATCTCGTCAATGAAAATAATCGCCGGAGCGGATTTTTTGGCCATCTTAAAAAGGTCCCGCACCCGCGAAGCCCCCACGCCAACAAATAGCTCCACAAACTCCGAGCCGGAGATGTGAAAGAAGGGGACGTTGGCCTCGCCGGCCACGGCCCGAGCCAGCATGGTTTTCCCGGTTCCCGGCGCCCCCATTAAAAGCACTCCGCGGGGTATGCGCGCGCCGATGTCAAAAAATTTCTTTGGATTTTTCAGGAAATCAACGATTTCCCGAAGCTCCTCCTTGGCCTCCTTCACTCCGGCCACGTCCTTGAACATAACCCGATCGCGAGTGTCTTCCGGAGCGATGAGTCTGGCCCGCGATTGGCCGAAAGAAAAAGCCTGCATTGAGCCGCGTTGCACCTGACGCGCCGTCCACCAGATGAAAAAGCCGATCAAGAGCAAGGGGGCAAGAAACGGCAGAATCACGCCCAGCCAATAGCCAAGCCCGCTCAAAGATTTGACTTCGATCGAGACCGCCTTCAGTTTTTCCTGGTCTACGCTGTAGTTCTTCAGCGTCTCAGTAAGGCTGGCTTCGGCTTCCTTGCGCGACTTGACTTCGCCGCCGTCCTTCAAGCGAATGGACAAAATGTCTTCTTCTACGGTGATTTTTTCCACTTTGCCGTCGTTGACCAAGGCAACCACTTCCGAAAGTGAAACTTCTTTCTCCTGGCGAAATTCGCCCTGGATAAGGGCGTACAAACCCGAAAGCAAAACAAAAATAATCAGTGCGTAGACGAGTGTCTTCGAAAAATTCTGCATAAAGCCTTCGCAGTGTAGCACAACCGGCGCAAAGTCGCAAGATGGCGGACATCAGGAATGCTATACTAAATACATGCTAACTCCGGAAGAACGAGAACGCGAGCGGCTTTTATTTGAGAGTGAGCGGGCACGAGCACCCCATCTTTTTCAGCGTCCGCCTATGATTGACCATGAACCGTTCCTGAAGTGGATCGGTATCGAGGGTCTTCCGCCGAATCGGCCTATCGGGTACCTACGGCTTTTACCACAGGATTTCATTGTTGAAGAGATTGATCCGACAGGCACTTTGCACACCGTTGATCTTGGACCGCTCGTTACTGATCTCTCGGCAGATGGAACTACTTACTATGCCGACCTGGTGAAGATCGGCGTATCCACGCTCGATGCTAAAGATCATCTAGCCACGCTTCTTGGCATTGATGGAAAGCAAATTGGTTTTGCCGGTATCAAAGATCGCCTCGCCCTTACTGCCCAACGCCTAAGCATCCGCGGCGTTAGCGATGTCGAGCAATTTAATCGCATCAACGAAGAGAATTTTTTTCTCAAGCACCTATGTCGGGGTAAGGGTGCGGTAGCCAACGGAGACCTCACCGGAAACCGCTTTATTATCATCCTCCGCACCACTGAATCGTTTTCGAAGGAAGCAATCGCTGCGGTCAAAGAGAAGCTTGAAGATATTAAGCGCGACGGCTTCTGGAATTTTTTCTATTTCCAGCGCTTTGGCACGCCACGTCTGATCAGCCACTGGCTGGGACTTCTTTTGATCAAAGGCCAATACCAGGAAGTTATAAAAACTTTCCTCACCTATGCCGCACTGCGAGAACTGCCGTATTTCAAAAACATCAGAGAAAAAATAAATGAAAATTGGGGCAACTGGGCAGCGATCAAAGAGGAGATAGAAAAATTCCCGTATCACTTCCATCTCGAGCTCCAACTAATCAATCACCTCCTGACTCATCCCGATGATTTCCTTGGTGCGCTCCATACCATTCCTGATCAAATACGGCTGTGGATGTATGCTTATGACTGTTTTCTCTTCAACCGCAAGCTCTCGGAACTTATTAGAATAGGAGAAGTGCCGACCTTGCTCCCGCTCATCACCTCGTTCAATCCCCGCGACTGGGAACCGTACCGCGAGTTCCTGGAAGGCGATGAGGTGAAACTTCCCAGCCGCTCCTACCGCGACTTTCCCTTTGTCCGGGTTGAGTCGCGCACCTGGTCGACGCTTCAAAAAATAGAAATCCACGGCATTGAACTTAAAAGTAGCCTGGCCGTCTTTGCTTTCTCGCTGCCTAAAGGATCATATGCCACCACGTTCCTGATGAATTTCTTCACCTTGGCCTCGGGACTGCCAATCGTGCCCGGAATCACAGCCGAAAAAATAGACGCCAAAGTGCTTCTGGGTTTGGGGACGCTCGCCACGACTCTTGAACGATTTAAGACTGTGCTGGAGAAGCGCGAAGAAGATTTATCGGCAGGAATGGAATAAAAAAACCGGAGTTGCGTCCTAGACGTCTCCGGTTGTCTCACCCCCTTGGTGAGCTAGAGGTTAGATGATGTGTGTCTCCCAGTCTCCTCCATCGAAACGGAGGGTGACCGGTTTGGCCTGCTCATCCCGCTTGCCGCAGTTGACGGTGTGAACCACGAGGCCGCGGTTGTCGCGGTCATTGGCCCATACGTCCACCTGGCCGAAGCAGGTGGCGGTGAACTGCCGGAAGAGATCCCACGGAAACTGGTTGAGCGACTCGCCGGTCTTTGTGAACTGCATGACGAGCCTGACCGGCGGCTTCCATAACCGCGCGAGCCGATGGAATCCGGTAAGCCGGAATCCGGCGGCTCGAAGCTCAGTGACGAGCCCGCGGATGTCCACGGACTGGAGCCCTCCCTTGCCGAAAACTGGACAGCCGCTGTCCGCAGACTCAGGATCACTGGTCAGGCCTTCGCGTGCCTCGCGGATGGCAAACGGATCACGGCCCAGCTGCTCGGCCCGCTCGCGGTGCTCGGCGGCAAGCTGGACTGCCCGCCTTGGCGAACGGTCCAGCTTAGGGATGCCCACCTTCCCGAAAGCGGCATCCCATCGGTCGTTGAGATTGACTTTCAGCAGAACCACGTCGGGACGTGGGGCCAGGGGCGAAAGCTCGTCGTGATCGGCGCAGTGAAGGTCTTCCTTGACGATCGATTTACGGCACCGCGCCACTCCACCATGGATACCCGAGACGCAAGCGTAATCCACGTGGCCCATTGGCCACCTCCGATTGGGACCCGGCTTTGCAACCGGGGAAAGAGGTTAAGGAGCTGTCAGCTGTTGTTTATGACTAAATTATATATCATTATAATGGATATGTCAATAGCATAAGAATTGCCATTCCATGCTCTTTTTTAGCTCCAAAAGGAAAAGTGCAGTAAATTTACTGCACTTTTCTCAATCTATCGGGCCGCCCGGATTCGAACCGGGAATCTCCCGCTCCCAAAGCGGGCGCGATAACCATTACGCTACGGCCCGGGATGTTTCACGTTTTATGTTTCACGCGATGTTTCACGGACCAGATGTTTCACGTCCTATGTTTCACGGTCGTGAAACATCATCCTGCCTCAATACCTTTTCTCAAAAACCGCATTTTCAAAGAGTTTTATCTCTCTGACCGAGCCATCATCGTCCAAAATAACAGAAATAACGTCAATTTGCCATGGCTGTTCGTGTGAAACACGTGTTTCACGGAGATATGTTTCACATAACTGCTTGAGTTTCCTAATTTTTCTTGCATTTACGCGAATTTCGGGCGAAAAAGCGGTTTCTGGATAGTATTTGCTTGTTTTTACCTCAATAAAGTGCAAAACCTTATCTTTTTCTGCGATGATATCTATTTCGCCATATGGCTTCCGGTAATTGGTTTCACGTATCTTATAGCCGCATTCCGCGACAAAGGCAGCGGCATTCTGCTCACCGAGTTTTCCTACTTCAGATTTCATCTATGCACAACACGGGTAGATGTTTCACGTGGCAACTAGTAAAATTTATGTTACCGGTGTAACATACTTGTCATTATGGGCGCCATTAAGACTCTCCTCACAGACGCAAAGACGTTCTACAGCCGCGAAGAAATCAGAAGTTTGCTAACACCGGAGTATATCCGAGGCCTTTTTGAAGGAGAAGGCACCTTCAGTAATGATCGCCGCTCCGACGGCACGCGGATCCCATGCGTGACCCTAAAAATGCATTACCGTGATAATGCGCTTCTTGAAGGAATTCGGGACTATTTCAGCATTCGGAATAAGGTGTACGAATACACGCATAGCGGCCGCCACTACGCTATGTTGATTATTCGTGACATCCCAACCTTGAAGAACACGATTGTGCCACTTTTCAAGAATCAACTCCTAGGCCACAAGGGAGTCCAGTTCGAGGAGTGGTTACGGATGTTCCCGTATCTCCATGGCCTACATCTGCGCAACCTACCGAAGAAATCTCAGCCCAATGGCGAGGTCTAATGGACTAAACGGGTCGCTATTGGAATACCTGAAGAGTTTACCGCAGAAAATGACCGGAGATCAAATCATCCAGTGGGAACGTTGCTCCAATAAACTCGCACCATTACTCACTATTGCACACAGATCATAAGCTTAGTGAATTTCTGCTTTTGAGGAGTTTATAGAACCTCCACATTTTCCAGAGGATCCACGGCACCGGCAGATAATGAATAGCTACCCCGCTGAATGTATGAGGTTGCTGCACGTCGAGGCCGCTTTTCCCGGCGACTGCGGCTTGGATTTTCTCTCGATGGAAGGGGAGTAACGTGTAGGGCAAGCGGTTGACCGGGAACCACCGTACGGCTGCGATTTCCTCACTGATCTCTGGCGCGCCACCCCCTATCGCTCCCACAAAAATAAAAACCTCCCCCATCGCCTTGAGATGAGGGAGACGGTACATGCCGAGCTTGCGGACGAGGGTTACGTCGTAGCCGGTTTCTTCCTTGACCTCACGAATGGCAGCCTGCTCCAGGCTCTCACCCGGTTCCCGCTGGCCTCCGGGAATGGTCCAGACGTAGATGTCCGACCGCTTTACCAAGAGTACTGAAAAGCTGCCGCGTTCACCTTGGCGGAGGATCACCACTTGTGGATTCAACGCTTCTCGCCCCATTCATCATTCAGTATACCATAGGCGGTTTCGAGCTGACCGTTGGCGTACGTCATCCGAATGAGCGAGAGCGATGGAAAGACAACGGTGTCGCCGCGCCGAAAGAAACCGCGGTGGCCGAGCCGAAAGGAGATGAGCCGCCGACGATTCGTCGTTCCGTAGAGAGCTGGAAAGAAAACTCCATCGCGATCATCCTTGATCCTAACCGTGGTTTCACCGAAGCGCCGCACGATGCGGATCGAGGCGCCATCGAGGGGATGGCGCTCACGATCGCCTTCGCTGAACTGTGGATCAAACCAAATACCGTGATGTTGGAACGGCAGGTGAAACGGCGGCAGGGAAACCCGAGAGAAAACAACGTCGTCTCGGTTCCGTTCGATGAGCCGTGCTATCCTGCGGCAGGCCGAACGTCCATAGAAGACGACATCGATCTCGTGGCGCCGCTCTGGCCTTCCGAGGACGAGGGTACTCCCGCTGATCCCGATTGATTTGAGAGGAACATGGAGAACATCTGCGAGTGACTGGAACGTAGCTCGTTCTCGCTCCATCGCCGGAAGGAACTGTTCTGCGAAGGCGAGCGGGTCCCGCGCTTCAGTAATCCGGGATTGCTTCACGTAAACTCCTTTCCCGAGTGCGGTTGAGTAGAACGCGGCCGGCTGAGAGCTTCGCAGGATCTCTCGGTAGACTGGGAGGGGCTGGCCGTATACTTTGATGTATGTGCGCCCATCAATCAGGAGCGTCTTGAACTTCTCGGAATCAACTGCCACGTCCTCACAAGGAACGTAGGCAAGGACTGCTGGATAGGCATTCTCGAAGCCCTTGAGCCGCCAGTCGCCGTCACAGTACCAGAACGCACCGGTATCGGTGCGGAGAACACTTCCACCTCGTACCCTGGGCATTCTTTCCTCCTTGGGTTTGCTGATGGCTTTCGCGAATCCGTCGCGAACGGTCGCTGGAGGATTCCAGCAGATTTCAATCATACACTATTATAATGGAAAGTCAAGTTACGCCAATGAAAAATCAGCCCCGAATGGGCTGATTTTTCAAAGTTTCGCTTGGACCTACGGGGAGTCGAACCCCGACCTCGTCCATGCCATGGACGCGTAATAGCCGTTTTACTATAGGCCCTTAATTCGCTTCACCACTAGGTCAATCTGAGGACCGAGGGGTTTTGAACCTCCATTATCAATAACAAAAAGTGGGCGAACTCGCAACTTCTTCCGATGAAAGCGGCGGCGGTTGAAGTAGGCGAGGAGGGCGTGCTGGACATCATTGAAGACGCCGGGAATTGGGTAGTGCTGGGCGCGGAGGCGCTCCAAAATCACCCTCTCTGGGGCCTTTACGCGGATAAAGTACACCCGTGCCCCGTAGTGCTTTCCAAGCGCCTTTATTTCGCGCTGACGCTCCGAGCGCACGGCATCGAAGTCGAGAATAACCGAGCGGCCTTTAGCGACCGCCTGCTCGTGTAGCCGGTTTGCAAGGGTAATGGCGCGCGAGATGGGCTTGCCGTGCCGCGCCAGGCGCATCCGGATATCGTCGGTGCGAACGTGCTGCGCACCCAGCCGCCGTGCGAGGACCCGGGCGACATGGGTCTTGCCCGAGCCTATCGGCCCAATCATGGCCAGCACAAATGGCCGGATGCCTTTGGCGCGATCGCTCATGCCTTTAATAGTAGCGCAAAAAGAATAGGGGTGACGAAAGCTCTCTTTCGCCACCCCTGGAGACAAACCGCCACTCGGCGGAATGCAGGCTAAAAGGCCTGGACAAAGAACCAAT
>CAYIKH010000017.1:0-11655 GCA_964363965.1 uncultured Candidatus Saccharibacteria bacterium
TGCCCTCGAGAGGAGTCGGACCTCTATCCGCGCGTTAGGACTGCGCTGTTCTATCCGTTGAACTACGAGGGCCAGTTCAATTTCTTACCGCGCTCGGCTATGGTATCATAAAGCCGATCATCATTCTAGATTCTACTTTATAATTTCTAACTTACGAGATTAATGACCTACGAAGAACAAATTATCTCGGTCGTTCAAAAAACCCTGCCCGCGGTGGTGAGCATTGTAGTCAGCGAAGACATCGCCTCGCTCGAAGCCAAGGGTTTTCCTTTTTTCGGCGAACCGCCCCTTTGGGGCGAAAGCAAAGAGGAAATTATTGACCATCTTCCTAAAACCGATGAAGGCAAAATAAAAATCGGCGGCGGTTCGGGTTTTATCGTGGATCCCTCCGGCTGCATTCTTACCAATAAACACGTCGTGGCTGATCCGGATGCCGACTACACCGTGTTCACTCCGGATGAAGAAAAATACGCGGCCAAGGTCCTGGCCCGCGATCCGATCAATGATGTGGCCATAATTAAAATCCAGGCCGACGGACTTCCGGTTTTGAAGCTTGGAGATTCCAATAAAATTTTGCTTGGCCAGAGCGTGGTGGCGGTGGGCAATGCCCTGGGCGAATTTAAGAACACCGTCTCAACCGGAATTGTCTCGGGTCTATCGCGCTTTATCACCGCCATCACCGATATGGAAGGGCACGCCGAGCGACTGCGCGGCCTTATCCAGACCGACGCGGCTATAAACCCCGGCAACTCCGGCGGGCCGCTGGTAAACCTCCAGGCCGAGGCCATCGGCATAAACTCGGCGGTGGTCTTCGGCGCCCAGAACATCGGCTTTGCCATTCCCATCAACAAGGCCAAAAAAGACCTTGAAGACGTCAAGAAATTCGGGAGATTGCGCAAACCCTTTTTGGGCGTGCGCTATATCCTTATAAATAAGGATCTCCAGAAAAAATACAACTTAGCGGCCGACTCGGGGGCGCTGGTGCTGACTGAGGCTTTCGGCGGGCAGGCCGTTATTCCGGGCAGCGCGGCGGCCAAAGCCGGCCTGAGAGCGCGGGACATAATTCTTGAAGCCGATCGCATGCCCATCACCGAGAAAACCTCTCTTGAAGACATCATGGAAAAACGCTCCATCGGCCAAACCATTGCCCTTAAGATTTTGCGCGGCTCTCGTGAACACGAGCTTGAAGTTACTTTAGGCGAACGGAGGTAATCTCCCATGATTTTGGGCGAATATCTTTTCTGGCACTATGGCCTGGCGCTCCGCGAGAGGCTGTATTCAGCATTATCGCTTCTCCGTACCACGGCTAACTTTTTATCCATCCTGCCGCTAGCCAAATCCATTCTTGCGCCGTGGCACCGCATCAAAGATCCGTATCAGCGCGGGTTTGAGCTGGGAGAATTCTTCTGGACTCTGGCCTCCAATCTCGTATCCAGGATTCTCGGCGCCATTGTGCGGCTGTTTGTCATTGCCGCGGGTCTCGTCGTTCTGGCTTTGGTGGCAATCTGGTGCGCTCTCGCCCTGGCGTTCTGGTTCCTTCTGCCGCTCCTCATCCCCCTGACCATTTTGGTGGGGGCGCTTTTTATACTGACCTAGAACTTTAATGCCCTGGAATCGCAACAAACAAATAGAGCGCGTCGTCCGCTGGCACCGCCGATTACCCAAGGGCTTTGTCTATGGGTTGCGCAATGTCGCCGGGTGGCTCGCGCTCGGCGCGTTGATTTTTAATCTCATCCTCTCCTCCCGAGCCGGCCTCGGCGTCTTTTTGATTGCCGGCGGGGTTTGGGCCGCCGCCGGCGCCT
The DNA here is from genome assembly GCA_964363965.1 of uncultured Candidatus Saccharibacteria bacterium. Taxonomy (GTDB): domain Bacteria; phylum Patescibacteriota; class Minisyncoccia; order Sungbacterales; family SURF-37; genus CAYIKH01. The sequence goes on from CAYIKH010000017.1 coordinate 1,803, forward strand.
GGAAAAAATTTTTTGAATGGTATAAGAATCCGCCCCTGGGGGCGAGCCTGGCAGTTTTGGCCGAGCGCATCCGGCCGCTCAACGCCGCAAAAATTTTTCCGCTCTTTGATTTTAACGCCCGCCAAATACTCTGGCAGCTGGCAAAAGGCGGCGAGCTTTCCAGGACCCAGGTGCTTGTCGCCATCGGCACCTCCCATCTTTTAAATTTTTTCTTTGCCCGCACCGGAATTTCGCGGGATGAGTATCTTAGTGCGGCGAGACCCTCGGTTCCGGAACGGCCGTTCAGCCCGGAGGAGACAAACGCCTTCTTTGAAAAAGCTCTTAGCGCGGCCATCGGGCATGGGCACGAATTCATCAGGCCGGTGGATATTTTGGCCGTGCTCTTTGACGAGATGCCGGCATTCGCCAATCTGCTGCGCAATGCCGGAATGAAGGCCGAAGACCTTGATCATCTTTACCACTGGGAGGCTTATCAACTCTCACACCGCCGCCGCTCCTGGACCAATGGGCTCACCAGAGGCGGCATCGGCAAAACCTGGACCTATGGCTACACTCCGACCCTGGATCGCTTTGCCGAAGAGCTCCAGGTTTCCTCGGAGCTTGAAGCCCTTCATGTCCAGGCTCATGGCCGAGAGATCATTGAGCTTGAAAACGCGCTTTCCAAGCACGCCGCGGCCAATGCGGTGCTTGTCGGCGAACCCGGGGTAGGCGCCATGACCACGGTCCTGGGTTTTGCCGCGCGCGTTGGCGAGGGGCGATCAGTGCGGCATCTTAACTTCAAGCGGGTGCTCAAGCTTAACCTCGATGCCGTTTTATCGGAGCGGCGGGAACGTATTTTGGAGGTGCTGGGCCGGATTCTACGCGAGGCGGAGCTCGCCGGAAACGTGATCCTGGTGATTGATAGCGTCCACCTCTACCTTACTCCTGGAGCCACCGACCCCAACATCGTGGAAGTTTTGCTGCCCTACCTAAAATCCACGCCGGTGCACTTCATCGGGCTGACCACGCCGGGAAGCTATCGCCGTTCGGTCTTGACCCAAAGCATCATTGCCACTCTTTTTGAGCGGATTGATGTCAACGAACCCGACCGCAAAACCATGATTCGGATACTTGAGGATTATGTCACCCATCGCGAAGGGAGTTTCGGCGTGACGGTACGCTATCAGGCCATTGTCAAGACGGTGGATCTCGCGGCGGAATACATGGTAGATAAGCTCTTCCCAGCCAAGGGCCTCGAGCTTCTTGAAGAAGCATTGATTGAAGTTTCGCGGCGAGGTGGCGAGCGGGTTCTCAAACCCGAGGACGTGGAGGCGATGTTGAGATCGCGTCTGGCCGTTCCCGTGGGCGAGCCGAGCGAGTCGGAAAAGAAAGTATTGCTTAGACTCGAGGAGGTGATACATGAGCGCGTTATAAACCAGAATGAGGCCGTAGCCGCCGTGGCCGATGCCATGCGCCGGGCCCGGGCCGGCATCACCTCCAGGGAAAAGCCTATTGGCACCTTCCTTTTTCTTGGGCCCACCGGCGTGGGCAAGACCGAGACGGCCAAAGCCGTGGCCCAGGCCTACTTCGGCTCGGCGGAAAGCATGATACGCCTCGACATGTCCGAATATCAAAAGCCCGAGGCCATTGACCGCATCATCGGCTCTCCGGATGGCCGGGAGGTCGGGCAACTGGCCAGCCGTGTGCGGGAGCATCCTTTTTCGCTTATACTTTTGGATGAGATTGAAAAGGCCCATTCGAGCATCCATGACCTTCTGCTTCAAATTTTGGATGAGGGGCGGGCCACCGATGTCTTTGGCCGGCCAATAAACTTCCGCACGAGCATAATCATCGCCACCTCCAATGCCGGAGCGGAGTTTATACGCGAAGCTATTGCCGCCAACGCCGACTATGAAACGCTGCGCCGCAACCTTATTGAAACCGTGCTTAAAAGCGGCATATTCAAGCCGGAATTCATAAACCGCTTTGATGCGGTCATTGTCTTCAAGCCGCTGGATCGCAAAAGTGTGGAGGCAGTGTCCGCCCTGATGCTCCGCGAGGTGACAACGCGGCTCTACGAGGATAATTATCTTTTCCAGCTCACCCCCGAGCTTATCCAGTGGGTCGCTCAAAACGGCTACTCCAAAGAATTTGGCGGTCGGGCTCTCAACAGGTTCATCCAGGACCGCCTTGAGTCTGTTATCGCCAAAAAGATTCTGGCCGGCCGCTATCCCAAAGGAACACCGCTTTGGCTCCGGCCCGAGGATTTGGGGGCGTGAAGGGGCAACCGTAGCGATAATTTTTCAAAAATTTGTACACTTCTTGTTACCGCAGGGCCGGGCTATGAGTAGCATAAAGAGACTTAACGAATAAAGGCCATTAGCGCCAGGCTGGAAATCTTATGACCACGCCGCAGCACATCGCCATAATCATGGACGGCAACCGCCGCTGGGCCAAGCAAAATGGGCTCCCGCTGGTTGAAGGATACCGGAGAGGCATCCAGGCCTTTAAAAACGCCATCCCGGCCGTAACTAGCCGGCATATTCCTGTCGCCACCTTCTGGGGCTTCTCCGCCGAGAATTGGAAGAGAACGCCGCAGGAGCTGGGCCTCCTTTTCGAACTTTTCCGGCGGGCTATTGATGAGAGCCGCACCTGGCTCAACCGCTGGAACGCGCGACTCGTCATCTCGGGCCGGCTTGAAGATTTTCCGGCTGACCTCGCCCTCGCCGCACGGAACCTGACCGCAGCCACCGCGCTAAACTCCACGGCCACAATTAACCTCGCCCTCTCCTACGGCGGACGGGATGAGATCCAGCGCGTGGCCCGCGGGATCGCCGAGGAAACCAAGGGCGATCCTAGAGCAATTGAGGCGGTGAACGAAGATATGGTGAACCGACATCTTTACACCGCCGGTCTCCCGGATGTTGATCTCTTGATCCGCACCGGCGGCGAGAAGCGGCTCTCCGGATTCCTGCCCTGGCAGTCTGCCTACGCCGAACTTTACTTCACCAACACCATGTGGCCGGATTTCGGCGCCGAGGAGCTCGACAAGGCCCTTGAAGATTTTTCGCAGCGCCAAAGGAATTTCGGCACATGAAAAGCACGAATTAATACGAATTACTCGCGAATTTACACGAATCACAAATAAATCTGCCCCGCCTTTGGCGGGGCAGATTCCATATAATCCGTGATTCGCGTAAATTCGTTTCCAATTCGCGTTGATTCGTGTTCCAGCGCTTCAGCGCTTGAGTGCTTCCTTGACCTTGGCCACAATCTCCGCTAGCTGGACATTGGCTTTGATGAGGTAGGCTTTCACGCCAAGCTCCTCGGCGTCGCGGATGTAACTGGCTTCCTCAAGGTTGGAAAGCACAACCACCGGCACGTCGGCCCCGCCGTCAAGCCCACGGATGTCGCGGAGAACCTCAAGGCCGGTCCTCCTGGGCAGGAGAATGTCCAGCACCAGCGCATCAGGCTTAGAGTCTTTAAAATTCTTCAACGCCTCTTCGCCGTTGGTGGCGAGCAAAACCTCAAATCCCTCCTTGGCCAATTCCTGCGAAAGAAGGGTGGCCATGAAAGGATCATCCTCCACCAAAAGCACTTTTTGTTTCACTGCTGGCATTGCCTTCACTATATCACGAGGACAAAACTCATACCATGCAGGCTGCCGATTTCCTCAACGCAAAAACCCCGGCTTGGCCGGGATTTTGAGTTGTCGCCGCAAACCTCCGAGGCAGCAACCCGATGCAAGATCGGAGGAGAGAGTTTCCTTGCTAAAGAGCAAGTGACTTCCTCGGAGATCTCCGTCGGCAACCAATCTTATTCTCCTATTTCGCGTCTGCCCCGTAGTGAAACGCAGTTTCTGCTATCGGGGCAAACTGATGAAGTTACCCTCTCTGAACCCGTCAGATCAATGCTGGCGGACTCGGATAGGGGCGGGAGGAGTCAATGATCTTACTCTGATCATCAATCTCCTCCCCGCCGTTTTATCGTTCCGGCGAAACGTTTGTTGTGGGCCGCACCTAGAGTTTCTTTCCATCGGCACTGACCCACTGGCCGTTGACGCGGAAGGCCTCCCAGGTCTTCTCGCCGAGCGAGAAATGCTTCGGCGTGCACCTGACGACATCGCCGTCGTACTTGGGTGCATCGGCGCACAGCACCGAGTTTCCGCTCAGGAGGAGGATCTGCCGTGTGTTGATGCTCGCGACGTCGAGATGGACGACGCGGACCACGGCCTCGGTCGGCTGCCACTGCCCGCTGACCTTGTAGAACCATACCTGGCCTTCAGTGAAGTACTCGACCTTCGCCTCCGGAGCCTTAGCGCAGGCTCCGAGCATAAGCACCAGTAGACCCACGATCACGAGCTTCGGCATCATTTCGGCCTCCTTTCCTTTTTTCGAGAACTTGCCCTCCTCTGAATCTTCCAACCCCATTGCTGGAAGACTCGGATAAAGGTGGGAGGGGATGACGCTTCATGCCATCCGCCTCCCATGCGGGCTCTGCTTCCCGCCGGCTCCAGCGTGCGGTTTCGATTTACGTGGGACCGTCCCTGGATACAAACCCACGGCCACGGGCTGTGGTGCTCATCAAGCTACCACACCTCAGTCATAATCGCATAGTCTCACCCCTCTCTGACTTTTGTCTTTCGGATTGAATCCGTTGATTCCCCTTCCATAAATTCTTCCACCCGCATCCACCACATCTTGCTTCTTGATTCTTGCCTGCCCCGTACCAGAGCCGTGCTCTTGGCTTGGGGATTCTTGATTTCTGATTTAGAAGTGGTGACGGCGGGTGGAAGGAGAAGCGCTGCTCAGCTTCTCCTTATCTCCTAGGAGGATTGGTGATGACTACTTCGCGGACTTGGCTTGCAGGGCCTGCTCGCGGGTGCGGTAAACGACACCGCTCACGACATGATACTTCGACATCTCCAACCCTCCTCTTGGGTTTTTCTAGGGAACTGCCCTGGCTCTGAATCCACCAACCCAATTGCTGATGGACTCGGATAAGAGCGGACTTAATAAATATCCAGTAAACACAAGCGGCCGGGAGAGAATTCCGGCCGCTTGGTTGATTTTTCAAATGCCCAAGCGCCTAACGCTCTCTCCCACGCTAAGCACTGATGCGATTTTCAAAAATCCTTCATTTCTAGCTACGTCTATATTATACACTTTATATAAAATATTGTCAAGGACTTTGGGGTGTTTTCATAAAGACTAAAAAACGGCCATTTAAGGCCATATTTCCGCGCTTGCCCCGCATACAGCTTTGCTGTTGTGCGGGGTCTGATCCGCGGGGCGTCCGAAATTACTCCTATCTTCCGGCTACAGCTTCATCAAACGCCTTGATGGCCGTGCTGAAAGTCTCGCGCAGTTCCTCGGCTCTTTTAAGATCGGCATTCACGGTCTCAACCAGGGAAGGAAGATTCTCCGGAATGGCTGGACTCTTCTTGGCCGCCAAATCAGCGTAATAGCTTCGCGTAACTTCGTAAAGCATGCGGCGATCTTCATAAAATTTCCTCTCGGCTTGGGCCAGTTTGTCCAGCGCCCCGAAAGCTTCAATGGCCTTGGTGGCAATGTCATCCGGCTTAACTTGAACCGCAAGTTTGGTCAGGCCGGCGCTCGCCTCGGCCAGCGACTCGGCAACGGCCTCAAGTGAGGCGTTAGCCGCAAGAGCCTTATCCATAAGCGCCACGGCGCCGGCATAATCTTTTTTAACCTCCAGGTCCACGAGCGGTTTTATATCCACATCCTCAATGCGTCCGGATTCCTCCAAAATTTTGGCCACGTGCTCGCGGAGTTCCGCTAATCCTGCGGGCAGTCGGGGGCTGTTTAGGCGCTGAACAAAAATAACACCAGCCACAATGGCGGCAATGGCCGCAAGACCGATGAACCACCAAAGCCAGAGAGGCAACCTTCGAGCAATTCTCATGTTAGTTAGCTTACCGCAACACTTCGTTCCCTACAATCCAGCAAAAAATTCGAAACTCAAAATCCTAAACTCTAAACAAACCCCAAGCCCCAAATCCCAAACACGTTTTGAATTTAGAATTTGGAATTTTGGATTTGTTTAGGATTTAGAAATTAGGATTTAGGATTTTGAATTTCATACGCGTTGACACCGCGGGCAGATGGTCGTGCCGCGGCCGGCGACAATAAGACGCTTGAGTTTCGCTCGGCAGCGCGGGCAGGGCTGGCCAGGCCGGCCATAGACCAATCTTAGTTCCTGAAAGTGGCCTGGCCTCCCGTCGGGGTGACCCCAGTTCCGAAGCGATGTCCCGCCGGATGAGAGTATCATTCGGATGGTCGAGGTGATAGCGCGATGGAGGAGATGACGGCGAACCGGGCTAAGGATTTCAAGCCGGGAGCGGGGGTGGATCCGGGCTCTCCAGAGCGACTCATCGGCGATTATGTTCCCGATGCCGGCTAGGCGGTCCTGCCGCAGGAGAAACGGCTTTACCATACCGCGCCCTCTCCTGGCGATAGCTAGAAACCGCCCGATGCTGATACCGGCGGCATCATCGCCGAGATGAGCCAGGTACGGATCGGCCCGGAGATCTCTGGAAGTCCCATACCAGACAATGCCGAACTTGCGAGGGTCAATCAGGCGAAGCTCGCCACCGCCGGCAAACCGGAGCACCACATGGGTCCATCGCTCCGGCTTTATTCTCATATTCTTAAGAATATGAGAATAGTCGAGCCGGCCGGACATCCGCTGATGAAACGCGAGGAACCGCTCCGGCCGGCCCGCCTGCCCCGAGCCATGTTGAGGGGAGAGCTGGAGGAAGAGCACCTTGCCCCGGCGGGTGATGTCGAGGATCCTCCGCCCCCGGATGTCTCGCGCGACGAATTCAGGCCGCGCGAGCTTCAGCCCTCGAGGCCAATCGGTCCAGAATTTCAAAATCCGCCGGCCACGTAGGTGCGGCTGGAGCTTTTGCCGGGTTATTTCAACTTCAGGTAGTTCGGGCATGGCGTAAAAAGAGGGTGGATGCGAATCCACCCTCACGAGCGCGCTTACCACTCGTCGAGCGCTAGCTCCGCTCGCCGAGGATCCGGGTGCACCGCACCGTGACTACCACGACGTTACGCCCCCCTTCGCGCGTGGGGTACTGGTAGCTCCACGTTCCGATGCAGCGCGGGTAGCGCTGGAGCAGCTCCCGTTCCACCGCACGATAGACCCGGTGCATGCACTCGCGTGAATTAACGCAGGCAGGATCGTCCGCCGGCACCGTGGCGGATACAGCCGGGAACGACAGGGCTACCATCCATGGCGCCGGCAGATGGGCAAACGAAAGGAATAGAAAAACTATAGTGGAGAACAACCGTGCCCACTGCGACATTAACTATTCACCTCCTCCCCTGGAACGGATCCCTAAAATAAAGGACTGAAATCTTACCGCGATATTAGCGCCGGGGCGGCCGAAGCGCAAGGCGGCTAGTCCTCCGGGTGCCGGATGGCCTCCAGCCTGACATTGGCAATGGCCACCTCCGGAGCATAGGTTATCTCGTCCGAAGCCCAGAGAATGGTCGGGCGAGGCCGGTCAGTGATGGCGATGATATTTTTTACGATGTCGCGAAGATTCGCGCGTAGGCGTACTGAATTCACTCGCAACGGCTCGGCGAGCTTCCCGTTTTTGATGCGATAGGTATCGGCCACTGCGGTGCCGGAGATCTCCCCGGCTTTTTCTCCGGCAATGGGGTAGGTGTACCACAAAGCGCCGATATAAATGCCATTCCTGATCTTGCGCAAAAGTTCACGGCGCGAGACCGGATGGGCTGAGGCGATAAAAAGATTTGTGGCCCCTATGCCCGGCTCGCGCGAAGCCAGACGCCCCCCGCCGCCACCAAAACGAAAACCTGAACGAGGCAGGCGCGAGAGGAGGTGCTCTCGGGCATAGGGGCCGATTTTCTCGGCGAGGGCCTTATCATCCTGCGCCAGCAGCTTTTTCCGGTAGTAATCATTTGCGAGGAAGCCGGCGAAGCGGCCGTTTTCAATGAGGGTTACGCACCCGGCGGGGTATCCATCGTCGGTGAAAGTCTTGGATCCTGCGCCGCCCAGGTAAGTGGCGTCATCATGGAGCGTAAGATTCGGTGAGGCGACCTCGGCCCCCAGGCGGCCGTTAAAGATTGAAATCCTGAAATCAAGGCTGGCTGCGGAAAAATGGCGGAGAAGGAGGTTCGCAAATATTTCCGTCGCCGCCTGCGGACCGAGGACAATGGTGTAGTTCCCGGTAGGAATAATCGTACCGCCGATGCCGCGGAGGGCCTGTTCAGCGGCCTGGCGCCCGGTATCTTGGGGCTCAAAATCAGCCAAGCCGCTTGAGGCATCCCAGCCCCGGCCTTTGGAATGGGCCCGCTCAACCATGGCCGAGACAAGACTCATGGCAATCGTGTTTTCATCAGATACGGCCAGGCCTTTGGTGCTGGCCATGGCCATACGCTCGATCACCAGGAAATTATCGCCGCTCACAATGTAATCGCCAATGCTCACTTCGCCAAGCAACGAGCGGCGGTGGTGACGCTCAAAAACCCGAAGCGCGCCTTCAAGCGTCTTGAAGCTAATGTCGGCGAGCCACCGCGCCTCCTGTTTCGGATCGCTCGTAAGCCGCAAAAGCTTGGGATCGGTAAAGACGCGGGGTGATGGTTTTTCCTTGACCGACTCCGGGAAGCCGTGGAAATCCGGATCATGGATGGCATTGGCTTTGGCGCGCTCAAGCGCCAGCCTCACCGCGTCGGCGCTGACGTCGTTGGCGATATGCCCGAAGCCGACGCGCGGAGCGCGTCGCCCTGAGCCTGTCGAAGGGCCCCCTCGGAAATATCCCTGCACGCTCACGCCAAAGTCATCATCCGATTTCGGCTCCTGCAGGCCTTGACACGGAAAATGGTGGGCGTAAACCAAGCGCCCGACCACGCGGCGATTGGCCGAAGCGTAGACCGTGCCCTCAATAAGGGACTTATCACGCCTCAAAATCTTTAGTCCCTCGCGGACGGTGATTTTCAGTTTTTGAAGACTAATCATGTCTCAAATCCGAAGCACGAAATCCGAAATCCGAAACAAATTCCAAATTCGAATGGTGAAAATTAAAAACGTGTTTTGGATTTATGATTTTAGCCATTGTGATTTGTTTCGAGTTTAGAATTTAGGATTTCGAATTTTAACGCGACCGCGCGCCGACTATCCGCGCACGGCCGCGCATTGTTGGTCCGCCGTTGCCGACCATTTTGGACTGCATGGGCTGGCCTTTGCCGCAGTTGGCAATGGGGAAGATTTTAAAATCGTTGCCCACGGCATCAATAGACATGAAAAAGTCGCGCGAGTGGCCGGAGATAGAGCCGTCGCGAAAAAGCTCACCCAGCTTGCCGTCGCGGATCTCGTATAAAAGCCGCGAGGACAGCCGGAAATGCTCCCGCGACTCGGAGATTGAGGGAATGCGGTGGCCCACGACATAATATCCTCGCTCCACGTCCTTAATGATGCGCTCGGGGTCAGATTCTCCGGCATCAATTGCGGAGACCGACATGCGGATCAAAGGAATGGCTGAGGCGGAATTGGCTTTGTAATGGCCATTAGGCACTGATCCCCAGATGGCCGCGGTCTCGCGTGAATTCATGAACTCTTTATAAATGCCGTGCTTGATATGATACACGCGGCTCGACGGCGTGCCTTCATCATCGTAAAGGTAGTGGCCGTATGCTCCTTTGAGCGTAGGATCGGAAAAAGCCGAAAGCAGGGGTGAAGCCACCGATTTACCGACTTGGTTTTCCGTGAAACTCCGCAAAAACCACGACCTTCCGGCATACCCAGTCTCCCATTTCATAGCCCGATCCAGCTCCGAGGGATGGCCAATGATCTCATGAGCCAGGAGCCCGTTGAAATCCGG
>CAYIKH010000018.1:0-11486 GCA_964363965.1 uncultured Candidatus Saccharibacteria bacterium
CTGGCCCCTCAGGATGACTCGCCTCTGGCGAGTCAGTTTGTAATTTGGTGCTTGGGATTTGGTGCTTTTCTGTTATAATAATTCCATGATCTCTTTTCTTGACCGACTTTGGGGGGGGTCTCGCCGTCGAAACTTCATCGCCATAGACATCGGCTCCGCCACGGCCATCCGATCGCTCTCTTTCCAGGTAACCAACGGGACGGCCTTCGCCGCGGCCAAACATCATTTCGAACTGCCGCACCGAGGCCATGAGACCGCTCTTATCCCCTTCATCAACGAATACCTGCGGCGATTGATCTTCCGTTATGTGAAAGATATGGGACGCATCCCCAGCGAGGTTTTAATCGGGCTCGGCAGTCATTTTACTTTCAACGAAATCGTGACTATCCGCCGCATCCGGCCTCATCCCGCCGACCTCCTCCGCAAAGACGAGTTCGACGGCATAATTCAAGAGTTTTTGGCTACTTCAAGCCTGAAAACCGTAGGGGGATCACAGTATGCCTTGGCCCACCTCCTGCCCTTCCGCGTCATGCTCGACGGCTACTATCTCGAGACAACGGAACGGCAAGTCCGCGGCAAAACCATCGAGATGGTCATTTTTGCCACCTATGCGCGGGATGAATTCTGGCGGGCTTTGGGCAAAATCCAATCCATGTTCGGTGGACTCGATATGCGCTTTATCTCCAATCAGGCCGCCCTGGCCGCCTCGCTCATCACCGTCCTCGGTGTGCGCGACGCCTTAATTGTGAAAATCGGCTCCAATATTACCGAGGTCTCGCTTCTTGGCGAAGGCGCGCTACTGGCCACGGGTCAGTTTGTTAAGGGCGGCGATGCAGTGACCAGCGCCATTGCCAAGGAACTTGGCATCAGCCACGCCGATGCTGAACGCATCAAGCGCCAGTGGGAGAAAACCATCCTGCCGCCCAAAACATCGGTCTCCGTCCGGGAGGCCATGCGACATGGGGCCGAGGAGTGGCTGGGCGAACTCACCGCCTTTCTCAAGCATGAGGAGCGCTTTCTGCTGCCGGAGCGAATCTACATTCTCGGCGGCGGCGCGCGACTGAAGGTTCTGCAGCATGCGCTTGAAGACCATTTATGGTACGGCGACCTGACGTTTCTTGAAAAGCTCGATATCCAGCTCCTGGAAGCCGAGGCCATCGCCTCCCGAATCTTCGCCAACACCTCCTCCGTCCTCCAGGGACCCGAAGAGGTGGCTTTAGCGGCTCTGGCGAGCCGCGTCCATCATTCGGCGCTTGCACTATTTCCGTATATTGTCACGCCAATAGCATCAATCCAGGCATGAATTACTTTGAACGCATAAAGGGCGCGCCATTAAACATAGGCAAAAGGAAATCATCCCCGCGGCGGATGGTGCGCGATGTTCTGCCGCCCAATGGGCGAGCCTCGCTCCAGCAGGGCGGACCGCCTATCCCATCACCCCGGGCCAAACCTCCTGTTCAGCCGCCACCGCCGCCTTACCCGCCTAAACCTCAACGCCGGCCGTCCCGCCCGCAACCCCGGCCATTCCCAAGCGTTGAACCACCGCCGGCCATTGAACCGGATGGAGAGCTGACTATCCGCGCCTGGGAGCCGGAGACGGCGAGACGCTCCAGAATCCGGCGCCGACTCATTGTCGCCTCCCTGGTGATTCTCGTCATCATCGGATTTGGCGCACCGACTTTCATTTTCCCGACCTTCTCCATCACCATCCATCCGAAAATTGAAAGCATGGACTTGGACCGCATAGAAATTTCGGCCGAGCCGGCGCTCACCGCACCAGAAGCTTCAGGCCGCAAAATCCCGGCCATTGCCATTAATGTTGAACAAACAATAAAGCAGGAGTACGAAGCCAGCGGCAAGAAATTCGTCCAGGAGCGGGCCAGGGGGACAGTCAATATTTTCAATGCCTTCAGCTCCCAGCCGCAGGTGCTGGTGGCATCAACCCGCCTCCAGGATCCTTCCGGCAAAGTCTTCCGGCTGGTGGAGCGCATTATTATTCCGGGAGCGGGCGTAGAGGAGGGTAAAATTGTCCCCACCTCCATTGCGGCCGAAGTCATAGCCGAGGGCAGCGGGGACTCCTACAACATCGGACCGGCTGAATTCCGCATTCCGGGATTCCGCGGCACTCCCAAATATCAAGGCTTTTACGCCAGATCCGAAAAAGCTTTCGCGGGCGGCTTCGAGGGTGAAGCGCGGATTGTGCTTTCCGAAGACATAAAACGCGCCAGTGAAGATCTTACGCGAAGGGTTTTCGAGCTCATCTCCCAAGAACTTGACGCCAAATCTCCTGCCGGGCCGGACTTTCTCTCGCCGCCCGGAAGCCGTGAGATCGCCGTAGTGAAAATTGATACCGCCAAGGTTGGAGAAAGATTTGAACTCTTTCCGGCAACGGTAAGCGCGCGGGGGCGGGTGCTCGCCGTCCGGCGCTCTCAACTCCACGAGGTCTTGGCCGCCATCCTTCTGCCTTCGGCCTCAGAGCTTGCCCTTCAAACGGCCCCGACCCAGAAAGAACTGGTGCTGGAGGGCGCGAAGCTTGAGGGCGGAGGATCACGGCTGATCCTTGCGCTGAAAGGAAAGCTTGACTATTTCCGCGACATAAACGTCGAAGAATTGAAGAGTATCCTTCTCACCTCCACGCCGAAGAAAGCCGAAGCCTACCTCCGCGGCCGCGAAGAGATCGGGTCATTCCGCATCAAGCGCTTTCCCAGCTGGCTCTGGTTCATACCGCTGAGATCAGACGGCCTCAGGGTGATGGTTGAACCGCCGGCATAGAGGGCGAAAAGATGATCCTACGCCGATAATAACGCTTAAGCAACACGGAAAAAGCTAATAGCCGGGAGATTAGCATACCCGGGCAACCCATGGACTTGCCATGTCAGCCCAGAGGTGCTAAACTTTCACGGTATTCAGATGCCCGCTAAGGAGCGGATTTATAAGGAAGGAATCGTCCTCGAGGCCCTGCCGAGCACCCTCTTCCGGGTGCGTTTAGATGATGGGGGGGAAATCCTGGCCCATCTTTCGGGCAGGATGCGTATGAATCACATCCGGGTGCTGCCCGGAGACCGAGTCCGGGTAGAACTCTCGCCCTACGACCAGACCAAAGGAAGGATCGTACAGAGATTAAAGTAGTAGTTAATTTCGGCGCCTGATCCGCGTACTTAATCAGCGTAGTCTCAGCGTATGGCCTAGAACCGCTGATTAGTCGCTGATGGGTACGCTGATATAAAGACAAAATCAAGTGGATAGGTATGAAGGTAAGAGCCTCAATCAAGAAAATGTGCCAAAAATGTAAAGTTGTACGGCGCAAAGGCCGGCTCTATGTGATATGCTCAAATCCGAAGCATAAACAACGGCAAGGCTAAAATAAATCTCTAATCCCAAAACCCTAATCTCTAAACAAGCTCAAATATCAAAATTCGAAAAATCAAAACGTTTTTGAGATTTGAGTTTTGGATTTATTTAGAAATTAGAGATTAGGATTTAGAAATTTTCCATATGCGTATCGCCGGTACCGACATTCCCGATAACAAAAAAATTGAATACGCGCTGGCGTATATCTATGGCATTGGCATTCCTTCGGCCCGGCGCATCGTAGATTCGGCCCGAGTCAGTCCGTTGAAACGCGCAAAAGAACTTACTCCCGAAGAAATCAATCGCATCCGGGAGATTATCGAAAAAAACCACCGTATCGAGGGCGAGCTGCGCCGCGAAATAATGATGAATATAAAGCGGGTTAAAGATATTGGAAGCTACCGCGGGATTCGGCACATCCGGGGCTTGCCGGTGCGGGGACAGCGCACCAAAACAAATTCGCGCACCCGCCGCGGCAATGTCCGCAAAACAATGGGTTCAGGAAGGAAGACAGCGGCGAGTCCGACATAATGTAATCCGCCTCCGCCCGCCTTTGGCGGGCTTCGGCGGATACTCCATGTGGTTGCGAAATTTCTTTCGCTCCCATGGAGCTCAGAAATTTCGACCACATGGGCAAAAAGCGAATTATCAAACAAACCGAAGAGGAATTAGCCAAGGAAGGCGAGGCCATGGTGGCCAAACGCGAAGGGGCCGTTAAAGAAGTCTTGCCGTCGCGCCCGGTTACACAGCGCGGCATAGCTCATATCCTCGCTAGCTACAATAACACCATCATCACCATCACCGATGAGCGCGGCAACGTGCTTGTCTGGTCCTCCGCCGGCGTTCTTGGCTTTAAAGGCACCAAAAAGGCGACCCCTTTTGCCGCCGCCCGGGTAGCGGAGACCGTAGCGGAAAAGGCCAAAAAAATCGGTTTGGCGGAGATGGTGGTGCTTGTAAAAGGCGTAGGCGCAGGCCGAGAATCGGCCATCCGGTCCCTGGCCAACCGAGGCCTACATATCACCCTGATCAAAGACATTACTCCTGTGCCGCATAACGGCCCCCGGCCGCCCAAAGTTCGTCGCGTCTAACGACGCACATGTGATGCCAATATGCGAATTCAATGCCAATCTACAAATATGCGAATTCGCAATTCGCCGATTCGTATCGTATAAGATTCATAGATAAGCATCACATTGTGCGAAGCACGAAATGAAATTATACGCTACATCGCGAATCAGCCGCCGCCTCGGAGAAAAATTCTTCTTTAAAGCCGAGCGCGATCAAACCCCTAAATCGGCCATGGTCCGCCGCCCTTATCCTCCGGGAGTGCATGGCAAGCGCCGGCGGCGACCAGCCGTCTCGGAGTTCGGAGCCGAACTCCAGGAGAAACAAAAAGTCCGGTTCCTTTACGGCTTAAGCGATACGGCACTGAAAAATTACGCGACGCGCTCAAGCCGCGCCAGAGATAAAACCAAAACCCAGGCTCTATTGGAGATGCTAGAGAGGCGAGTGGATAATGTGGTTTTCCGCCTCGGCTTAGCGCCATCGCGGAGGATCGCGCGGCACCTCGTAAGTCACGGCCATATCGCCTTGAACGGCAAGCCGGTGAAAACGCCATCTATCCTCGTCAAGCCCGGAGATCGCGTCTCCATACGTGAGAGTAGTCGCCAAATTCCAGTTTTTGAGGGGCTGGAGATCCGCCTCAAAAAATATCAGACGCCGGAATGGCTAACCATCAACACGGCCGAAGGCGCCGGCGAGATCAAAAGGCTGCCCAGTGAAAGCGACAATCTTATTTCTTATAATTTGAGCAAGGTTATCGAGTATTATTCGCGTTAAAAAGTAATCGCGAATATACAAATCCAACCCGAATATACAAATATACAAATCCTGTCGCCCACGCATTAACTAGTCGTCCATTCGTATATTTGTATACTCGCCGAAATTCGTACATTCGCGAGTAGTCCGTGATTCCCACCCCCCATCCGCCCAAAATAGTCCTGGAAGAAGGCAATCGCGCCGTTTTTGAAATCGAAGGACTCTGGCCGGGCTATGGCCACACCGTCGGCAATGCCATCCGCCGTGCGCTTTTATCATCTCTGGAAGGCGCGGCTATAACGTCGGTAAAAATCGAAGGAGTGCAGCATGAGTTCTCGACATTGCCCGGCGTGCTTGAAGACATGGTTGAACTGACGCTCAATCTCAAGGGGGTCCGCTTCCGGATGCATGGCCCCGGACCTTATACCGCCACCCTGGCCGTGAAAGGCGAAAAAGAAGTAACGGCCGCGGATATCAAAGCGCCGTCGCAACTCGAGGTGGTGAACCCCGAGCAGCATATTGCAGTGCTAACCGACAAAAAAGCCGCCCTAGTTATGGATCTCGTTGTGGATAAGGGGGTAGGTTATCAGCCCGTAGAAAGCCGCCAAAAGGAAAAGATTGAAATCGGCACCATTGCGCTGGATGCCGCCTTCTCGCCCCTGCGCCTGGTTAACTACGAGGTTGAAAACATGCGCGTCGGCGAGCGCACAGATTTTAATCGCGTCCGTTTCCACATTGAGACCGACGGTAGCGTCACGCCGCGCGAAGCGTTCTTGGCTGCGGCAAAAATCCTCCAGGAGCAGTTTGCGGTCTTGGCCGGCGTTTTTGCCGAAAAAGTAAAAGTTCGGGAGATGGAGCCAGTATCAGCCGCCGAGACGGAAGGCGAAGGCGAAGTCGAGAGCTTTGAGGAACAAGTATTAAAAAAGAAAATAGAAGACCTTGATCTCTCCACCCGAACGCTGAACGCCCTTAAGAATGCCAATCTGCGGACTGTCGGCAACCTGGCTAGAAAAACAGAGAGGAAACTCCGCGAGGTAGAAGGTCTTGGCGACAAGGGCATCGTCGAGATTAAAAAGGCGTTGGGTAATTTGGGGCTGACCCTCAAACAATGAGAGTAAAGCGCATACGACAAAACTCAAAGTTAAAGTTTTGGAAGCTCCATGCGGGAGCAACCAGAGCTTTCCGCTTTGCGCTTTCCGCTTTGCGCTTCTTATGAAACACCTGAAAAAGGGAAGAAAATTCGGAAGAACCCGAGACCAGCGCCGGGCCCTTCTGCGGACGCTTGCCTTTCAGCTCATCATGAACGAACGCCTCAAGACTTCAGAAGCCAAAGCCAAAGAATTAAAGCCATTGATTGAAAAGATGATTACCCTGGCTAAAGCCGGAAATCTTTCCAGCCGGCGGCGACTGACCTCGCGCCTGCCTGGTGCCGCGGCGGCCAAGATGATAAAGGTAATCGCCCCGCGTTTTGCCCGGCGCCCGGGCGGCTACACCAGGATTATGAAGCTGGCGCCACGCTCAAGCGATTCCAGCCGCCGGGCCATTATCGAATTCGTACAATAGTACTCGCGAATATACGAATACAGCTCGAATATACGAATATACAAATCTTACCTCATGTACATTAACTAGTCTTAATTCGTATATTTGTATATTCGTAGAAATTCGTATATTCGCGATTACTCTATGGAGACCCACACCCTCGACTCTTCCAAAGCGCCCCTGGGCCGAATCGCATCGCAGGCGGCCCGTCTACTTATGGGCAAACACCGCCCAACCTTTCAACGCCACAAAGTATTGCCGATCCGAGTTATCATCAGCCATAGCGACAACATCGTGCTTAGCGGCCGCAAGTGGAAGCAAAAGAAGTACTACCGCCACTCGGGCTTCATCGGCAAACTCCGTGAGTTCAGCGCCGAGGAGCTAAGAGACCGCGACTCACGCCAGATTCTTCGCCATGCCGTGATGGGCATGCTGCCCAAAAACAAACTCCGTTCAAGAATCATCAAGAACCTAATAATTCACAAAGGTGAAAGTCCCAAAGCATAATGCCAGTAACGCAATAATGCCACCCAAGCCTAAAATAGAAAAAATAGCCAAAAAACCTGCTGCCGCAAAGCCTAAGCCCAAACCGGCTTCTCCAGCCAAAATTAAGCCCAAGCCGGAGAAGCCCATACTCAAACCGGCGGTCGCTCCAGAGATTCAGCCGGAGCGCTACTGGGAAGCCGTAGGCCGCCGAAAAACCGCCGTTGCGCGCGTAAGGCTTTTCACGCGCGGCGAAAAAGGCATCTGGGTGAACGCAAGGCCTCTGGCCGACTATTTCCGGTATCCGTATCTACAAAAGATTGCCGCTGATGCTTTAGAGACAATGAAATCGGCTGACCGTTTCCGCGTCACGGCCAAGGTGAATGGAGGAGGAATTCACGCCCAGGCCGAGGCGGTCCGCCACGGCACGGCCCGGGCTCTGGTGCTCTTCAACCCCGATTTTCGCAAGCGCCTCAAGCGCGCCGGTTTCCTAACGCGCGACCCGCGGATGAAGGAGCGAAAGAAATTCGGGCTCAAAGGCGCAAGGCGAGCTCCTCAATGGGCGAAACGATAGTTTCGCCCATTGAGGCCAAAAGGGGGTCGGGGAAAGGCGGAAGGATTTCCCCGTGGAGGCAAACAGCTCGCGAAGCGAGCGTCGGAAGCCGCGGGTTTCTAAGGAGCGTTGCCGACCAAAGGAGGCGACGCGACCCAAAGTGGACCAAGCGATAACCTCACTTCAGACTTGCCTTGAGCAGTCGTCCGCCCCCGACCCACCAAATCATATCTTCGTCCTTATCAAGGATAAAAGCCCGGATCGCCCCACGAACAAGATCGTAGCTGTTTATGCTTGCGCGGTCATCCACCTCGACCATCCGTATCCTCGAATCGGTTGAGAAAAAAACATGCGTTCCCGCGGCGTTGAGCCAGGATGAGCGGATCGGTTCGTCGCTGTAGAAAAGTTGTTTCTTCGTCCGAGCCAGATCAAAGGGCTGATTAGGATTGTCGCGCAGCCAATAAACCCACACTCTGTTGTCTTCGTAAAAAAGCATCCGGTCGCCTTTTTCGCTGAAGTCCAAACCCAAGACATTGCCGGCAAGAAACTCGAGCTCCTGGTCCCGTCCGGGCTGGTAGAGGAAAAGGCCGCCGGCCGAATCCAGTACCAAGACATCCTGAGCCGGCGAAATGAAGATTTTGGCCGGATTGGCGCTGTCGAGAAACAGCCCCTTTCTGCCCAAAATCTTTGTCTCCCGGCCATCCAGGTTGCTTTCAACAAAAAACCCGTTCTTGGTCACAAAATAGATGTGCTCCGGGCTGATGGCGTAGGAGTGCATCTCTTCGGCAATGGGCACGGGGACAGATGCGCGGCCCTGCAAAAAAAGCGCCCCGCCGGCAAAGAAATAAAACTCACCGTCGGCTCTGGGGTGCGGCCGGACATCATCGCTGGAAAAACCTTGAGGCATGCCCCGGAAAACGATGCGCTCTTCTTTGAAACTCGCACCCGGCCCGATGCCCAGTCTATACCAGACTAGCCGGCCGCTTTCCTGGCGGGCGATGAAAAAAGTCTGGCTCTCGACGTCCCAAAACCACCGCCGCGCCTGAATGATATTTATGCGCGCCAGGCGCGTCTCGGGATTGATGGCAAAAACGGTAAAGGGCCCCGATGGATCCCCGACTTCAAGCCCCAACTCCGCCCGGCCGGAAAGCATGACCAAGCGCGAAGGCTCGTCGCGGCGGATGTTATAGACGATCTGCGGCGTTATCGTGGCCGGCGGCAGGAAGACATTGCGAAACTCGAGCACTTCTTGGCTGGAAACCCGCACCACTTTCTGCCAGGGTTGATAGCCTTCTTTTTCCAGGCGCAGGGTGTAGCGCCGGGGGAGGAGATTGGTTACCAGGGCCCCGCCGGAGATAAATGATGTCTCTTTCAGCGCCTCGGAATCAATGATGACCTTGGCGCCGGAATGATTGGCTTTGACAAAAATTCCGCCGGTTTCAATCAAACTCCGCCTGGCCCAATCAAAAATATACCCTCGCGAGTAAAGAATAACGGCGGGAATAATCATAAAAAAGAGGACCAGCATCCCGTAGAAGATTTTGCGCCGGGTTGATTTCTCCAGAGCCGTCATAATGCTTGGTAATACTATCGCACTAAATTAAAAAAGAAAAGTGCCGCCGCCGGCCCCACGCCAAAGTCCAAAGCCCAAGCCAGCACTAGCTACACTTGAATACGTTTTTAAGTCAAGGCTGCGTCAAGGGGCCTGACGCGTTACGATGGTAAGGCTATGGCAACGAGACTATTGATTGACGGCGGCAGGCCACTTGAGGGCAGGGTCGTGATTCAGGGCTCGAAAAACGCTGCGCTACCGCTGATTGCGGCATCATTGCTTACCGAAGAGCCGGTGCGGCTGGAGAATATCCCAGACATCCGTGACGTTCGCGTGATGGCGGATATGGTCGGACGACTGGGAGCTGAAATCAACTGGGACCGCGATGGCCATGTCATCGCCATCCGGGCCAAAGCCCTAACCAGCTCCGCTCCTGATCCTGACCTGACCAAGAAACTCCGCGGTTCGATTCTCTTATCTGGCGCACTTCTCGGCCGCCTGCGCCAAGTCACCCTGCCGCATCCCGGCGGGGATGCCATTGGCGCGAGGCCGCTCCAAACACACTTCCGGGCCTTGGAGGCGCTGGGGGCTCAAATCTCGGCGGGCGAGTCCATAACCATTGATGGCATGTCCCTGCATGGCGGCGATGTTACCCTGGAGGAACCGTCCGTAACCGCCACAGAAAACACCATTCTTGCCGCGGTCCTGGCGCCGGGCAAGACCGTCCTTCGCCTCGCCGCCTACGAACCGCATGTTCAGGAGCTTGTGGCCTTCCTGCAGAAAATGGGCGGGGAGATCCGATGGCGCGAGAACCTGCAAATAGAAATCAATGGGTCAAGGCGCCTAGGCGGGGCTCAACACCGCATCAATCCTGATGAGCTTGAAATCTCAAGCTTCGCCACTCTGGCCGCAGCAACCCGCTCGGACGTTACGCTGGAGGGTATTGATCCCCAGTATCTCGACGCCGTGTTCCTGCAGTTGGGAAAAATGGGCGTGGCCTACGAGCGAAACGGCTCGTCCCTGCGGATCACGCCGCCCCGCGCCGCCTATCAGAGCTTCCGCGTGCAGTCCGGGCTCTACCCCAAGCTCGGATCCGATCACTTGCCGCCTTTTGCCGTGCTCGCCACCCAGGCCGAGGGGACGTCGCTGATCCACGATTGGCTTTATGAGAAACGCCTAAACTACATCCCGGAGTTGCAAAAGATGGGAGCAAATTGTAGAATTCTTGATCCCCACCGCGCCGTTATAACCGGGCCGACACCCCTTACCGGCTGCGAGATCCTGAGTTTGGACATCCGCTCCGGAATGACCTTGGTCATCGCCGGACTTGCGGCCCAGGGCCGAACCACTATCGCGGGGGTGGGGCATCTTGAGCGCGGATATGAGCGGCTGGAGGAACGATTGCTGGCCATCGGGGCGGATATCAAACGCGTCAACGAATGAATTTTCAATTTTCAATTTCCATTCAATTTTCAATGACTCAATTTTCAAATCGGTTTGAAAATTGAAAATTGCAAATTGAAAATTTTCTAACGGCATGTTTATCCGCAAAATCGGCATAGATCTCGGCACGGCCAACACTCTTGTTTTCGTGCCGAAAAAAGGCGTGGTGATCAACGAACCGTCGGTGGTTGCCGTATCCGCCGACGACAACCGGATCCTGGCCGTAGGCAACGAGGCCCGCGAGATGATCGGCCGAACTCCGGAAACCATAATCGCCTACCGCCCGTTGAAAGACGGCGTTATCGCCGACTACCGCGTCACCGAGGCCATGCTCCGCTATTTCATTGACAAGACCGTCGGCCGCATCCGCTTGATCAAACCCGAGGTGATGATCAGCGTTCCGGCCAGCGTCACCTCCACCGAGAAGCGGGCCGTGGTCGAGGCGGCCACCAAGGCCGGGGCGCGAGCCGCCTATGTGGTCAAAGAGCCGGTGCTCGCGGCCATCGGCGCCAATATCCCGATCAACGAGCCGGCCGGGCACATGGTGGTGGATATCGGCGGCGGCACTACGGATATTGCCGTAATTTCGCTCGGCGGAATTGTGGCCTCCAACTCGGTCAAGATCGCCGGCAACAAACTCGATCAGGCGGTTGCCGACTATATTAAAAAGCGCTATAACCTGGCTATTGGCGACCGCACGGCCGAGGACATCAAAATAAAAATTGGCAGTGCCGTGCCGATGGA
>CAYIKH010000019.1:0-10156 GCA_964363965.1 uncultured Candidatus Saccharibacteria bacterium
CATAGAAGTTGAGAAAGGCGGCAATCTCATCGGCAAAGATGAGAGCCAATTCGCGCACGCCGTCATATTTGTAGGCATGGATAAGATCGCGCGCCATGCCTTGGCTATAGGAAAACGGCGCGAGGAACCGCCTTAGGCCACTCTCATCCGCGCAGGAAGCGCAGAGTATCCCGGTGAAGTTGCGCCTGCTGCATACCGGACAGGCCGGAGCGCGAAAAACAAAGCCGCTTCGGCAGGACGGGCAGAAAAGCTTCCCTTCCTCGCCGCAGCCGAGGCAGAGCTTGGGGAAAATAACATCCAGGACCCATTCTTTCAGGCGCATACCCGGTGCTACAACTCAGAACGGAGTTGTAGCACCGGGCATAGCTCCATAGTAGCATGACTTGTGTGCATAATAATTTACCGCCGCCAAGCGGCAGCGTGCTATAGTAAATTAAAGATCGCCAGGTTCGACCTTCTGATTTTGATGTTGCCATCGCGTGATCAACGTCTCTTTTTTAAAAAAAATTCAATTCCCCAAGCTTGATCTTGGCTTTGCCTTTCGGCCGGCCAGCTTCGTTGGTATTGACATTGGCAGTGAATCGGTCAAGGTGGTACAATTACATCGTGAGCATGAGCGAGCTCTCTTGGAAACTTACGGCGAGTTGAAGGCGGAGCGCTATTTTCAAAAAGAGGCTGTGGCCACGCGGGCCGGGTTTCTGACTCACCTCGATCAGAACTTCGTGGATCTCTTGGCCGATGTTCTGCGCGAAGCCAACGTCACCACGAAGCGAGCCGTTTTTTCCATCCCCGCCACCTCCGGATTCCTCACCGTGATCGCCTTTCCGCTCATGGATTCAAAGGAATTGGGAGCAGCTGTGCCGTTTGAAGCCAAGAGATACATTCCTATCCCGATTCAAGAAGTGGCTTTAGACTGGCAGATCCTGGAAGCGGATGACATAACTAAACGCATGATGGTGCTTTTGGCCGCCGTGCCGCGCGAGGTGGTGAGCAAGTACGAGCGTATTGCCGAACTCCTCAAGCTCGATCTTGAGGCTGTGGAAATTGAGAGTTTCAGCCTGGTCCGCTCGCTCTTGTCCTCGGATCGGGGGGTCACGGCCGTCATCAACTGGGGGGCTCTGGTGACAACCATAACCGTTGTTGACCAGCGTCAGATCCGTATGAACCACAACTTCGGCCGCGGCTCGCGGGAAATCACCCTGACCCTGGCCAGGAGTCTCGGCGTTGCCCCCGAGCGAGCCGAAGCCCTGAAGCGATCCGTCGGCCTTTCGGACAAACCGGAGGATCGCGAGGTCGTGAGCGTGATTGCTCCGGTCGTGGATACCATACTCATTGATTTAGAGCGGGTCATGATGGCTTACAATCGTTCAGCCCGGCGAAAGATTGAGAAAGTTGTCCTTTCCGGCGGCGGGGCGGGCCTCGCCGGATTGGTAAGCTATGTTTCAAAGCGGCTCGGACTAGAGACTATTTTGGCCAATCCCTTTGCCCGCACCATTTTCCCGCCTTTTTTACAGCCGTTGCTTAAGGAAATAGGCCCGAATTTCGCGGTGGCCGTGGGACTGGCTCTGCGCCAAATAGCCTCCACCTAAAATGCAAAGCTCAAAGTGCAAAATGCAAAATTTTGGAAGCTCCGACGTTACGTCGGAACAACCGGCATTTTTAATTTTGATTTTTGAATTTTTGACTTGAGCGTGAGCGAACATGCCTGAGCAGTTAAAACCCTTTATTTCTTCTTCTCTCCCGCGCCCCACCCTTCGCGCCAAAGTTGTGTCCGAGGGCGGAGGGTGGCTATTGGGCCTGGGCGTGGTAGTGCTCTTGGCGGCCCTCGTCATCTATGTGGGCCTTTGGGTTTATCAGCGCTCTTTAGTCACCGTCCATTCGGAGTGGCAGGAGCAGATTAGAAATCAGGAGTCTGAGCTCCGTTCCGATACCCTGGCTAACCTCATCAACGTTGCTAATTCTTTGGCGGTTGGCCGGGAGCTTTTGTCCAACCACGCTTGGATCACTCAGGCCTTCCGGTTTCTGGAAGCCGCCACGCACGCCAAAGTGCAGTTTCTAAAATTCGATTTTTTACGCGATGTCCGGAAGATTGATCTTGCCGGCCTGGCCTCCTCCTACCAGACGGTGGCCGAGCAGGTGCGGATCTTAGAGTCCTACCCCGACGTGGAAAAAGTGGCCTTTGGCGGGCTCTCGCGCACGGAGAAGGGCTTGGTGTCGTTCAAGCTGGCCATCACTTTTAAGCCGAGTTTGCTCGCGCTGCCTAATCGTTAATCCCCACTTCAGGATTAATACTATGCCACGCCTTACCATTGGATCGTTGCTGTTGGTTCTTGCCGTCATGATTTTCGTGTTCGGCCTGCAGCCGCAGTGGAAGAAAATTTCTTCCCTCCGCTCCGAGATCGCCCAGCTCCAGGCCTTGAGCGAAGAGATGACTGAGCTTATCCAGCTGCGGGATGATTTAGTCCAGGAGTATAGTGCCGTCCCGGAAGAGAATCTGGACAAAATCCTGGCCATGACCCCCAAAGATCCCGGAACGGCAGATATGCTGGTGGACGTGGAAACACTTGCGGCCAAACACGGCCTCCTGCTCTCACCGGTTGATTTTAATATTGCCGAGCGTGCCCCTGCGAGCCCCCTGGGTGAGGCGGCCATGCGGCCATATGCTGTGGCATCCCTCACTATGGGTCTTAGGGGGAGTTATGAAGCCTTTCAGGCGTTTCTTGCCGACCTTGAGCGAAATTTGCGGCTGGTGGATGTCAATAAAATAACCTTTGCTTCTGGAGTCATCGGCCCGCTGGGGTTTTCTCTTGAAGGAACCATGTATTACCAGCGCTGATGGTTTGGCCTACGATTTTGAGCCGAGGGCGAAAAATCGCAGCGGCCAACTGCGCTCGTAAATAAAAGTAAATAAAATTCGTATGCGACAAACCACTTTCACCATTGTTCTTATCCTTCTCATCGCCGCCACCGGATTTGTGTGGTTACGCTACATTCGTCAGTCTCCCTCTCCAGATCCAGAAGCGACTTTGAACATCCCATCACCGGTCGATGAAGCGCAATTGGCCTATTACCGCCAGTTAAGGAGTTTGAAGTTTGACTTCAGCATTCTTTCCGACCCCGCCTTCCTCTCGTTGGGCGAGGTGCCGCCGCCCCCAGCCCCGGCGTTTTCACCCGGCCGGGCCAATCCTTTTGTGCCATTCTAGAGACGTGATGCCAATTTGCGAATCTTATGTCAATTGTGCGAATTGCCAATGTGATACCGCTATTCGCAATTTGTAGATTGGCATTCCATTCGTAGATTGGCATCATTGCTATGGCCAAACACATAACTGATGTCCTGGTTCTGAAAGGTCTCCTGTCGCAGGAACAGGCCGAAGCGGCACGCCGCAAGGCGCGGGGCGGGAAGCGTCCTATTGATGAGGTTCTCTATGAGTTTGGCTTGAGCGAGCGCGATGTCGTTATGGCCAAGAGCGACATTTTAAACATCCCCGTTAAGTTTCTCGAGGGCGGAAGAATCCCTTTTGAGATTTTGAAAAATATTCCCGAGGAGTCGGCCAAGTTCTATCAGTTCGTGCCTATGGGCGAAGAGGGCGGGATGCTCGAGGTGGGCATGGTCAACCCCGATGATGTCAGCGGGCAAGAAGCGTTGAAATTCATAGCTTCTCGGCTGGGCATGCCTTTTAGGGTGTTTCTAATCATGCCGAGCGATCTCAGACGGGTTCTTGAGGAGTATAAGAGCCTGGGCATCGAGGTGACGCGGGCCCTTTCGGAGTTTGAGACAGAACTGGAGGTTGAAGCCGGACGGCCGGGGGTCAAAATCGAGGAGGAAATGGGCAAGGTCGCGGAGGAGGCGCCGATCACGCGGATGGTGGCGGTGATTCTGCGCCACGCCGTGGAGGGTCGGGCTTCGGACATCCACATCGAGCCCGGGGAAAAAAATCTGCGGGTGCGTTTCCGCGTTGATGGCATTCTTCATACCAGTCTCCTGCTTCCCCGCGATGTTTCGAGCGCCGTTCTCTCACGGATCAAGATCATGTCCAATCTGAAGATTGACGAGACGCGCGTCCCGCAGGATGGCCGGTTTCATGCGCGGGTCGTAAACCGCGAGATTGATGTTAGGGTCTCAACCTTTCCGACCAGCTTTGGTGAGAAGGTGGCATTGCGGATTCTTGATCCTGAAGTCGGCATCAAGACCATGCCGGATCTAGGTATTTTTGGCCGGAATCTCCGGGTGATTGAATCGGCCATCCGCAAGCCCTATGGCATGATTATCATCAGCGGGCCGACCGGCTCGGGCAAGACCACGACGCTCTACGCCATGCTTAACCTGTTGAACGATGAGTCGCGTAATATCGTCTCGCTCGAGGATCCGGTGGAGTATTTTATCGCCGGCATCAATCAGTCTCAGGTGCGGCCGGAGATTGGCTATGATTTTGCCTCGGGGCTTCGCCAGATTGTGCGGCAAGACCCGGATATCATCATGGTCGGCGAGATTCGCGACAAAGAAACGGCGCAGCTCGCGGTCCACGCCGCGCTCACCGGCCACCTGGTCCTGACCACTCTGCACACCAATAACGCTATTGGCATAATTCCGCGTTTGATTGACATGGGCGTGGATCCGTTTTTGATACCTTCAACCGTCATCCTGGGCATGGCCCAGCGGCTGGTGCGCCGTCTCTGCGATGATTCGCGATCTTCGATGAAGCCATCGGCGCGATTGCGTGAGATGATTAGCCAGGAATTCAGCGCCCTGTCCGAGGACAGCCGCAAGGAGCTTACCGGACTAAAGGATAACGAAATCTATGAGGGCAAAATTTCGTCCACCTGCCCCAAGGGGACGTCCGGCCGCATCGGCATATTTGAGATGATTGAGATGACGCCGGAGCTGGAGCGGATAATACTTGAAGGTCCGTCGGAGTCCAAGGTTGCCGCCGAGGCCAGGCGCCAGGGCATGGTGACGATGAAGCAGGACGGCATTATAAAGATGCTTCAGGGCACTATTGGCATCAAGGAGCTTCTGGAAGTAGTATAGAAGCGAAACCATGAAATTGTCAGATATGGTGAAGTTGGTGAAATTGATGACACCAAATCTCAGGCCACTTCATCAAGCGAAGCGATTCATCAAGCGGAGCGATTCTGCAATTTCATCATTCCGTGGGGGGTTTACTTTGGTTGAGCTCCTGGTCGTGGTAGCCATTATCGCCATGCTTGGCTCAATCATATTCGTTCAATTTTCAGCTGCCCGGTCTAAGGCCAGGGACGCCGAGCGCGAGCAGGAGATTAAAACTCTGCAGAGCGCTTTGGGGCTATACGTCAACAGTAATGAGAGTTATCCGTCAGCGGCTACTGCGGTCTGCCTTAACGGCAGCGATGCGGTATCAACCGCTCTTATTAGTGGCGAAACCCTAAGCGGCGTCCCCTTCGATCCTCAGCATAATTGCCCGGCCGACCCGTCCTCCACTATGCCTTCGGCCTCTTTCCGTTACTACCGTTATGTCTCCACCGACACCACCACCTACACCATCAACTATTATTTGGAAACCGACACCATTCCCGGCAAGAGTGCCGGATTGCAGACGGCCACGCCATGATTAAAATCCTAAATTCGAATATCGCAATTCGAATTTCAATTGCGGCTTATGGCTGAATTATTTCCCGAGTTGTTGCAAATTGTTTTGAAGGAGAACGCCTCGGATCTGCATCTTAGCGTGGGGCGGCATCCAGGCATCCGGGTTAATGGGGCGCTTTTTGAGCTGGCCAAATATCCGATTTTGACTCCCGCGCTGATCAAGGAGCTGATTTTTGTCATGCTCTCCAAGGAGCAGCAGGAGCGATTTTTGCTCAAGCGCGAGTTGGACCTTTCCTATGCCTTCAAGGAAACGGCGCGCTTCCGGGTCAATGTCTTTTTCCAGCGCGGCTACATGGGGGCGGCTTTGCGTTATATTTCCACCACTATCCGCAATTTTACGGAATTGAATTTGCCGCCGATCCTGGCGGAATTTTGCAATCGGCAGCAGGGTTTCATTCTGGTGGTCGGTCCGACCGGGCACGGCAAAACCACCACGCTTGCGGCCATGGTGGATTACATCAATCACGCCCGGACTGAGCATATCATCACCGTTGAAGACCCGATTGAATATCTTTTTACTTCGGATCGCTCCATTATTGACCAGCGCGAGGTCGGCGCGGACACCCAAAGCTTTGCCCGGGCCTTGCGCTCGATGTTCCGGGAAGACGTGGATGTGGCCATGATTGGCGAGATGCGCGATCCCGAAACCATGGCCATGGCTGTGACCGCGGCCGAGACCGGCCATCTTATTTTCTCCTCCATTCATACCAATAACGCCGCCCAGACGCTTGATCGCATCATTGACAGCTTCCCAGCCCATCAGCAAGGCCAGGTTCGCGCTCAACTCGCCTCCACGTTGGTGGCCATTGTATCGCAGCGCCTCATTCCCAGGGTGGCCGGAGGCCTTATACCGGCGGTGGAGGTCCTGATCGGGACACCGGCAGTGCGCACCCTTATCCGCGAGGCCAAGACCCATGAGATTGATCTTGTCATTGAGACCAGTTCCGACCAGGGCATGGTCAGCCTGAACCGCACGCTCGTGGATCTAGTTCGGCGTGGCGAAATTACCATGGATCAGGCGATGGACTACTCTTTGAACGCGGATGAATTCCGATCACTCCTAGCCGGCTAGTATGCCCGGTGCTACAACTGCGAACATGTGCTCGTGTTAGGTGTTACAACGAAGTTGTGGCGCTGGGCGTATCGTTTTCTAAAGCTGTCCAGACGGCAAGAAATATGCTGGATTTACCACTAACTCGAATCCTTTAATTCTAAATTCTAATAGTTTTAAGTTGTAGCACCGGGTATGCCTCAGTTCAGCTACAAGGCACGGACTCCTGAGGGCGAGCCGAGGAGCGGAGTGGTCGAGGCTCGGACCGTCGAAGGCGCGGTTGATACTCTCCAGCGCCAGAATCTTGTCATTACCGCAATAAGCCCTGCGGAAGCCCAGCCCCTTTGGACCAGGCCCATCGCCTTTTTTCAGCGTGTCAAGCAGAAGGACCTGGTAATTTTCTCCCGCCAGCTCTCCACGCTTTTTCAGGCCAAGGTTCCGGTCGCCCATTCGCTCCGGACGCTGGCTAAAGAGACGGGTTCTCAGACCTTTCGCACCGCCATCACCGCAATCCTTGATGATGTCTCGGGGGGCTCGGCTCTTTCCCAGGCCATGGGGCGCCATCCCAGGGTTTTCTCGCGCTTTTACCTTTCCATGGTCCGGGCCGGCGAGGAATCGGGAAAGCTCGAGGATGTGTTCTTGTACCTCGCCGACTACCTCGACCGCTCCTATGCGCTCACCTCCAAGGCCAGGAACGCTCTTATTTATCCGGCTTTCGTCTTTGCCGCAATGATCGGGGTAATGATCGTGATGTTTGTGGTGGTTATCCCGCGCCTGACTTCCATTTTTGAGGAGCTGGGGCAAGAGGTGCCAATTTACACCAGGATCATCATCGGCTTCTCCTCTTTCCTCGTCGAGTGGGGTTTCGTGATACTGCTCGTGCTCGCGGCCCTGGCAGTGGTGGGCTGGCGATTTATTCAGACCGAGCGGGGAGCCTATGCCTGGGATGGATTGAAGATTCGTCTGCCTATCCTCGGCGGGCTTTTGAAAAAAGTTTATCTGGCCCGCCTGAGCGATAACCTCGCCACGTTAATCGTTGCCGGCATCCCCATTATTCGGGCTCTGGAGATCACGGCCGAGGTGGTGGCCAATGGCGTGTACGAACGCATTATCAGAGCCGCGGCCGAAGCGGTCAAGGCCGGCAACACCATCAGCACTTCATTTGACCAGTACGCCGAGATTCCGCCGCTGGTGACCCAAATGATCCGAGTCGGCGAGGAGTCGGGGCGGCTTGACTTCCTTCTTAAATCCACCGCCAGTTTCTACCAGCGCGATGTTGATAACCTTTTTGAAAACTTCGTTTCACTGATTGAGCCGGCGCTGATAGTATTCCTGGGCCTGGGGGTGGCCTTTATTGTGGCCGCGGTTTTGGTGCCGCTCTATAACCTCTCGACCATTCTTTAGCCCCCACACCAATTGTGGCAATGCTTATCTCATTTTTTAGGCATTGCCTGGCTTGGTACTTATCGCTGTGCTGGACATCCCGGGATCACCGCAGCCTAGCGCTTCGCGCTCTTGCCACAATTGGTGTGGGGGTTAGCCCTGTGGAAAATTCGCTTTATTTCAGCAGCGCTTAGGCGGTATACTAGCGGCATATTAGATGTAATTAAATACTTAGTATGTTAGAAGACAAAAGAGGTTTCACCTTGATCGAACTTTTGGTGGTCATCGCCATCATCGGGCTTCTGGCCTCCATTGTTTTGGCTTCCCTGAACAGCGCCCGGAGGAAATCCCGCGACGCTCGCCGCATAGCCGATGTCAGGCAGCTGCAGCTTGCCCTCGAGCTTTACTTTGACGGCAACAGCGGCAGCTACATCGGCGGGACGAGTATGGCCGGCCTGGCCACCGCCTACATTCCGGCCGTGCCCACGTCTCCGTCGCCGGGAAGCTACTCCTATCAGGGACTTGACGGCTCAAGCGGTAACTGCGCTAGTGCTCCATGTGTCTCCTACGTCCTTCGCGCCCAGCTGGAGGAGAGCCTGACCGGCGGACCGTTGAGCAACGATGTTGACTCCGGGGCAGGCACCGTTGATTGCACTGACTCGCCGAACTTCTACTACTGCGTAAGGCCGTAGCCCAAGTTGCATGTAAAAATCCTCGATGAACCCGTTCATCATTGAACGCATCATCAAAAAGGTCGAGTTACGGTCATAAATTTTTGCGTAACCACTTCCAATGTTTTCACTATCCAATCCATTGCGCCGCCGGGAATCGCGCGGCTTCACCTTGATCGAACTTTTGGTGGTCATCGCCATCATCGGGATTCTGGCCTCCATTGTCTTGGCTTCCCTGAACAGCGCCCGGAGGAAATCCCGCGACGCTCGCCGCATAGCCGATGTCAGGCAGCTGCAGCTTGCCCTCGAGCTTTACTTTGACGGCAACAGCGGCAGCTACATCGGCGGGACGAGTATGGCCGGCCTGGCCACCGCCTACATTCCGGCCGTGCCCACGTCTCCGTCGCCGGGAAGCTACTCCTATCAGGGACTTGACGGCTCAAGCGGTAACTGCGCTAGTGCTCCATGTGTCTCCTACGTCCTTCGCGCCCAGCTGGAGGAGAGCCTGACCGGCGGACCGTTGAGCAACGATGTTGACTCCGGGGCAGGCACCGTTGATTGCACTGACTCGCCGAACTTCTACTACTGCGTAAGACCATAATGAGCCGGTGAACGTCCTTATCTCTTTTGCGCTGGCTTTGCTCGGTTTGGCTGTCGGGAGCTTCCTGACCGTAGTTGTCGCTCGCCTCGGTACCGGCCAGACACTTTTCTGGGGCCGTTCGCGCTGTCCGCATTGTTCGCGAGAACTTCGTTGGTTTGAACTCCTGCCCGTCCTGAGTTTTTTACTCCAGGGCGGGCAGTGTCGTTCCTGCTCCCACCCCATTTCGCGAAGCTACTTGGCCATTGAGCTTGTCACCGCTGTTCTTTTCGTTGCTTTAGGCTGGGGGATTGGACAGGGCGCCGTGCCTCTCCCGGCGTCGCTCGCCGCAGCCAGCGTCGCCAAGGAATGGGAGCTTTTTGTTTCTTTTTTCTATTACGCTTTCTTTGGGGGGTTCGCCGTGGCTATTGCATTCTACGATTTTGAGCATCATCTTATTCCTGCTGTTCTTATCTGGCCTCTTTTGGCCGCCGGACTTGCCGACAAAATCGCAGCCTGGGTCCGATCCGGCAGTCCGACCCTTTTCCTGGCGACGATCATCGCTGGTCTTGCCGCCTTTGCCGTATTCTGGTCGCTTTGGTTTTTCTCGCGGGGTCGGGCTATGGGGCGGGGCGATGCGGATTTGGCCTTGGCTATTGCCGCCTACCTCGGACCGCCTCTGGCCATAGCCGGATTTTTGCTGGCCTTTTGGATTGGCGCAGCTTTTGGTATACTGGCAGTAGCCATGCAGAAGCTACGGTGGAAGAGCGAGCTCGCATTTGCGCCGTTTCTTCTCATCGGGGCATTGGCCGCAATATTCCTTGCGCCGCAGATCAGCAGTTTAT
>CAYIKH010000020.1:0-3316 GCA_964363965.1 uncultured Candidatus Saccharibacteria bacterium
CATCCCCGGTGATTCGGAGGTTCCGCCGGCGGTCAATGAAACGGATATGCCCTTGAAGCTCCCGCCGGGCTTTGCCATCTCGGTCTTTGCCAAAGATCTCCCCGGGGCGCGGGTGATGCGTTTTGACCAGTTCGGGAACATGTGGGTGAGCCGGACCGAGGCCGGCGCGGTCACGCTCCTTGAGATTGACCGCGACACCGGCCGGGTGCGTAACCAGGATGACATTTTTGTTGGGTTGCGTAAGCCCCATGGCTTGGCTTTTGATCCCGAGAGCCCCCTTCTTATCTATATTGCTGAAGAGCGCCGTCTCTGGCGTGTGACCACCTACTCGGATGACCCGGGCGAGGAAATCATCTCCTTGCCCTTGGGCGAGGGTCATTTTACCCGGACTATCGCCTTCGGCCCAGATAAGAAGCTCTATATTTCGGTGGGATCCTCCTGCAACGTCTGCAACGAGCGGGATGAGCGGCGGGCGGCAATCCTCCGCTATGATCCCAAGAGCCAGCAATCCGAAATCTTCGCCCGGGGGTTGCGGAACGCCGTCTTTTTCACCTGGGATTTTTCAGGCCGGATGTGGGCGACCGATATGGGCCGCGACTGGCTCGGCGATGATCTGCCGCCGGATGAAATAAACATCATCGAGGAGGGCAAGAACTACGGCTGGCCGATCTGCTACGGCAAAAACATCCACGACACTGACTTTGACAAGAACGTTTATATCCGCAATCCCTGCGCGGAGCCTTTTGAGAAATCCTCATTTATTGACCTCGAGGCGCATGTGGCTCCGCTGGGGCTCGCCTTTGTGCCGGTAGATTCGGGTTGGCCGGAGGATTACTGGTACGACCTTCTCGTGGCCTATCACGGTTCGTGGAATCGCAGCGAGCCCACCGGCTACAAAGTTGTCCGCCACAAGCTTGACGAGGAAGGCAACTACCAGGGGGCCGAGGATTTTATCACTGGCTGGCTCACTTCCGAGGGCGCGCTTGGCCGACCGGTGGATATTTTGATTCAGCCCGGCGGCGCGATGTACCTCTCGGATGACAAGGCTGGAGTTATTTACAAGATCATCCATCGCGGTGCGGGCGGCCGTGTGCAGTGACAATACCTTTGACTGGGGACGTTTACTTGCGCTACCCTGACGATAAGCAGGGAAGGGGAGCCCTGTTAAGATGATATGAATTTAGACAAGAGCCAAGCGATAATTGCCGCAGCGGTCCTAATCATTCTTTCTGGTGGGATAGGTTTCTGGCTCGGCCGGTCGGCCGAGCGCGGTGAGTTTCCAGGGCTGATACGGCCGGAAACGGGGGAGGAGCCCGGCCCGGATATCTCCGGAGCTATCCTTACCGGCGGCAACGCCATTGCCGTGAACGACCAGCCGCCGGGAATGAATGTAGCCGCTGCCTTAGTCACACTGGCCCAGGACGGCTGGGTGGTTATTCATGAGGATGCGGACGGCCAGCCGGGAAGGATTCTTGGAGCCCAGCTCTTCAATGCCGGCCAGAGCCAGTCCGGGACGGTCGAGCTTTTGCGCGGGACAGAGGAGGGCCGGGTCTATTACGCCATGCTCCATTCCGACGATGGCGATCGCCAGTTTGACCACACCAAGAATCTCACCATCCGCGACCCGCAGGGTAATATCATTCACATGCGCTTCGTGGCCACTGCCGACGTCGAGGGACTGTAGCCATATAAGGGCATTGGTGGAGTCGAATGCCTCCATGATACGCGCCCGCCTTGTCGGCGGGCGCGTTTTTAAAGTCTTTTCAATTTTAAGAAGTTTTAAGAAGGTGGGGAGGGTGGGGGAGGGGATTCTGAGGGCTTGGGGATTTTCTTGGCGCTTGCGGTAAGCAGGGTGAATTCACTGGTGACTACTTTGGCCTCCTCGATCTTGGATTGAATTTCGAGCGGCAGTCCTTTTACAATCGTTTTTAGTTTCCGCTCATCAGCGGCCAGAATCTCTTCCCACTTGCCGAGCGGCTCCAGGATCTGGCGGACTTTTTCAAAATCATAAGTGAAGCGCTTCTGCTGCGAGCGCGCAAGATACCCGACCTCGCCGAAAACCCGATCGTAGCCTTCGGCTTCCATGTAGGCGGAGATTTTTGATTTAAGTTCGGCCAAACGCGCCTCGCTCTGGCGTTGTCCTTTCAAAATCTCGAAGTATTCTTTAAGCGCCGCATCAATCTCTTCCTGATTCTTGATTCCGGATTCCTGCCTCTTATACAAATGCCGCCAGGCCGGGCAGATGGGCCTGTACGGGCACCAATCGCAATGCGGCCCGGGCGCGGGCTCAAAGCGTTCACCAGTGGAGAGCTTGGCCTGGATTGCGGAAAGGTCGCGCAAAAGGTCGTGGGTCGTGGCTAGCGTGGCTTCGGCGCTGCGGCTGGTGGAGAGCTTTTCGCCGTGCTTTAAAAAATATAGGGAGAGCCGGATATCTTCGGCTTTTAAGTGCGGCCAGCGCCGCTGGAGTCCCAGCGAATAAATGGACATCTGAAGATCGCGGTCCACCTCGTCCTGAGAAGGCATGCGCCGCGATGTTTTGTAGTCAATGACCTCGTAGCCGTCTTCGCTTTTGTCAATGCGGTCAATCCGGCCGGCCAAAACATGGGTTTCCTTGCGCCGCGTGTCTTCAATCAAAACTTCAAAGCGCGATTCCAGGTCCACCACGGCGAAATTCCAGGGCGCGTTTTTGGCATAAAAGTTTTTAAGCATTTTCTCGCCGGCCTCAAGGTAAAGCTGTTTCTCTTCGGGCGTGACCTCCATTTTCTCCTGGGGTGGCCAATTCTCGCGGAAAAAGTTCAACACCTCATCCAGGGTAGGGAAGAGGGGATCGTGCGAGAACATGAATTTCAACGTGGAGTGCAAATGCGTGCCGAAAACCGCGGCCTTGGATTTGGCGGCCGGAATCCGGTCAATTTCCTGGAATTTATACTTCTGCGGGCAGAGTTTGTATGTTTCTAAAGCGGAGTAGGAGGTTCTCATGAGGTCCTTATTAACCTGATTCTACCGCAGCTACGCATGAACACACCTTGACAATATAAAATAGATCGTGCTTGAGTACCAGTGCCTGCTACCCAGCAGGAGTTCGTTAACTTTCTACGCGCCTACCCAGGCGCAAATGGAGGAACCCATGGATCAGGCGGTCGGAAACCTGTCCTCAACAATACCCCTTCAGTCCTTACTGCGGGAGGCGGAATACAAGCCGTTCAATACGCTTGCGGCGTGTCCGCTGGAAGAAGTTCGGAACGCCTGCCTAGAGGCTTTGCGTCGGAACCCTTACGGCCGCATTGGTGGAGAAGCATCTCCGGATCGAATCGAG
>CAYIKH010000020.1:3326-9444 GCA_964363965.1 uncultured Candidatus Saccharibacteria bacterium
ACCGTCTCTGGGAGGAGCTTTTCAACTGGTACGTCCATTTCGCCGGGGAGGGCAAGAATTTCGACGCGTCCGAGGGCGCGCGGGCCATCGAATTCGCCATCGCGCTAAGCAAGGAGGACTCATCTGTTCTCCACGAGGCCGCGAAAGTAGTTGCTGATAAGCTTCGGCAGCGGCCGCATCTTTACTGGGAGGCGGCACGCGTATCGGCGTTCCTCAAATTACTTCTCTTATCCGCGATACAAAGGGAGAAGGGCTACGGCGCGGGTACTTGGCGCCTCACCGAACGGGCCATCCGGCGCATCATCGCCGCCGAGGATGTGTCCTTCCTCGGTCACATCGAAGAGCTCTACCGTCTCCATCGTGATGGAACGATCAAGCCCGATGAATTTTACCAGCATGATGATCCGTTCGCTCGGGTCCAGAACGAGGCTCTGCTGGCCGAGACAGTCCGGCGGCTAGGTGAGGCTTCGAATGAGCAGACGCCCGATCTTGGCGTCACAGTAGGCTCAATTCTGCGGCAGAAGGCTGGTCTGAAGGGCAGTGTGGTTGTTGAGGTGGAATGCCCGAGCCGTCTTCGGGCGGGGCAAGAAAGACACGCCGCAGCCGTGCGGATTGCGTTCCGTGCAACAAAGGATTCAGAACGGGAGATGCTCCTCGCCGCACTCGGGAAGGTCACCGTCGAGCTCCAGAGCGATGGTTCCTTAGAGGTTCAACGTCAGAACGAGGAGCCAGGGTACGGGGAGTGGCATATGATCGGTGATGGATGGAGTACAGCCACCAGGTCATTCACCGATAAGCCCGACTGCAAATTCTTGGTGCGACTCTGTCCTGGCCGCCGTCGGCTCTGGCTGACGTTCAAAGATGGGAAAACCGAGCTTGCCGTGATGGCCGCCTACATCACCTTCGAGTAGCGAGCCGAACAGTCAAGTTAGACCTATGCCGGTAGGGGAGCACCCCTGCCGGTTTTTTCAATTAGAGTTGCAGCAACGCGTATCAATGTCCTGACCCGTATCTGTGGATTCTTCGCTTTAATTAGTCCCGAACCTGGAGTAAGCTGAGAAAATAAGAGAGGAGGGGATGGACCATGTGGCTTCGTTATCATAGCACCTTCGACGAGCGGCCCTTTTTCCCGTGGCGGGGATTAGCCACCCTGGCTGCAATTTTTGCACTAATCGCTCTTGCGGCCTACTGGTTTTCTTAGCTGATGTGGTCTTTGGAAAGGAGGGGATGGTCTTGCCGGTGAAACTTACGCCCCCCGAGAGACAAAAACAGAGGCAAACCCGTTTAATCTCGCCAGGAGCCATAAGGTCTCAAGTCCGGGAGGATCACGGTCGGCCCTGGTGGCTGCGGGCGGTAAGAGCAAGAGTGTCGGTTAGGCGGCTGGTGTGGATTGTGGTCTCCCTGACCATTCTCTGGGCACTCGCCAGCTGGCTGGATGAGGTGAAGTTTCTTGGTTTCTGTTTTCTCTGTTAGTTCTCATGAGTTCTTTTTCCTCCACGAGTTTCCTGTCCTGATAGAGCCGATGGCAAGGGGAGTCCCTCCATCGGCTTTTTACTTATGTGGATAAGTCATTTTGTCACCGAGCTCCTTATCAATTAAACTGAGTATAATTACCCTAACGCTCAGTCGCATGACCCGCAAAATCGACCTTCCTTATAAAGACGATTTCCTTCTCTCTTTGCAGACTTCGAACTACTCCCCCGAGACCACCTACAACTACGAGCGCGATCTCGAAGTTTTTGAGCATTTCCTTAATCAAGACCTCAGGTTTCCCTTCCGGAATATTACCAAGCGATCCATCGAGCTTTACAAAGCCTACTTAACGTCCGTGGACCGCAAAACCGCCAAAAGCGGCAAAGCCATGACCCGCCTCTCCGCTGGCTCCATCAATCGAACTCTCTCCAGCCTCCGGAGGTATCTTGCATACCTTATAGATATGGACTACGCATCTCCGATCGCCCCGGAAGCGGTGAAACTCCTAAAAATGCCCCGCCGCCATGCGCGGGTAGCCGAGTTTGAAGCCCTTGTCCGCTTAATTGAGTCTCCAAACGAGTTCGAGCGATCGAAACCCATTGCTCTCCGCAACCGCGCCATGCTCGAGACGCTCTTCTCGACCGGAATGCGTATTTCCGAGCTGGTATCCTTGAACCGCGATCAGATTGACAGGACGGGCCGGATATTCATCCGCGGCAAAGGGAAAAAGGAACGCTTCGTTTACCTCACCCCTAGAGCGCAAAAACATATTAAGGCGTATTCGTCAATGAGAAGCGGCGATCACCCCGCGCTCTTTGTACCCTATCGAGGTAGAAACGTCGGTCAGGCCCAGGCACGGATATCGCCGAATTATCTGCAAATGAAAATAAAGCAATACCGTGAACGGCTGGGGATTAACGTGCCTACCTCAGCTCACTCGTTCCGTCACGGCTTTGCCACGTATCTTGCTGAAAAAGGAGCAAATCCAGCGGCAATTCAAATTTTGCTGGGCCACGAATCGCTTCACACCACCACCCGATACGTGCACGCTTCGGATAAATATGCGGAAAAAACACATCGCCGCTTTCATCCATTGAAATAACAATCTAGATTAGTGGCTGGCGACGAATTCTTCAAGGCCCTGGCCGGTTTCAAGCCGGAGAATTCGGTCAATATAGGGCGTGGCCAGGGCCACGCCTTCGCGATCCTCCGTGGTTTGACCTTTGGTGGTGGCAAAAACCAAACCCACCACCTTTCCGCTCCAAGCCGAGAAGAGCGCGGTTCCCGAACTGCCCTGCTGAAGAATAAGGCCGCCGCGAAAGATGTAGCCGTCGGGCGTCTGGAGGTTGCCGTCAATGTCAGTGATCCCAGCCACCGCGAGTTTGGAGAAGACCCGATTAGAGTTTACTGACGTGGCGAGAGCCTGGAGAAACTCGGAAGGGTAGCCCAGGGTGAAAAACCACTCCCCTGCTCCGCCAAGATAATTTGGATCAATTTCGACAGCGCTGATCGGCCCGCGCGGCTCGAGCAGCCTTAGGAATGCGAAATCACGCTGCGGCACCTGGGTTTCGCCGATTTTGGCCGTAGTGCTGGCAATGAAGACAACCTCGATTTTGGCAAAAGAATCAGCCGGGCTTCCGGATCGAGCCTGACAATTGGGTTCCCCGCTTTTCTCTATAATCTCGGCAACGTGGGCATTAGTGATGACAAGCCCGCGCTCATTGACTACTGTGCCGCTGGCGGCAAATAGCTCGCTCGGGTTTTGACAGAGGATTTGGATGACGGCGCCGGCAGTGCGGCTGTAGAATTCCTGGTCTTTAAGCGCTGGCGGCGGAGGGGCCGGCGCGGCCGGAGGAATGACTTCGGTTTCTTTATTTTGCGTGATGCGATTTTCCGATGGTCGTATCTCCTCTGGAGCTGGGCGTGGGGTTGGCCAAGACGGCGGTGGAGGCTTTGGCTCGGCGGGGAGCCGAAGATCCGCAAGGTCAATAATATCCTCTCTTTCAAGCTCCGATGGCCCTTCAATCCCCGGCCAACCATTAATCATCACGATAGCCAGAGTGGCGGCAATGAGTAATCCGATAATAAGCCGCATGACCATTTACAGATAATCGAGCGGATTCATATACCCTCCGAATGGCGAGATAGGCAGGGTCATCAGGCGCCCGCAGGTTCGGCTTCTCATCTGCGTAACCGTGACCGCCTGGCTAGCGAAGACAGTGAGATGCAGGTGCGGCCCGGTGGCATAGCCGGTCCGTCCGGAGTAGCCGATGAGTTCCCCGCGGTTGACGGCATCCCCGGGCCGGACTTTGACTAGCGAGAGATGGGCATAAAGCGTGGCCAGGTTATTGGGGTGGTCAATAAGTACCCACTTGCCGTAGGAGGCCCGGCGGCAGGACTGATCAGTGTCGCCGGTCGAGCGCACCCTTCCCTGCTCGCTTGAGAATACCGGCGTGCCAACGCTCGCGCGGAGGTCAATGCCGTTATGGCCCTTGCCCTGATAAGCCCCGGAACGAGCAAAAGCGGTGTTGCCGAAATATTGGGTTATAAAGATGGGATCAGGCAGTGGCCAGCCTAAGATTCCCGAGCTCGCCTTGGGTAGGATGGAGCGATCGAATTCCGGGGACAAGCCAGACTCCAGGGCATTGATTTCCTGCTCCAGAGCCTCGCGTTTGCGCTCGGCTTCGGCAAGGAGTTCCTGGTAGCGTCGTTCCTGGCTTTTGGTCGTCTGGAGAAGATTGCTTCGCTCTTGCCGTTCTTCAAGCTGCAGGGCCTTTTGGTCGTCAAGGTCCTCGGCCAAGGCCGAAAGCTCGAGCTTCTTCTTCTCGGTCTTAAGCTTGCTTTCCTGGAGTGCGGCGCGGGCCGTCCTCAGGGTTTCCAGCGTCGATTGGATTTCGGCCTGTACGCCCAGGAGCTGATCCACCGAGTTGAAGAAGCTTGAGATCGTCTCGTGTTTCATCATGATCTCAAGCGGAGTTTCCCGATCCATGGCGGCCAGAGCCACGACGAGCGAGGCCATATGCCGGCGTTCGGCTCCAATTGATTCTTCCTTGCCCTGGATATCTTGCGTGAGTTCCCGTATTTCCAGGTTGGCGCGGCTGATCTTGGTATTGGTCAGGCGTATGGATGTGGTCAGGCGGCTGATCGTCCGGTCAATGCCTTGAATTTGAGATGCAAAAGTGTTGGCCGTGCGTTCCAGGTCCTCAATGGCCCGGCGGTGCTCGGCGGCTTCGGCTTCCAGGCGACGAATTTCCTGATTTTTATCTTCGATCTGTTTTCGGAGATCCTCGGACTGGTTTCCGGCTGCCGGCTCTTGGGCCGAACTCATGAGGGCGATGGTCAGGCATAAAAAAACAAGCGTCAAGACCCCGAGCCAGGGTCCTCGCCCCGTCCTTGAATATGCCAGCGGCCGCATCATTCCTCAATTATAGCATGCGAGGATCCGGCTAACTATCGCGCCAGGTCCTCCGAAATTTTTCGCCGTGCCAGATCAATCCGCTTCAAAGTCTCGCTCTTGCCGAGGATGGCCATGATTTCA
This sequence comes from uncultured Candidatus Saccharibacteria bacterium, assembly GCA_964363965.1. GTDB lineage: Bacteria > Patescibacteriota > Minisyncoccia > Sungbacterales > SURF-37 > CAYIKH01. The sequence continues at coordinate 8,338 of CAYIKH010000020.1, forward strand.
AAAGGTCCGGGCGAGGCTTTTTTGCCGCTCAAGGCCACCCGCAGCGGCCAGAGGAAACGCCCCTTGTCCCCCGCCTTGGTGATCGCGGTAAAAATCGTCTCAAGGTGTTTTTGGGAGAATTCCGAAGCGACTTCTATGACCTCCCGAGTCCGAATGAGCGACTCGCGGACGTCCTGCTCCGTCATATCCTTCCAATGGAGTAGTGAGGAATCGTACTCGGGCTGTTGGTAAAAGAACCCGGCTTCACGGAGGTCGGAGAGCTTCTTGAGTCGTGGTTGCTCGACGGCGATGACCTGGAGGTGAAAATTATCCGGCGCCTCGGGTAGGAAAGGCCGCGCCGCATCGAGTAGGTTGGCCGCGGGCTTGCGCCGGATATACTCGCCGTTCAGTGAGTTAAGCTTCTGGATATTAAAGATGGCGCCGGACTTTTGGACCCTGGCGAGATCAAACTCGCGGATTAATTCCCCCATCGATAAAAGCTCGCGATCGTCTCCGGGATTCCAGCCGAGGAGTGCCATGAAGTTTACGAGCGCCTCGGGGAGGTAGCCGGCCTCACGAAACTCGCGGATGGCCGTTGCGCCGTGCCGGCCCGAAAGTTTGGCGCGGTCCGGCCCCAAGATAAGCGGCAGATGGGCATAAGCCGGCCTCATCAATCCCAGCGCCTCCTGTATCAAGATCTGCTTGGGGGTGTTAGAAACGTGATCCTCGCCGCGAATGACGTGCGAGATATTCATGGCTTGGTCATCAATGACCACGGCAAAGTTGTAAAGCGGGGTGGAAAGATCCTTGGCCATGGAAAAATCGCCCAAGAGATTGCTCTCGAATGAAATAGAGCCGCGGATGAGATCCTCAAAGGTGATGGTTCGGTCGGCCGGAGTTTTGAAGCGGATAATTCCCCCCGAGGGTTGCCCCTCCCCTACCCCGCGCTCTCGCCATTCGCAGCGGTGCACCGGCGGCTGTTTTGATTCGAGCTGCTTTTGTTTCTCCGCGGCCATATCTGTGTCGCTATGCGGGCAGTAATAGGCCTGCCCCGAGGCAATGAGGCGCTCAAGCTCTCTTGAGTAGCCGGCAGTCCGTTCGCTTTGCCGATACGGCAAATAAGCGCCG
>CAYIKH010000021.1:0-9234 GCA_964363965.1 uncultured Candidatus Saccharibacteria bacterium
GATTTATATGCAGTCAGCGAGAATCCGTCGCTGCGCTCCTAGAACTCGTCGCGGCACGCGTCGCTTCGCTCCGCTAACACCGCTCCTTGAAACCTTGCGGTTTCAATTCTTCCACCGCAGACGGGGCGTTCGCCTCCGGCGAAGCGCCTCGCGTCTCGCCGGGGAAACTCCCGTTTCCCCGGCCCCCTTCCCGAGTTCGATTCTCAAACTAACGCAAGTTAAGCAAATTTAGCCAACCACAAGGGCTGGCTAAATTTGTTTATGCGGTCAGCGAGAATCGAACTCGCGCCTGCTCCTTGGCAAGGAGCCGTCCTACCACTAAACTATGACCGCTCACTGCCGGGGGCCAGAATCGAACTGGCGACGCCGTGCTCTTCCAAGATACGTTGGACTATCTCATTCCCCTTCGTCGAAACGAATAGGGGATCGGGCGCTAATGCGGAATTATTGTTGGGACTCATCCGCTAGTCTCTACACCTTCCCCAATACCGTACTGCCCACTGGGGCTCGGCTCGGGATTGCCCCGACGTAACGTCGGGGTTTCCCCGAATTCACCCGATTTGCAATCCCACATTCCTGCAGGATGGCCCGAAGTTTCAGGCACGCGCTCTACCACTGAGCTACCCCGGCACATTGATTGTCAATTTACTTTAGCCGGCCTATCCAATTCCAGCAATGGACCCGGGGGAATCGGACCCCCGCCTCCGCAACCCCGCACTAAAGATCCGATGGACCTAGCGAGAATTGAACTCGCGTCCCGGCAATGCGAATGCCGTGTACTACCACTGTACTATAGGCCCTTTCCCCTTTGGTATGGGGCAGGTGCGAATGTTCCCGATTTGTCTATGAGCCAGGTACTTCCTGACTTTCAGCGCCTGTCGCCATGATGGCTGGCGCTTCAGGGCTATTTTCTTCCCGCACGAGCCCAAGCGCTAAACGATGTTCCTTGGCATCAACGGCCAACACCCGGAATTGATGTGGAGAGTTCAGGATGAGAAGTTCTTTCATCTTGGCTTCGGTGCCAAACTCCGAGATATGCGCCAGACCCTGAATTTTATCATCGAGCTTCACGAAAGCGCCGAAGGGATTAAACTTTACCACGGTCCCGGTCACCGTATCGCCCTTATTATATTTCTCCTCCACCTTTGACCATGGATCTTCCTTAAGGGCTTTCAACGAAAGCGATACCTTATCGCCCTCCAGGCCGATAATCTTAGCCTGCACGTCTTGTCCGATCTTTAAGACATCGGCCGGATTGGAAATCAGCTGCCAATCAATCTCCGAGATGTGCACCAAGCCCTCCAGGCCATCGCCGAATTTGACGAACGCCCCAAAGCTCACAATTCCGGCAATCTGGCCTTCCACCACGTCGCCAACTTTGTACTGGGCCAGCCTCTGCTTAACGGCCTCGGTCTCTTTGGACCTTTCGGAAAAAATGAGCTTGCCTTCATCCGGGCTGAGGTCAATGATGCTGACCTCCAGAGTCTGGCCGACGAGCTTTTTCAAGGCTTCAAAAATTTTCTCTTTGTCGCCGCCCTCTACGCGGGGATAGTGCTCCTGCGAAAGCTGCGAGGCCGGCAGGAATCCCTGGACACCCAGATACCCAACTATCAGCCCTCCGCGGTTGGCCTCAAGAACTTTAAGGGAAAGGGTCTCGCCGGTATCTCTCAGCCGCTTCATCTCCTGCCAATTTTTTTCACGGCCCGCCTCTTTCAGCGAGAGCTCTGTATAGCCCTCTTCGTTGTCCGGCTCCACCACCTTGGCGGCGATGCGCTCGCCTAGATTCAGATTCTTGATGATGTCCTGGGCGGCGTAGTACTCGCGGCCAAAGACAATGCCAATGCCGCATATACCAAGGTCAACAAAAAGGCGCGATCCTTTTTTCTCAATCACTACGCCCTCCGCGATGTCGCCCACCTTGGGGAAAGCGCCTAAATTATTCTTTTGCTTAAGCAACACCTCCATGGGGTGCTTGCCTTTTTCAAAAGTGAGATCAGTGTTCGGTATGTTTTTCTCCATCGAACGGGGCATGCCCTATGGGCTTACCGGCGAAAAGTATAACAAACCGCGGATAATAGCGCAAGATGACCGCATAAAAAGGCTTCTCCTGACGCTTAAAACATGCTACGATGGCAGTGCTATTTTAACCATCACTTTACCCTGAATTTGAAGCTGGACAGACTATGACTCTTACCTGGTACGGTCAATCCTGTTTCAAGCTGGATACCCGCGAGACGGTTTTGGCTATTGACCCGTTCTCTAAGGAGATCGGGCTTAGCCCGCCGCGTTTTCATGCCGACATCGTCCTTATCACCCACGCCCATTACGATCATGCCAATGCCGCGGCTCTGGCCGGAGAACCGTTCATAGTCGCCGGACCGGGCGAATACGAAGCCCGGGGAATTTCGATCCTGGGCATTCCGACCTTCCACGACTCGCATCAAGGGAAAGAGCGGGGCCTTAACACTGTATACCGCATCGAGGCCGAGGGCATACGCCTTGCGCACCTGGGCGATTTTGGCGAGGAGGAGCTGCGGGATGAAACCGCCGAGGCTCTGGGCGAGGTGGATGTCCTTTTAATCCCCGTGGGCGGCACCTATACCATAGACGGCCAGGCCGCGCTCGCCATTATCAAGCGCATCGAGCCGAGATTGATCGTCCCAATGCACTATCACCTGCCGGGGCTGAAGGTAAAACTTGCGCCGGTGGATGATTTTCTCAAATCCTACGGCGTATCCAAACCGGAGCGCTTGGAAAAGGTGGTGATAAAAAGGAAGGAGCTTCCCGAAACTGAAACGCGGGTCGTGGTGCTGGGAAAGGGATAATACGGTGTATGATTGAACGTCTTGCCGCAATACTGCATCGCCTTCAGGCCCGCCCGGCTGGCGAGCGGCGGATTCTGGCTATGGCCACCTATGCGAGCGCGGTGGCAGTAGTCTTTATTATCTGGGTAAGTTCGTTCAGCAGTGTCCTTACCATTGTCCCCGATGACAGCTATCCCGGCGTATTCCCGAGAGCAACGCCGAAAAGCGAATCTCGGTCCTCGCTGGCTGAACTATTGACGCCTTTCCAGGCTCTATACCAAAGCGCGCTCACGACTTTCGCAAAATTGGAGGAGCTGAGGCGCCAATTTGATCGCAGGAGTACTGAAGTCCGCAATGCCGCAGGAGGAGTGGCTGGCGCTCGGCCGCCGGTCGAGAAACCCGCTTTGCCGTCCCTCGCATCCCCGCCCGACAATCAAGTCAAGCCGTCCTCCGTCTTATCCCTTTCGCCGCTAGGAGTTGGGGCAACGCCTCGAGGGATAGCCATAACCCTGAATGTCCAGCTTGCCAATTTGTCTTATAACCGGAGTTTAGTGGCTAAATTAGTCGCGCCTCCTCCTGCCTCGCCGGAGCAAAAAAGCAGTCTCCGACAAATCTTTGAACCGTTATTCGGGCTGTAGCGCCAAATCTCATTTAAACCGTAAACCAACATGGCAGATATCGGCAAAATTGAAAAACGAGAGATCACCGCCGAGATGCGGGAGTCTTATCTTGACTACGCCATGTCGGTGATCGTCGCCCGCGCCCTCCCGGACGTCCGCGACGGATTAAAGCCGGTACACCGGCGGATTTTGTATTCCATGAATGAAATGGGCCTGGCCCATAACGCCAAGTTCAGAAAATCGGCCGCGGTGGTGGGGGATTGCCTCGGCAAATATCATCCTCACGGCGACATCGCCGTCTACGATGCCCTGGTGCGCATGGCCCAGGATTTCTCGCTGCGCTACCCGCTGGTAAACGGCCAAGGAAATTTTGGGAGTCTGGACGGGGATCCGGCCGCGGCTCAACGCTACACCGAGGTGCGGTTGACCCGAATGGCCGAGGAACTTCTAAAAGATACAGACAAGGAAACAGTACCCTTCACCTCCAATTACGATGCCACGCGCAAGGAGCCGGTTGTTTTGCCATCCGCCCTGCCTAATCTTCTCATAAACGGGTCTTTCGGCATTGCCGTGGGCATGGCCACCTCCATCCCGCCGCATAACCTCCGCGAAGTCCTGGATGCCCTGTTCCATCTCATCGCTCGTCCCCAGGCCTCTGCCGAGGAACTGGCCGACGTTGTTAAGGGGCCGGATTTCCCGACCGGCGGCATAATCTTTAACCAGGCCGACATCCGGCAGGCTTATTCAAGCGGCCGAGGGGCGATTGTCATGCGCGGCAAGGCCGAGATTGTCGAGAGAAAAGGATTAAGCCAAATCATCATCGCCCAAATCCCTTATCAGGTGAATAAATCCGAACTCATCACTAAGATGGCCGAACTCGTCCATGAAAAGAAGATAGAGGGCATCCGGGATATCCGGGACGAGTCGGACAAAGATGGTCTCCGCATTGCCATTGACTTAAAAACCGATGCCTATCCGCAAAAGACGTTAAACAGCCTCTACAAATTCACCGACCTCGAAAAAAATTTCAATCTCAACATGCTGGCTTTGGTTGACGGCATCCAACCCCAGGTACTCTCGCTAAAAGGGATGCTCGAAGAGTACCTGAAGCACCGCAAAAACGTAGTCACGCGCCGCACCCAGTTTGACCTGACCAAAGCCAAGGAACGCATCCATATCCTGGAGGGTTTGTCCAAGGCTCTCGATCAAATTGATGCCGTAATCCAGACGATCAAAAAATCATCGGACAAAGAAACGGCTCACCAAAACCTCAAGGCCAAGTTCAAGTTCTCCGATCTCCAGGCTGCGGCCATTTTGGAGATGAGGCTCGCCACTCTGGCTGGCCTCGAGCGCCAAAAAATTGATGATGAGCTAAAAGAAAAGGTGGCCCTGGCCAAGGAGCTGGAAGCCATTCTCAAAGATCCCAAAAAGGTGCTCGCGGTAATGGCTAAAGAGTTCACCAGACTGAAAGAAGCCTACGGCGACGAGCGTAAAACCGCCATTGTCCCGCACGCTCCCCGTGAAATTGCAGCCGAAGACATCATTCCCGAGGAAGAAATCATCATTGTGCTTACGCGCGGCGGGTATATCAAACGCCTCCGCCCCGGGGTCTGGAGAGTGCAGAAGCGCGGCGGCAAAGGGGTCACCGGTATTGAAACCAAGGAAGAGGACGTGGTGGAGCATTTCCTGGTGGCCAATACCCATGCCGATCTCCTTTTCTTTACTTCATCGGGCAAAGTCTTCCAGACCAAAGCCTATGAGATCCCCGAGGGCTCCCGCACCGCCAAGGGCAAGTCCATCTTCAATTTCCTTTCCCTGAAAGGGGACGAGCATATCCGCTCGCTCGTGGCCATCCCCAAGACGGCGAGCCCAACCTCGCCCAAAGCCGGCCGCTACTTAGTGATGGTAACGGAGCGTGGTATTATGAAGCGGGTGGCCGCCGCGGCATTTGAGAACGTGCGCCGGAGCGGGATTCAGGCCATCGGCTTGAAGCGCGATGATGCTCTAAAAAGCGTAGCCGTCACCAATGGCGAGGACGAGGTTTTGCTCGTTAGCTCCGGGGGACAGGCCATCCGTTTTCGCGAAGGCGAGATACGAGCCATGGGCCGCGGGGCCTCCGGAGTGAAAGCCATCCGCCTCAAAAAAGGCGATCTCGTCGTCGGACAAGCCATCATCCGCCGCGGACTTGATGACCAAAAATCCGGGCTCCTCGTGGTCATGGCCCAGGGCTTTGGCAAAAGAACACCGCTTAAGGAATATAAACGCCAGCGCCGCGGCGGCTCCGGGCTTAAAACCGCCAAGATCACGGCCAAAAACGGCGCGGTGGTCAGCACGCATATTATCCGGGAGGAGGCCGAACTAATCGCCATTTCCCGCAAGGGCCAAGTCATCCGCACCAAGCTTTCGGACATCCCCATACTCGGCCGCGCCACCCAAGGGGTGCGGGTTATGAGGCTTGAAGAAGGGGATGCTATTGCTTCGATCACCACCCTATAAAATCCTAATTTCTAAATCCTAAATCCTAAACGAATCCAATCTATTAAATTTCCAATTATCAATTTTCAATGAATTTTCAATTGAAAATTGAATAATTGGGACTCGCTTGAAAATTGCTAATTGAAAATTAATAAGCAAAGTTGTTTGGGATTTCATGCTTAGAATTTTGGAGATATGAATGAAATAGCCCAGCAAGAAAAAGTTACCGGCACTGGCGGTTTCCTCCAGCCCGAACGCATCATGGCCAACTTTGAACTGCGTCCTGGCATGATGGTGGCGGACTTCGGGGCCGGAGGAGGCTATTTCTCCATTCCGGCCGCGCGATTAGTCGGAGAAAACGGCAAGGTCTGGGCTATTGATGTCCAGAAGCAGGCCACTGATCTTATAAAGTCCAGGGCCAACCTTGAGCACCTGCCGCAACTTGAGACCGTGTGGGCGGATCTGGAGCTTGCCAAAGGCTCGCGATTACCTGATAACGCCGTGGACCTCGTGATTGTGGCCAATATCCTGTTCCAGGCCGAGAAAAAAAAGGAGGTCCTGGCCGAGGCCCGCCGCGTAATTCGGAGCGGGGGGCGCCTCGCCATTCTTGAATGGGATGATACGCCTTTCCCCGCCGGCCCCTCCCCGGCCCTGCGCCTGACCCAAGCCGCAGCCCGAAGATTGGCTGAGGAGGCCGGTTTCACGCTGGAAAAAGAATTTGATGCCGGTTTGCACCATTACGGACTTCTCCTCCGCAAGTAATGAATCCCAATCGCATACAATTGATCATTTTTGCCGCAATTGGGGTGATGGTGCTCCTTGCGGTCTTGGTGCTCACCGGTGTAATCCCGGGCCTGAAGGAACGCTCACTACCGGCTTTCACGCTTGAAATCTGGGGGTTCCAGGATGAGCCGGAGGTGTGGCGGATGATTATTGAAAAATACGGCAGGGTCAATCGCAGCGCCACCATACACTATACCCAGAAAAACCCTTCAAACTACGAAGAAGAACTCCTGAATGCCCTGGCCTCGGGTCAGGGCCCCGACGTATTCCTGCTAAAAGATGCGTGGCTGGAAAAACACGGCGATAAAATCAAGGCCCTGCCCGAAGAGACGCTGGGCTATCAAAAAAAGAATGTGCGCGGCAGTTTCATTGACGCGCTTTTGCCCTCAATAATCACCGCATCCGGAGAGCTTGCGGGCACGCCCTTGGCTTTTGATACCCTGGCCCTTTTTTACAACCGCGACTATTTCAATTCCGCCAACATCCCCAATCCGCCCTTAACCTGGGATGAATTTGTGGAAGACGTAAAAATCCTGACCAAGCTCACTGAGCTTGGCTCAATCCGCCGATCCGGTGCGGCCTTGGGCACGGCTTCCAACGTCGAACATGCCTCCGACATACTCCTGGCGCTAATGTATCAGTCTGGAGGAACGGTTATTGATCCGCAAAAACGCGAAAGCACGCTCCAGCATCCAGCCACGCAAACGGCTCTGGCCTTCTACATCTCATTTGCCAACTCGGCCAAAAAAACCTACACCTGGAATGCGCTCTTTGAAAACTCTATCCAAGCTTTTGCCAAGGGCGGGGCGGCCATGGCTTTCGGCTATTCAAGCGATGCGAAAAAAATAGCGGCCCTAAACCCTCAGCTGAACTTTGCTGCCGCGCCCTTGCCCCAGCTCGGCCGCAAAGATATCCAGGTTAATTACGGCCGCTTCAATATCCTGGCGGTCTCGCGTGTTTCCAAGGAAACGGACAATGCCTGGCGGTTTTTGCTGTGGCTGCAAAATAGTGATGTCCAAAAAGCTTACATCGATGCCGTAGGTATGCCGCCGGCTCGTCGCGACCTTGTCCGCACCAAGCCGCCCAGAGACTATCTCGTCCCATTTTATGACCAGGTCCTCTCGGCGCGATCCTTCCCCGTAGCCGGCGGCGATTCGGTCACGGCCATAATCAGTGATATGATCGAGTCAGTGGCCAACCGCCGCTTCACCATTGAGCAGGCCATTGAACGGGCCAATCTCGAATTGGGCGCGCGGCTGCGTAGATCCACCCAATGAAAATTCGTGCCCTCGCCAACCCTATCCCCCTCGTTGCCATACCGCTCGCCTTGGCTATTTTTCTTGCTCCGGCCTTGCTGGCTGAGGCCCAGATTGTCCCGCCGGAATGCCGCTTGCCTTCAAACATCGCCGCGACCTGCACCCTCTGCCACCTCGCAATCCTGGTCATCAACCTGACTGATTTCCTTGTTGAAAAAATTGCCTTGCCGGTGGCTGCAGTCCTTTTTGCCGTAGGCGGAATAGTTCTCCTTCTCTCCGGTCCGTCCGAGACGCGGCGGACCATGGGCAAGAAAATTATCCTCAATACGCTGATTGGTCTTGTCATCGTGCTTCTAGCCTGGATCGCCGTGGATACGATAATTAAGGTCCTGACGCAAGGGCAGACGTCGCTCGCCTGGTGGACGGCGAACTTTGGGACATGGAACGAAATTAATCCTACGCCCTGCGAGATCTAATAACAGTAATGCCTACGCTGAAGAAAAATTTGACCCCGGCGCTGGCGATACTTTCGATTGCCCTCATAACCGCAATAGCCTATGTCAGCATCTCCGGAGAAGCCAGCGCTCAAGGAGCAATTCAAAATCCGTTAGGCGCGGGGACAACGGTCATGGATGTTATCAACCGCGTTATTGATTTTGCCCTGCGCATCCTGACCCCGCTCGCGGTGATCATGGTGCTTTTGGCCGGCCTTCTTTACATGACCGCCGGCGGCAGTGAAGAAAAAGTAAAGAAGGCGCACACGGCCCTCTTATGGGCAATCATTGGCATTGCCGTGGTCCTGGTGGCCAAATCGGTTGAGATCATTCTTCGGAACATTTTCGGCGCGCCTTAGCGTGTGAATAAGCGCTTTTGACCATTTTCCGGCAAAATATTATGCTGGTATAAAAGTCGGATCAAAGGCTAGTAGCTTCTAAAATGGGATTAAATAAGCATAAATGCATAAACTCAAGATAATTATGAGTACTCGACTCGTCGCCAAAGGCTTGGGCTTGGCCTCAATACTCCTGCCGCTTGCGGCCCTGGCCCAAGGACCCATCCCGGGAGGAGGGGCGCCAACTCGGCTCACCGACCCTTGCCGGGTTCTCGAACTGGTAAGAGTAATAACCAGCTGGTTCGGGATCCTGGTATTTATCATTGCCATCATTGCCATACTTTATGCCGGGTTCCTCTTCCTGACTGCCGGCGGCAATGAAGAGACTCTCAAGAAAGCCAGGCAGGTGCTCATCTGGGGACTTATCGGCATTGCCGTTGCCCTCTTTGCCATGAGCGCAATAC
>CAYIKH010000022.1:0-8525 GCA_964363965.1 uncultured Candidatus Saccharibacteria bacterium
ATTCGCAACAAAGCATCACTTCAATACCGCACCGCTTGCGGTGCGGATGCTTTATCACAGCCATGATGTATGCTGAAAGCTAGGATTGAAGGCGAAATCAAGACGGCTTTGAAAAAGGGCGACTCCCTGAGTCTGTCCGTGTTCCGGATGCTGGCCTCAGCCATCCACAACAAAGAAATTGAAAAGCGTACTCGCTCGGGCGAGGCCCGGGATGTTGCGCTAACCGAAGAGGAAACTATTGCTGTGATTCGCGCCGAGCTCGCCAAGCGAAAAGACGCCAGTGCCGCTTATCGGCAAGGCGGCCGGCCGGATGCGGCCGAGCGCGAGGAGACCGAAGCGGCAATACTCTCCTCTCTCCTGCCGCAGGAACTATCCGACTCGGATTTGGAACAAATCGTTCTAGCTGGCAAAGCCGCAACCGGAGCTAGCGCGGCCAAAGATTTCGGGAAGCTTATGGGCTGGGTTATGAAAGAGGCGAAGGGTCGCTCTTCGGGTGAGCGCGCCAGCGCCATGGTCAAAAAGCACCTGGCCCCGTAGAGAAAATAAGAGTCATGGAAATCTTGTTCGTTGATCGTGCCCGAAGGAAAATTCCCACCGCTCTTCTCCGGCGTGACATCCGTCAAGTTTTAAGAGCGAAAGCCAATAGGCGGGCTAGACTTGAGACTATCAGTATTATTTCTGTCACCGCCGAAGAAAGCCGGAGATTGAATCGGCAGTTCCTTAACAAGCTCCGTCCGGCTAATGTCCTTTCGTTCCGTTATGACGGCCAGAGCGAGATCGTGATAACGCCGACAGTAATCTTTCGTCAGGCCCGGGCGGGGGGCCGGCCATACCGCGGAGAAATTCGCCGCATGGTGCTCCATGGACTGTTGCATCTTGCCGGCCATCATCACGAAGCCTCAGGCCGCCAGGCGATCATATTCGGAAAACTGGAGCAAAGGCTTTTAAAGCATTTGAAAATCACATCACATGGAAAATAAAAAATGATAAATTTGGAGACCCAAAAGTAAAGTCGGAGCAATCATGATTTTAATTTTTTATTTTTAATCCTTTATTTTGAGCTTCAGCGGATATGCGCGGCATTAGGGTCGGCATTGATATCGGCACCACCACCATCACCACGGCAGTGCTCAGGCGCGAGAAGGACGGGAAAGTCCGGGTTTTGGGCGTGGGGACTTCGGCAAGTTCTGGTCTCCGGCGAGGCGTAGTAGTAAACCCAGAGGAAACAGCTCAATCCCTGCGCCGTTCGCTTCAGGCCGCCAGCCGTTCAAGCGGCATTGCCGTTAAGAGTGCCGTGGTCGGCATTGGCGGATCACACCTGGGTTCATTCACCGCGCGCGGAGTAGTCGCCATATCGCGGGCTGACGGGGAGATTATGGAAGATGATGTCCGGCGGGTGATACAGGCCGCCGAGGGCCTCGTGCCTAAAAATCCTAACCGCGAGGTCATTCACTTGATTCCTCGGGAATTCAAAGTTGACAGCCAGGGCGGCATAAGCGACCCCGTCGGCATGATCGGAATGAAGCTGGAAGCCGAAGCGCTGGCCATTGATGGCGCCAAGTCAGCACTCTCAAATCTCATCAAGACTTGTGAGCTGGCCGGAATCGAAATTGAGGATTGGGCAGTGAGCGTGCTCGCCGCCTCGGAACTCCTGCTAACTCAGGAGCAAAAAGAGCTCGGAGTTATGCTTTTGGATCTTGGCGCTGGCACGTCTGACTTTGCGGTATTTGAAGAAGGCCATGTGCTGGATGTCGGCTCGTTTCCCATCGGCGGGAGTCACATCACCAGGGACTTGGCCATCGGCTTCCGTACGCCGGTGGCCGTGGCCGAAGAGGTCAAAGTGCGTTATGCCCAGGCCATGACCGATCGTTCCGGCTTTAAGCGTGAGCACATCATGCTCTCCGAATTCATTAGCGGCAACAAAGATGTTTTTGCCGCACGCGATTTGGTTGACATCGTTGCCGCCCGACTCAGCGATATTTTTGAGCTGACCACTAAGGCTCTAAAAAAGATCGGACGGGCCGGACTCCTTCCTGGCGGAGTGGTTCTCGCCGGCGGAGTCGCCGATATTCCCGGCATCCAGGATGTGGCTCGCCGTGAGTTAAAGCTGCCGGTTGAAGTTGCCAAAGCCATAAGCGCGGAGAACTTGAGCGAAGTGTTGCCTTCGCGTCTGGCCATCCCCATTGGCCTGGCCCTCTGGCCGGGCGTTCAGGGGTCGCTTGCGTTTGGAGGAGGCGGCCGAGCGTGGCAACGGGTTCTCGAGGCTCTGAAACGGATGCTTCGCGCCTTCGTGCCCTAATAAATCTTGGGTCATCGATATAGTTATCGGCGCAAATCTGCGTACTGTTCAGAGCAGGAGCCCGCGTCGATAAGACGCTGATTGGGTACGCTGAATAACGCTGAAGTCGAGATTTATTTGAGAATAGATTTAGATTTTATCAAGTTTACCCAGCTATCAAAAAATGCCATTATGCCTTGAAGACAATAAATTTGGGCTTGGAAAGAAGCGATTTGTGGTGGAGCCCTTGTCCCGGCGAACTCTTTATTTTGTAGGATAATTCGTTTGATTCATTGTGCCGCAGGTAAAACCGGAACTGGAAACTTTCGCCCGCATTAAAGTTGTCGGCGTGGGCGGTTCGGGATCGCATGCCGTCACCAGGATGGTGGAGCGAAAAATTCACGGCGTGGATTTCATTGCCGTAAATTGTGATGCCCAGGATCTGCACCAAGCCAAAGCCCAGACCAAGATTCACATCGGCAAGAATCTCACTAAGGGTCTCGGCGCGGGCATGAATCCGGAGATTGGGCGCCAGGCCGCTGAGGAGAACCGCGATGAGATCCAGGAAACCATCAAGGGAGCGGACATGGTGTTTGTGACCTATGGACTCGGCGGCGGCACCGGCACTGGCGCTGGGCCGATCGTGGCTGATGCGGCTAAAGAATCTGGATCGCTTACTGTCGGCGTGGTGACCAAGCCCTTCACTTTTGAAGGTGCACAACGGATGAGGATAGCTGATGAAGGTTGGGCCAAACTTCGCGAACGCGTGGATGCCCTTATCACCATTCCCAATGACCGGCTGTTGAATCTTGTAGACAAGACGACGTCGCTCCTGGCGGCATTTCACATCTGCGATGATGTTTTGAGACAGGCCGTGCAGGGCATTTCGGATCTCATCACTTTACCCGGCCTTATCAATGTTGACTTTGCTGATGTGCGGGCGGTAATGCAGGATGCCGGGTCGGCCCTGATGGGCGTGGGCATGGCCTCGGGCGAGGATAGGGCGCTCGTGGCGGCTCGCGCGGCCATAAATTCGCCGCTACTTGATATTTCCATTGACGGCGCCAGGGGGGTGCTCTTCAATGTATCGGGCGGGCCGGACATGACCATGTGGGAAATAAACGAGGCGGCCAAAGTGATTACCGAATCTATAGATAAGGAAGCCAAGCTAATATTCGGGGCGGTGCATGACGAGCGCCTGAAAAAGGGCGAACTCAAAATCACCGTCATTGCCACAGGATTTAGCGCCATGCTACCCAAACCAGTTGAACCCTCACGCAAAACCCCTTCCGAGGGTGCGTTCCCCAAGACGGTAACCCCGAGCGCAATCACAAAATCAGAACCCGAGGAGGAGGAGTGGGGGGCGGTGCCGGCCTTCTTGCGGCGGAGGAAGTGATGGCATGTCTGGATTGGCTTTCGGGCCGCCATCAGGAGCGCAGGGAGGGCGGCTACGGACGCTTACCGGATAATTTTTCAAAAATTTTTCTTGGGGTGACTGCCTAAAGGCGGTGGCTAAAGCCACCGCCTTTAACTTTTTCTTGTCAAAAAAAATTTTTATGCCCTGGTAGCTATTGGCGCATGGTTATCCACAGGATTTTTGTTTTACAGGCGCAAAAGTCAAACGTTATAATGAGTCTACGAAAATTTATTTGTTTGCCTGCGAGGTTCGGCGCAGCCGAGACCGAGTAGCTGCAAACAAATAACCCCGAGCTTGTCGAGGGGTCTCCCATTTTACATCATCAAACTCACCGATTTCTCTTTTATGTCACCTCTTAGGTCGCCTGTGCCCTTATCGGATACCCAAGTGCCTTCGGGACGCCGTCCGGAAACTCCGACCCCACCGAGCGCCATGGCCCTCGCGCGGCTTTTCTCCGTGGCCGAGCATCATCCCTTCACCGAAGTGGAATGGGATAGGCGCACCATTGTTCTGAAAGGCATGAACGGCGAGACGCACGAGCAACCGGATTGCGAATTCCCGGTTTTTTGGTCTCAAAATGCGGCCAATATTGCCGGCGCCAAATACTTTCGCGGCCGGATCGGCTCGGTGACGCGCGAGCGATCCGTGCGCCAGATGATTGGCCGGGTGGTTAAAACCATTCGCGAGTGGGGACTGGCCCGGGGTTACTTTGGCGGGGCGGATGCGGCTCAAGTCTTCGCTGATGAACTTACGCACGTCCTTCTTTACCAGAAAGCGGCTTTCAATTCGCCGGTGTGGTTTAACGTTGGCGTGGAGGAGAAACCCCAATGCTCGGCGTGTTTCATTCTTGCCGTTGAAGATACGATGCAGTCAATCCTGGATTGGTATTACACCGAAGGCATGATTTTCAAAGGCGGTTCCGGATCGGGAGTTAATCTTTCGCCGCTCCGCTCCTCGCGGGAGAAACTTTCCAAAGGCGGATATTCATCCGGGCCGGTTAGTTTCATGCGCGGAGCCGATGCCGTGGCCGGTTCAATCGCCTCCGGCGGTTCAACCCGCCGGGCCGCCAAGATGGTGGTTTTAAACGCCGACCATCCCGACGTTCTGCCCTTCATCCGCTCGAAGGCCGAAGAAGAAAAAAAGGTCCGCGCCCTTATGGCCGCTGGTTTCAACATGCAGGATTTGAATAACGATGCTTGGAAATCGATTCAATACCAGAACGCCAATAACTCCGTCAGGGTGAGCGATGAATTCATGGCTGCCGTGGAATCAGACGGAACGTGGCAGACGCGTTTGGTTAAGACCGGCGATACGGCCGACGAGTTCCCGGCGCGAGAGATCCTCCGTGAAATTGCTCAGGCCGCTTGGATCTGCGGCGATCCCGGGATGCAGTTTGATACTACAATCAACGACTGGAACACAGTATCAAATACCGCAAGGATTAACGCCACGAATCCTTGCGCCGAATATATTCATATAGACAATAGCGCCTGCAATCTGGCTTCGATTAATCTTTTGAAGTTTCTCGATGAGGATGGGAAGTTTCGGGTGGATGATTTCGTGCAGGCGGTGCGGGTGATGATTTTGGCTCAGGAAATCATTGTGGACGGCGCGAGCTACCCTACGGAGAAGATCGCCCAAAACGCTCATGACTTTAGGGAGCTCGGCTTGGGCTATGCCAATCTCGGGGCCATGCTTATGGCTCTGGGGTTTTCCTATGATTCCGAGGAGGCGCGAGTCACGGCCGCAGCCATAACCGCGCTTATGAGCGGAGAAGCCTATCGCTATTCCGTCGAGATAGCCAAAGCCTTGGGGCCATTTGCGGGGTTTGAAAAAAATCGCGAGCCGATGTTACGGGTTCTCTCTAAGCACCGCGACTCGCTCCAAAATGTCAATCGGGCCAAAGTTTTTGATGCTCGGGTGTGGGATGCGGCTAAGTTCTCCTGGGATGAGGCCTTACGGCTGGGGGCCGAGTACGGCGTCCGTAATTCGCAGGTCACGCTCATTGCTCCCACCGGCACCATTGCTCTCATGATGGATTGCGATACCACCGGAGTGGAGCCGGATTTCGCATTGGTCAAGATTAAGTCACTGGTCGGCGGAGGGACGATGAGGATTGCCAATCGCACCGTGCCGCGAGCATTGAAGAGGCTCGGCTATTCTGAACCGGAGATCAGTGCGATCGTCGGCCACATTGAGGAGCAGGGCACTATTGAAGGCGCGCCCGGCATCAGGCCCGAAGATCTTGGGGTGTTTGATTGCGCGGTGAAGCCGGCGTCGGGCACACGGGCCATTTCCTGGCAAGGACACGTTAAAATGGTCGCCGCGGTCCAGCCTTTTGTTTCCGGCGGCATTTCCAAAACCTTTAACATGCCGCACGAGACAACGGTGGAGGAAATCATGGAGGCCTACATTATGGCCTGGAAACTGGGGATCAAAGTTTTTGCGGTTTATCGCGACGGCTCCAAAGCCACCCAGCCGCTGGTTACCCTGACCGGCAAGGGCGGTGCGGGCGAGCGCCAATCCAGCCTGGACCTGGGGCCGGTGCGGCGGCATCTTCCACCGACCCGCGGCTCGGAGACTCATAAATTCTCCATTGCCGGACACGAGGGCTATCTTACCTATAGCGTCCATGAAGACGGGGGCCTCGCCGAAATTTTCATTCGCATGCATAAGACCGGATCCACCCTGGGCGGATTGCTTGACGCTTTTGCCATTTCCGTGTCCATGGCTTTGCAGTACGGCGTGCCGTTGAAGGAACTGGCGCGCAAATTCATCTACGGCAAATACGAGCCGATGGGCTTCACTTCCAACCCCCAGATTCAGATTGCCACCTCCATCACTGATTATATTTTCCGGTACCTCGCCATGCGCTTTCTTTCTCCGGAGGATTTGGCCGAACTGGGCATCAATGGACATGTCGCCGTTCCGGCCGAGACTCTGGGTAATGCTGAAGTGCCGAAGCTCGAAGCTACCCAGGCCACGCCCATCTGGGCCGATTCAGTGTGTCGAGCCTGCGGCGGTATGTTGATCCAGACCGGCGCCTGCAAGACCTGTTTGCAGTGCGGGAATACTACGGGAGGATGTTAGCGTGCGGTTCCCTCGGCAATTTCCTTTTGAAAACACGCGCGGTTGCCCCAGCGGGCAACCGCGCTCAGCGTTCGACCGACCACTCGCCTGCGGCGAGACCATGCTGGTCGGTCTCACGATGGTTTTCTCAATGAAATTGCCTTGACCGCACGCTTGATGGAGAGGAGAAGAAGCTGGCCTTATGGAAGCGGCCCTAATCGGGCCGTTTAATTTTTGTTATGCTAGCCTTATGCTGATTGTGTTTACCGGCAACGGCAAGGGTAAAACCACGGCCGCGCTCGGCCAGGCCCTGCGTTCCATTGGTGAAGGCAAGCGGGTGCTTATGATTCAATTCATCAAGGGGCCGTGGAAGTCGGGAGAAGACGAATCGGCCAGGCTCTTAGCTCCGAACTTTAAACTCGTGAAAATGGGCAAGGGGTTCGTCGGCATCCTCGGCGATAAGCTGCCGCGTGAAGAGCATGCTAAAGCCGCGGAAGAAGCGCTCGCTTACGCCAAGCAGGAGATTGAATCCGGCCAATGGGACATTGTTATCCTCGATGAGATCAATAATGCCGTGCATCTTAATCTCATTCCCAAGGAGATGGTTCTGGAACTTATAAACTTGTCAACTAATAAACTTGGAAATTTGATACTCACCGGCCGCGATGCCCCGCCGGAGTTCATTGAGCGCGCCGACCTGGTGACGGAGATGATGGATATAAAGCATCCGTTTGAGAAGGGGATCAAAGCCAAGAGAGGACTGGAGTATTAAGGGCTTTGTCCGCCATTTGGAGCCGCGGGCGAACAAATGGCGGTAACAAAACCTTAACCCAGCACATAAATTTACATCCGTCTCGATGCCATTGTAAACTATTACTCGATTATAACCCTTTTTTGTAGAATCGATTGTTGTAAATTTATGTGCTGGGTGCTCAATTTTATAATCACTCGCTCTGCTCGTGAATAAAATTGGCAAGTCCCAAATTTTCTTCTGGCTCCTTGTCGCCTTCATCGCTGGTGTTGCTGCGGCATCATTCCTGCCCATTCCAATTATTGCGGTGTGGGCCTTTTTTGTTTTGGGCGGGACGGTTGCGGTATTCGCCAGTCTTAAGCTCGAGGAGCGGCGGAAGCAGGCGGTGGCCGGATTTATGCTCATGATGTTTGCTGTGGGGATGTTTTGGCTCACTCGCTCAAGCCGCATTCCCGCATCCGCTCTCGGCGCCTTAGTGGATCAGGCGGCGGTCATCGAGGGAATTATTGATGGTGAACCAGCGCGCGGAGCAGGAAGTCAGCGGCTGATAGTGATTGAGCCGAAGTATCAAAGCAAGATTCTGGTTATTACTCGTCCCTATCCCGAATACCGCTATGGTGATCAGCTCAAGATTTCCGGACGCCTCGAGCGGCCGGAAAATTTTTCCCGCGATTTTAATTATATTAGCTATCTTGCCAAGGATGGCATTTTTTACACTTTTGTCTTTCCGGAAATTGAAATTCTTGCACATGAGCGCGGCGTCAAGCTTTATCAGTTTCTTTTCGGCCTGAAGGTTGCTTTTTCCGCAAGACTAAATCGTCATTTTCCGGAGCCGCATTCTTCCTTTTTGGGCGGTCTAATTCTCGGCGAGCGGCGGAGTCTTACGCCCGAGCTTTCAAGCGAACTCCAGAAGACCGGCACGAGCCATATCGTTGCCCTCTCCGGCTACAACATCACCATTGTGGCTGATGCCCTGCTTAAGACCCTGATGTTTTTCTTTATTCCTTTTG
>CAYIKH010000023.1:0-8146 GCA_964363965.1 uncultured Candidatus Saccharibacteria bacterium
AAAAAATGTGGAGGCCGGGGGATAGATCAGCCTCCACAGTTATGATGGTGGCATCAAGGCCGGTTACTTGCGCGGAGTGGAGCGTGACCACATTTTATTCTTTGGGTTGGTGCTCAATATCATACTCGGCCGCGGGATTGGCCAGGAGCCGTTCTTCCGGAATCGGGCGACCGCAGCTTCGGCATTGGCCAAAAGTGCCATTGGCCATCCGCTCCAAGGCCAGTCTGACCTCACGGAGCCGCAATTCCAAGGCCTGCTCCTGGGCCAGTTCAGTTTCGAATTCTTCGCGTATATCGGCCTGCTCCTCCAGCGCGCCATGGGACATCGAAGATGAGCGCGGGGCGGAGGCGGGAAAGGTGGTGTCCCAGTCATCGCGCATTTTCGGGTCGATGGCGGCAAAAGAGGTGAGTTCCTTTTCCAGCCGTTCTTTTTCGGCCAGGAGCTGAGCTTTAAATTTTTCACGGCCTGATGCGTCCATGGTGTTTGTATTGATAAAACCTTTAAATGGCAGGTTTCGTTTCGCCCCGTTAGAAGTCAGCGATCACTATCATGACTTTACTGAGAGATAGCATCATTGCGTAACTAGTGGCAATAAAAGTGCCGGAGGTACTTTTATTGCCGTATTAGGTAAGGGCTGACTTCTAACGGGGTTCGCCTTATCGGCGCTGTTCAAACAACCGGTCAATGGTGCTCTGTATGGCCTCCTCAGAGGTGGCGATGGCCACGAGGTTCCTCACCGGGAAGTAGAGGTAGCCAATGCCGCGATCACTCGTATTAGAACTTTTCAGATAGCGGTAATCAATGTTGCGGTAAGTGAAGTCTGTGTAGCTTTGGGGAACCGAAGGCAGTGATGGAATAATATCCAGAGCTTCAAGATCCCGGCTCAAGTCCGGCTCCCAGGAGAACATGGTCTGCAGAAGTCTTGCCGGATTGCGGGCTTCGAGCATAATGCCGAGCTCTGGTCCGGAGCGCGAGCGAAAGATAAAGAATTGCGGGGGGCGGGAGACGTTGTCAGTCACTCCCGATCTCGGCATGACGCCGAGAAGCTTGAAGAAATCTTGCACGGTGAGGACTTTTACTGCTCCGTCCTCCTTCCTAATCCTGATGATCAGTCTCCGGAAAGAACCCGGGAGAGCCGCCGAGTCTTGCGCCTCACTGAATACTTTTTTAAGTTCCAGGCGAGTCGGATTAATAGTGAAGTCATCAGTTCCTTCAAAGAATATAAGCGCTCCCGGGGTCACATTTTCTGGGCTGGGCACTTGGACGACGGTTGGTTTAAGCAGGAAATAATAGGCGAGAGCACTTCCGCCGCCGATGGCCAGGACCAGGACCAGGCCCAAAACCGCAATTTTCCGAAAATTGCGTTGAGGCTTGGGAGTGGAGAATCCAGCTTCCTGGCGAGCCCGTTCCGCAGCCAGCGACACCAGGGACGGTTTTGTTGTTTTAATGAATTCGGCGACGTCCGAGCGCATCGTACGGATGGCCGGCTCTCGTCCTTCGCGTCTAATTGGCGGTGTCTCGTCGGCCATGCCCCGTTAGAAACCTTTGACGAAAAAGAATTTCAAATGAAATTCTTTTTCGTAGATCATTTGCTGCTGATTAACGTCAGCCTGTCCTGTGATGTTTAATAAGCGCATATTCCACGTAGTCAGGTTTCTAACGGGGCATGCTGGTCAGGATTCGCGTTCAATTTATATATTCCATACCCAGTGCTACAACTGTTCGAAGTTGTAGCACTGGGTATACTTTAGTGCGGGGGGCGGCTTCCGTGGTCCATCCGGCCCTGATGGCGGCCTCGGGCCCTTGAGTCAAAGCGGGGCGCCCTCCGCGGGCGAGCTTCGTCCCGGAAAGGGCGGCTGGGACTAGGGGGTCCGCCCAATTCGCGCTGGGCTTGGGCCCGCGCAATATCCTCTTGGGAATAGCGACCGGGCACGCTCTTTAGCGAAAGATTCAGCCGTCCCTGTTCATCAATGTTTCTAACCATCACCGGAATTTTGTCGCCGATGTTGACCACATCTTCAACCCGGCCAACATGCCAGGGCGCAAGTTCGGATATGTGCACAAGCCCTTCTTGTTTGGGCGCCACTTCGACCATGGCCCCGAAATCAAAGAGGCGCGTAACGATGCCTTCCAAAAGCTCGCCGGGCTTGTATTCTTTGGTGATTTGCTTGATGAGAGCCACGGCTTCGTCCATGCCGGATTGGCTTGGTGTGGTTACAAAGACCGAACCGTCATCTTCAACGTCAATATCCGCACCGGTCTTGGCAATGATGCTGTTTATCATCTTGCCGCCGGGGCCGATCAGCGCCCCAATTTTTTCGGGATCAATTTTAAGCACGGTGATGCGTGGAGCGTGAGGGCTTAAGCTCGGCCGGGGTGTCTCAATTGCCCGGCTCATAATCTCAAGAATCTCCAATCGGGCAACTCTGGCCTGGGCCAGGGACTCCTGGAGAAGCTTGGCGGAGACGCCCTCAATCTTTACGTCCATTTGGAGCGCAGTGATGCCTTCGCGAGTTCCGGCGGCCTTCAAGTCCATGTCGCCGAAGTGGTCTTCCGGCCCCTGGATGTCCGTCAGGATGCGGTAATTCTTCTCATTCTCCATCATGAGTCCCATGGCGATGCCGGCCACCGGCTTTTTCATCGGTATTCCGGCATCAAACATGGCGAGAGTTGAAGCACAGGTGGCGGCCATGGACGAGGAGCCGTTGGAAGAAAGAATTTCCGAGACAACGCGGATGGTGTAAGGGAATTCCTCCCGCGCCGGGATGAGCGGCATAAGCGCTCTTTCGGCGAGCGCCCCATGCCCTATCTCGCGGCGGCCCGGGCCGCGCATGGGTTTTACCTCACCCGTAGAGTAGGGCGGAAAGTTATAGTGATGCATGAAGCGGCGCTTGCCCCGGATTTCCATTCCTTCGACGATTTGTTCATCCCCCGGACCGCCCAGGGTGACCATGGAGAGCGCCTGGGTCTCGCCGCGGATAAAAAGGCCCGATCCGTGGACCCGCGGCAGCACTCCGGCCTCGGCCTCGATGGATCGGAGCTGGCCGGGCTTGCGGCCATCCGGCCTTCCGCCTTCCTTGATGATGCGGCGGTGCAACACCGCATCCAGCTCTTCCTCCCAGAGATATTCGATTTCCGCTGGCTTAGCCTCGGGAAATTCATTTTGGGCTGATGCCTGCCATTCCGCTTTTAGGGCCGAAAGCTTCTCGTTGCGTGCAATTTTTTCTTTTTCCCAAAGAGTCGAGGATATTTTGGCGGAGAAGTTTTGTCTGAGCAGCTCGCCCAGCGCTCCGGCCGGCGCGATAAGGGGCGGAGCGGCCTTAGTCGGCGGGGCGCTTGAAATGATTTCTTTTTGGAAAGCGATAAGTTTCCTTAATTCCTCCTGGCCGCGCTCCAAGGCCGCGACAATTATCTCCTCGGGTACCTCTTTGGCTCCGGCCTCGATCATGTTGATTTTCTCCGCTGTCCCGGCGATGACAATGTCGAGGTCGGAGGCCTGACGATCGGCAAAGGAAGGATTGATGAGCCACTCGCCGTTCTTGCGGCCGAGCCTGAGGGCGGCCACCGGGCCGTCCCAGGGGATGTCCGAGAGCGAGAGCGCGAGCGACGCCCCCACGAGGGCCGGCATATCGGAGTCATTCTCATCGTCCAAGGCGAGGACCGTGGCGACAACCTGGACCTCATTCCTCATCCTAAGGTCAAAGCGCGGCCGGATGGCGCGATCAATCAGCCGCGAGACCAGGGTGGCCTCCTCAGACGGCCTGGATTCGCGCTTGACAAAACGCGAGCCTAGAATCTTGCCGGCGGCGTAGAACTTCTCTTCATAGTCCACCATCAAAGGGAAAAAATCTCCTCCTTCGCGGGGAGCCTTGGACATTACCGCTGTTACGAGCACGGTGGTCTCGCCGTAGCGCACCATTACCCGTCCGTTGGCTTGTCCGGCCAAGGGCGTCAATTCCACCGCAAGTGTCTGCGGCCCAACGGCGATACTAAATTTTTGTGAGGTCATGGCGATCGTGGCCGGACCTTTTCTCCAGACGTTAGTACCGAAAGATCACGAATCGTTAATGACTTGTGACCATCTATACTAGGAGTCTAGAGACAAGGCCCGAAACTTATATAGTTTTAAGAATTATACTTACTATACCATTATGCCGGTTTTGGGGCTATGCGGGGCGGCGGAACAATTTTTTTGGACGCATCAGAAATTTTTGTGGGCTCTCCTCGATGTCCAAAAAATCGTCAGCCGCCTCTTTCATCTTTTGTGAAGCCGTCCGGCCGAAGGCCACCACCTCGACCCTCCGGCCCCGCCCTTTGAGATAATCCAAAAGCGGCAGGAAGTCGCCGTCACCCGAGACGATGATCAGGGTATCCACAATGTCCGCAGTGCGGACGGCATCAATGGCCATGCCCACGTCCCAGTCGGCTTTCTTGACTCCGCCATAAAATTCCTGCAGGTCCTTGACGCGGGTCTCAATACCCTCTTTGATCAGCGCTTCAAAAAAAGCTTTTTCCTCCCCGGTCTTGGTGCGGACCACATAGGCGAAGGAGCGGATGAGTTTACGCCCGGCCACGGCCGCTTCCACCACCGCCCGGAAATTAACCCTAGCATCGTGGAGATTGCGCGCCGAGTGGTACATATTTTGAACATCAATGAACACGGCGACGCGCTGTTCCTGATGTTTCATTTGGAGTTGGGTCATGCCAATTTTCTCAGCGAGGCAAGCGGGCTTCGCTCGCGACGCCGAGCTGCTAGAAAATTGAGCACCCGCCCAAATTTTGCCGTGGCAGGTGGGTATTGAAATCTAAGTCATCCAGTACTTGCAGCATAAGGTAGTTCGTAAATTCTTGGCAAAACTTGGGCGGGTGAAGGTTTGGCGGCCGCGCTTTCTCGCTTTGAGCTCCCGAGCGCGGGCCAAGCCCTTCACCGTTTAAGTCCCAGCTTCTTGGCCACCATCGTGTAGCGCTGGGCATCTTTGCGCCGCAAATAATCTAAGATTTTCTTCCTCCTGGCCACCATACCCAGAAGCCCTCGGCGCGAATGGTTGTCCTTGGGGTGGGACTTCAGATGCTCGGCCAATTTCTCGATTTGCTCGGAGAGGATGGCCGCCTGCACCTCGGTTGAGCCGGTGTCTTTTTCGTGAGCTTTAAATTTCTCAATCAGCTTGGTTTTTTGTTTCGTGGTCAGCATTGCCCAATGCTAGCACGAAAGCCGCCATTTGGCAATTGATGGCCAGGGCTGGCCTTGCGGCTTTGCCGTCAAGTTGCTAGCGGAGATGCACGGCTTTGGCCGCGTTGTGTTCTTCCAGCGTCCTGGAAAAAATAGTCTGGCCGTCGCGGTTGGAAAGATAGTAAAGATAGGGGCTCGGCTGCGGGAAGATGGCCGAACGTATGGTCTCCATGCCCGGATTGGCAATGGGGCCAAGAGACAGTCCAGGGTAGCGATAGGTGTTATAGGGCGAATCAATGTCGAGATCCTCGGCCGACGGAGTTTCGCGTCGGCCGGTGATATAACTGATGGTGGCATCAACCTGCAAAGGGATGCCGGATGCGTATCTTTTCCAGAGAATGCCGGCAACAATGCGCCGGTCATTTGATTCCGGCACTTCCTTTTCAATCATTGCGGCCAGGGTCACAATTTCAAAAATGGTCTTTTTTTGCCGCGTGATTTCGGCCCGGAGTTCGGGGGTTAGTTTGCGTCCAAAATTTTCAAGCATTTTTCTTGTCACCTCCGGTGCTGAGGCTCCTCGAAATACGCGGTAGGTGTCAGGATAAAGATAGCCTTCCAGGCCCAGGAATGATGGTTTGTCCGCAAGGAAGTCAAACTCTTTTGAAAAGTCAGGCGGTTTGGCCGAAGCGCGTATTTGGCGATAATCCATAGCCGGCCGTCCGGCTGCGGTCCACCAAGTTTCGGCCGGGAAAAGACCCATGCGTTCAAAGTACCCGGCGAGATCCCGAAGATCCCAGCCCTCGGGAATCGTAATTACCAGTTCATTGGGATGAACCTGGCCAGCCACCAGCTGCTTCACCACCTCCCGGCTCGTGACCCGCCCACGGAACTCGTATGTTCCGGCTTTTAGTTTATCCGCGTTGCCGCTGATGGCGGCCAAGAGGCCAAAGGCCCACCGCGAACGGATGAGGCCTTGTTTTTGCAAAAGCTCGGCAATGGTCCAAAGCCCAGTGCCGGTTGAAATTTCAACGCGAATTCGCCCCCCTTCCAGCCGAAGCGGGGCAAACGCGGAGTAGGCCAGGAAGCCTAAGAAGATGAAGCCAATAGAGAAAATAAGGAAAATAAAGTTTTGCCGGCTATGGTCATCCCACTCGCCGTATCCTTTATCTTCCATATTTTTTTTAGCTTCCTTTTCCTCTTCCATTTTTCACTAATGGCACAAAGGCAAAGCCGGGATACTCGGTTTCAGCCCACCGGCCTTCCTGTTCCTTTACATAGCGCCACACCGAACTCTCCACCGGCGCGACAATGGCTCCGCCGATTTTTGTTTGATCGCGCCAGGCCGTGGGTAGAGCTCCCATGGCCGCGGCGCTGGCCAGGATTTTATCGAATGGTCCTTCCTCGGCCAGGCCAGCCGTGCCGTCTTGGTATAAAAATTTTACTACCCCCTTCTTTATGAAATTATACTTGGCGACGTTGGCCTTCCCAAATTTAAAAATTTCGGATATGCGTTCAATCGCAAACACTCTGCCTAATTTTTTATTTTCCATCTTTATTTTTTTATTCGGTTCCCGACTTACGATCTCAGCCAAAAGCGCCGTCGTCCATCCGGACCCAGTGCCGACATCAAGGATTTTCTCGCCGGGCTTTGGATCCAGAAGATCCAGCATAAAAGCCACGACATAGGGCTGAGAAATGGTCTGGCCTTCTCCGATTGGCAGGGGGTAGTTGCCGTAAGCTTCATTGCGGTATTCCGGCAAAACAAAATCTTTGCGGTCAATCGCGCGAAAAGCCGCCTCGACATGGGGCGAGCGAAGCACGCCCTGCTGTTTAAGTTCGTGGATAAGTTCGTCCATGCCTAGCCTATGGTAGCCAAAAAATTAGAATCCGCCTATAGAAGGCGGATCAAATCGGAGGGGGTGAGATTCTTCCCTCTCGGTCCAAATCTTTGATTTGGGTAACCGAGAGCAATCCGCCGTAGCGCGAGCGTAGGCGGAGAACTCACGAGCAAAGCGGAGGCGGGAGGATTTGAACCTCCGAGGGGTTTTCACCCCAACTAGTTTTCAAGACTAGCGCCATAAACCAGGCTCGGCCACGCCTCCGCTTTGCTTATCAGTTTTTCCGCCGTCGTCCGCCTAAGGCTGACTTTGGCGGATTGCTGTTTGTTGCTGAAATTTTATCATCTTCTGTTCAAAATTTCAGACAAACAGGGAACAAGACTGCCGCCTTCATTCACTCTGGCACCCCGCCTCTCGCAGTTTCAACGATGAGGGCTAGCGCTTGAAATTCCTAACTGGCGGGGGCACTAGGATTCGAACCTAGAAGTCGGGATTTGGAGTCCCGCAGTTTACCGTTGAGCTTATGCCCCCACGGCGGACGATATTATGTTTTTTTCGCTTCTTTATGCAAGGTGTGCTTCCTGCACCATTTGCAATACTTCTTCAGCTCAAGCTTTCCCTCGCTCGTCTTGAGGTTCTTTCGTGACCAGTAATTGTAGCGTTTGCAGACCGAACACTGGAATCGAATTAGGTTTTCTTGTGACATGGTTTCTTGTTATTTCCCCTAAGCCCGAGAGAGGGATTGAACCTCCGACCTACTCCTTCGCTTCCACCCCCGTTTTTTATATTGCGGAGGGCTAGACTGTATCTTAAGCGGTTCTCGCTCCCCTTGTCAGTCGTTCGGGCGCCGGTGGCGCCACGGTCTTGGCCCGGAGGGCTATTGACCGTTATTCGGGTATGCGCTGTGAAATTCCTTCCGCAGCGGGCAGGGGGATTGCGCCCCACCATGGAGTTGCTCTGCTTCACCCGCCCACCTTTGGAGCCACCCGTGGGAATCGAACCCACGACCTACTGCTTACCATGCAGTTGCTCTACCACTGAGCTACAGAGGCGGGGCCGCCATGCCGGCCCGCGTCAAGTGTGCCATCCCTTATGGAAGTAACTGACTTTGCTTGAACTTTTTTTAAGGAATTAATTA
>CAYIKH010000023.1:8156-8393 GCA_964363965.1 uncultured Candidatus Saccharibacteria bacterium
GCTCCCCTGGCTGTTGCTCTCCCCCTCCGCTCGGGGGCCAATGGGGGGGGGGCACGCTGCGGCCCCCCCCCCGATGGGGGGGGGACCCCGACTGTGCGTCGGGGCTACTCGGGCTTTGTGCCCTCGGCAGGATTTGGTCACAACTCGCCAGCTTCGCTGGCGGTCGCGACCCCGCCTCGCGCGCCCTTCGGGCGCATGCTCCGGCTTTCAAATCCTCCGCGCAAGCCAAGCAGTTGG
>CAYIKH010000024.1:0-8075 GCA_964363965.1 uncultured Candidatus Saccharibacteria bacterium
AGTTTTCAGGGTTCTCCGCAAAATGGGTTCTGACTTTTTCAAACAAACACCACCAAACAAAACCCACCGCTTGAGCGGTGGGTTTTGCTGCCGGGATTGATTTTTCCGGAAAAAGCGCGCATCATCAGAGGCAACTGGATTGAACTCCGATAGGGCTGGAACAGTCAATCCCTGACCGGGAAGCAAGGAGGAGAATAGGATGGCGAGCAAAGGAGTGATGAAACGGCCGGTCCTGAAAGTACCTCAAGACCTCGAGGAGGCAGCTGACTTCATCCGGCAGATCGGAGAAGCCCAGCGGGAGATCAACGGCATCGAGGACCATCTCAACCGCATCGTCGCAGAGCTCCAGGAACGCGCCATGGATCGCTCTCGACCCTACACGGAGCAGATTGAGCTCCTCCGCGACGGGCTCTATGCATTCACCGAAGCGCACCGCGACGAGCTCACGGAAGGCGGCAAACGCAAGACCGTCGAACTGCCTACCGGGGTCATCGCCTGGCGCTCCACCCCACCGGCGGTGTCGCTCCGGAACATCAAAGCGGTGCTGGCCGAACTCAAGCGACGGCGACTCCAGCGCTTCATTCGGGTAAAGAAAGAGGTGAATAAAGAGGCCATGCTCCGCGAGCCGGAGCTGGCCGGGAGCGTGAAGGGCGTGACCATCGGCCAACGCGAAGAATTCGTGGTCAAGCCGGCCGAGCTTGAAGTGGAGATCGCCTCGGACACCGCGAAGCTCAAAAAGGCCATAGCCTAGCGGCTAGGCCACCCGCGGGGCATCCCCGTGGGTTTTTTCTTTTTAAATTTGTTTGAAGTTCTACCACCGCTATGTGGACATCAAATTTGACAAAAGTATCAATAGCTTGTTAGCTTAAAAACGGTACTCCGACAATCTAAAATTTTGGCAAAAAAGGGAATAATCCCTGATTTTGCTTTGGGCGATAAAAGGGGAGTGTAAAGTCTGGACACCGAGTCGAATCGAGTCGAAAGGAGGATTGGTGATGAAAAGGATGCGAGTGATTGTGTTCCTCACCGTTGTCCTGCTCTTGGTCGCGGCCACACCGGCTGCAGCGTACCACTGGCACTACCACCACCCCGCCTGGGGCTGGGGCTACTGGCCGCACATGGTTGGACCGTTCTATCCGCCGCTGGTCTATCCGCAGGGGATCGCCGTCGCGCCGCCGTTCATAATCCAGCAGCAACCGCAGACCTATGTCCAGCGGCCGCCGGAGCAGGCACAACAACCGCAGCAGATTCTCTGGTACTGGTGCAATAAACCCCAAGGCTTCTGGCCCCACATCCAGCAATGCGAAGGTAATGCCTGGATGCAGGTTCTCCCACAGACGGCGCCGCCATCGGCGCCCCGGTAGAAGGGAAAGGAGAATACAATGGCGAAATCGAAATGTTTCAAGCTCGCCGCGCTCCTGATCGCTCTCGTATTCCTCTCCACCGCCTGCGCGACCTTCCCGCGGGAGGGACCGACGCAACCAGCCCTCATCGGCGCAGGCAAAACCGTAGCCCAGTATGATGCGGATGATGCTTCCTGCCGGCAGTTAGCCAGCCAGCGGACGGGCGTCTCACCGGGCGAGGCCATGGAGCAGTCGCAGCTCAAAAGCGTGGCCCTCGGACTCCTCGGCGCGGGCCTGGGAGCGGGACTCGGTGCCGCACTAGGAGGCGGAAGAGGCGCGGCTATCGGTGCGGCCGGCGGCGGGGCTCTCGGCATCACGAGCGGGCTCGGTGGTGGAACTGCCACGGGCAGCGCTTCGGCTTCGATGGCGCAGCAGCGCTACAATTCCGAGTACTACGCCTGCATGTACGCTAGAGGCCACCAGGTGCCTGGCGCTGTTACTCCGGCTGCCTACCCCCAGCCCCAGCCACAGCCGGCCTACATGCCGCCGCCTCCGCCGCCTAGCTCGCCGCCTGCGGCCGTTACTCCTCCACCGCCTCCGCCAGTAGCCGCAACACCTTCGCCGCCCCCCGCGGCGACACCGGGCCAAGCAGTTGCCTGCGAGCCAACGGGCAAGATCGTGAAGACACCCGCTGGCCTCGTGCCGGAGTGCAAGCGAGCGCAGTCAGTCTTTGTTCCCTGATCTCACTGCCGGACGTCTACCCCCGAACGGGTAGCCGCCCGGCTTTTCTTTTCCACTCAGCCGCTACGAGCTTCCCCGAACGCAGGAAACGTGCTACAGTAGTGATGTTTAGTTATGGAACACATCCACGCGGTCGCGACAGACGGACGGGTCGGGGAGCGGGTGCGGGTGGCGGGATGGGTCTCGGTGCGACGCGATCACGGCAAGCTTATTTTTATTGACCTCCGCGACGAGACGGGGGTCTTGCAGTTGGTCTTCCGACCGGAAGATGCAGCACTTTATGCGCAGGCCGAAAGACTGCGGCCGGAGTGGGTGATTGCCGTTGAAGGAACGATGCGCGAGCGGCCCAAAGGCATGGAGAATCCCCAGCTCGCAACCGGCCGAGTGGAACTTCCGGTGGAAAAGCTTGAGATTCTGAACGAGGCTAAAACTCCGCCTTTCCCCCTGGATACCGACGGCTTGGACATTGACGAAGAGGTTCGCCTGAAATACCGCTACCTTGATCTTAGGCGAGAGCGCCTCCAAAAAAATATCCGCCTGCGCTCGCGCCTGGTTCAGGCCGCACGAGAGTATCTTTTCAAAAACGGCTTTGTTGAGATTGAGACCCCGCTTTTGACCAAATCCACGCCCGAAGGCTCGCGCGATTTTTTGGTGCCATCGCGCCTCCATCCCGGCCGCTTCTACGCCTTGCCGCAGTCCCCGCAGCAGTATAAGCAGCTCTTGATGGTTGCGGGTTTCGAGCGCTACTTCCAGATTGCGCGGGCGCTCCGCGACGAAGACCTTAGGGCCGATCGAGGATTCGAGCATACCCAGATTGATATTGAGATGAGTTTTGTCAGCCAGGATGACGTGATGCGGACTGTGGAGAGTCTCGTCATCGCGGTCTGCGAAGCTGTCGGCGGAACGGTTAAGGCAAAACCGTTCCCGGTGTTTTCCTATGCCGAGGCGATGAAAAAATTCGGGAGCGACAAATTTGACCTCCGCACTCCGGAAGAAAAAGCTAAAGGAATCTTGAGCTTTGCCTGGGTAAAGGATTTTCCAGTGTTCGAAAGGGACGAAACCGGCGGCTGGACCTACAGCCACAATCCTTTTACCGCGCCGCAGCCGGAAGACCGTGAGCGGCTTATTGGCGGAAAAAATATCGGCGAACTCATCTCCCTCCAGTATGACCTCGTTTGCAATGGTGCGGAGGTTGGCGGCGGAGGCATTAGGATTCACGAAAGGGCATTACTTGAGAAAGTCTTTGAAATTATCGGCCATAGCCCTGGGGAAATCCAGGAGAAATTCGGACACATGCTCGAGGCCCTGGAGTCCGGGGCCCCGCCCCACGGCGGCATTGCTCTCGGGGTGGATCGTCTGATTATGGTCATCACCGGGGAGCAGTACCTCCGCGAGGTTCAGGCCTTTCCCATGACCGCCGGCGGGCAGACTGCCGTCATGGACGCGCCATCCGAAGTTGACCCCAAGCAGCTTAGAGAACTCGGCATCGAGGTTAGAAAAGATGAGCGCCGAAAAGGAAAATAGATTGACATGCCGTACGTCGTGAAGCAGGAAAAATTTGAGGGGCCGCTTGATCTCCTGCTTGAGCTTATCCAAAAGCAAGAGCTTTCAATAAACGAGATCTCGCTCGCCAAGGTCACGGACGAATTCATTTCCGACTTTAAAAACTTTGAGGAAGACGGCTCATCCGACCAGGAGGTCCTGGCCGAATTCCTGGTCATCGCCGCGACCCTGCTCTTAATCAAATCCCGAAGCCTCCTGCCGCAATATGCCGTAAGCCCCGAAGAAGAGGCCTCAATCCAGGAGCTGGAAGAGCGCCTCAAAGAATACCAGCGCCTGAAAGAAATGGCGCTTGAACTTGGCCGCATGGCCCAGGGCGGCCCCCACTCCTTCTCCCGCGAGGCCCATGCCGGCATTCCTCCGATGTTCCGCCCGCCCAAAAACGCGACGCCCTCCGCCCTCGGCCGGGCGTTTGAAGCCGTAATTCGGGCCATTCCGCGCATGGAGAAACTGGCCAAAGAAAAAATAAAGAAAATCATATCACTCGAGGAAAAAATCAAGGAACTGCAATATTTTTTACAAAAGAAGGTTGAACGCGCCTTCTCTGAACTCGTCGCCGGGGCCAAAGAAAAAATAGAAGTGATCGTCAGCTTCCTCGCCATCCTGGAATTGGCCAAGCAGAAGCTCGTAACCCTGCACCAGACCAAACCATTTGAAGAGATTATAATCCGCAAGCAATGACGAAGCTCAAATCAGCCATTGAGAGCATCCTCTTTTTACATGGGGAGGCAATGAGCGTAACTGAACTTGCCAAAATATGCGGCGCTCCGAAAAAAGAAGTGGCCGCCGCTATGCGCGAGCTCCGGGATGAGTGTCGTGATCGCGGAATCGTGCTGGTCGAAAACGGCGAGACCTGGCAGCTAGCCACTCATCCAGAGACCCAGGAGGTGGTTCAAAAGCTCATTGCCGGCGAGCTTTCCGAAGAAATAAGCCGCGCCGGTTTGGAAGTCCTGGCCATTGTGGCTTACAAAGGCCCGATCAGCCGCGCCCAGGTTGAGTATCTGCGCGGCGTCAATTCGGCCTTCACCCTGCGCAACCTCCTCATCCGCGGTCTCATCGCCAGGGAAGAAAATCCAAAAGACCGAAGATCATATCTTTACCACATGACCAGCGATTTTTTAAAACACCTTGGATTAAGCTCACTCCGCGACCTGCCCCGCTTCGATGAATTCCATAAAAAAGAAATAGAGGTAATGAGCGATGATGCCGCTTCCTGATTTCCGCAAAACCATCGCCTTAATTCTTTCCATGGCGATCGCTCTCGCCATAGCGAGCTTCTTTTTAATTGGTCCGGCCACACTCACGCCGCAAGAAACATCAGGATCAGGAAAGGAGAAATTCCCGCGGCTGATTCGCAAAAGCGATTCTTCCCCGCAACTCTCCGCCGAGGCGGTTATGGTCATGCGTTTGTGGAGCAGTGAGGTGCTCTACGAGCGCGAGGCCGACAAACGACTGCCCATTGCCAGCCTCACCAAGCTCATGACCGCGCTTATTTTGACCGAAGCTGACCGGCCGCTCGACATGATTATTTTTTCTCAAGCCGCCAAAACAATGGGCGATGACGATGACAAGCGAAGTTCGGTTAAGGCCGGAGATCGCCTCAAATCCGAGGACGTTTTAAAACTGCTTTTGGTCTCCTCAGACAATGACGCGGCCTGGGCCGCGGCCGAGCATGTGGCGGCCAGAATCCCGACCGGGGAGGCGGATGCGACTTTCCAGGAACGGATGACCCGCTTCGCCGAAATCATGAACGAACGGACCCGGGCCCTCGGACTCGCCAACACCCATTTTGCCAATCCCACCGGGCGCGACGACCCCGATAATTTTTCCACGGCCCGCGATTTAGTCGTCTTCTCCGCTTTTATTGCCGAGCATCGCCCCGAACTCTGGGTCATTTCGCGAATCCAGGAAACATTTGTCTTCGGCGAGGCCGGAGACCGTTATGGCCTGGTCAATACCAACATCCTCCTTCATGAATATCCAGCCATATTCGGCTCCAAAACCGGTTTTGACGATGAAGCCCGGGGCGCGCTCCTGCTTTTATATCAGCTGGCGCCGGGCGAGCTCGTAGCTATCGCCATCCTGCGCTCGCCTTATCGCTTTACCGATGGCCGGGAAGCAATCCAGTGGCTGGAGTCAAATTTCGTATTAGAATCAAGTTAAATGACTCCGGAAGCTGAACTCATCCTCAATGTCCTCAAGGTGTTCGGCCTATCGGCCGTGGCCTTTTTCTTTGCGCTTTCGTGGACGCCTGTTCTTACGCATTTTCTCTACAAATACAAGATGTGGCGCAAGCAGGTGCGGACGATCTCGCCGGACGGTGCGGCCACCCCGATATTCGCGTCTCTCCATAAAGACCGCGAGGTCTCTACTCCGCGAATGGGCGGGCTTCTTATTTGGCTGACCACACTTATCGTAATCTACGCTTTCTGGGCCCTGGCCAAAGTGACTGATGCTCCGATTCTTGACAAAATAAATTTCCTTTCCCGCAATCAGACTTGGCTGCCGATTTTTACTCTGGTCTCAGCCTCGCTCCTTGGGCTTGTTGATGACATGCTGCAGGTCTGGGGCCGGGGAAGCTATGTGGCCGGCGGGCTGACCTTCCGGGTGCGCTTGGGGACGGTGTTTTTGATCGCTCTTGTCGGCGCCTATTGGTTTTACGTGAGACTGGAGCAAAATTCCCTTTATATCCCGGGCCTCGGCGACGTCGTGATCGGCCTCTGGTTTATTCCTCTTTTTGTGGTAACCATGCTTGCCACCTTTTCCACCAGCGTCACTGATGGCCTGGACGGCCTCTCTGGAGGGGTATTCGCCACTATTTTTGCCGCCTACGGCGGCATTGCCTTTTTCCGCGGCCAGATTGACCTCGCCGCCTTCTCCGCCGTGCTTTTAGGCTCGCTCCTGGCATTCTTATGGTTCAATATCCCGCCGGCAAGATTTTACATGGGCGAGACCGGAATCCTCGGATTGACGACCACGCTTACGGTAATAGCCTTCCTTACCAACTCAGTGATTGCGCTTCCGATAATCGCATTCGTACCGGCGGTGGAAGCCGCTTCGGTCATAATCCAATTTCTCTCCAAGAGATGGCGAGGACAAAAAGTATTTCTTGTTGCTCCCATCCACCATCACTTCGAAGCCAAAGGCTGGCCCGCCTACAAAGTGACAATGAGGTTCTGGGTTATCAGCGTTGTCTTTGCGATTATTGGTATGGTGGTAGCACTAGTCGGACGCTAATGACCCAAAATCCGCAAAATTTGCTATAGTATCACCATGGCTTTTGACATAGTAATCAAAGGCGGAACAATCTTTGACGGCTCGGGGGCATCGCGCTATGCCGCCGATGTTGCTATCCAAGGCGGACGGATCAAAGATATTGCTCCGGACATTTCCGAACGCGGTGCGACTAAAGTTATCCGGGCCGACGGCAAGTTTGTTGCCCCCGGCTTTGTTGATATCACCAGCCACGCCGACAAAAACTGGTCTCTCTTTGAAAATCCTCATCAGGACTACCTCCTGACGCAGGGAGTAACAACTATTCTTGCCGGCAATTGCGGAACATCGCTCGCCCCACTGCCGTCGAAAGAGGCGGTGGCGGCATTGCAAAAATGGGTGACGGCTGCCGGAACCAACATCAACTGGCTCACCGTCGGAGAACTGCTGGAGGAACTGGCGCGTCATCCTTTGGGCGTAAATGCCGCCACGCTGATGGGCCACGGCACGATCCGCCGCGGAATCCTGAAGGGCCAGTCGCGGGCATTAAGCCCGGAGGAGCTCGCCCAGTTTGGTGAAATAATCCAAGCGGGAATACGCGAAGGCGCCTTCGGTCTTTCCACCGGCCTCATCTACAGCCACGAGTCCGCAGCCTCAACCGAGGAATTAATCGAGATGGCCTCACACATCTCCGCGGCCGGCGGTATTCTAAAGATGCATCTCCGCCATGAGGGTCAAAATCTTGTGCCGGCCGTGAACGAAGCGGTTCGCATTGCTAGGGAATCTAAAGTCCCGATGATTATCTCTCATCTCAAGGCCATCGGCCGCCGGATCTGGCCGTTTTTCGGCCGGACCCTGGAGATGCTAGAACGGGCGAGCGCGAACGGCCTGCCCCTCCATTTTGACATCTCGCCGTATCAGCGCACCGGATCGTTCCTGTATCTTTTGCTGCCAGCCTGGGCCCGGGAAGGAGGATTTTCGGCCATGCTTGAACGCCTCGATAGCCCAGAGCACCGCTCTGCCATCATCGAAGAGCTTAAAGCCGAAACGCTCCATTTTGAAAACTATGTCATCGCCAACTCTCAAACACCGGGAACTAACGGCAAAACCATTCTTGAGATTGCCGAGAGATCCGGCCAGGAACCGGAGGAAACCGCGCTTGAACTCCTCGCCGCCAATCGCGGAAAGGTCGCGGTCTTCGGTTTGACACTCTCGTTC
>CAYIKH010000025.1:0-7807 GCA_964363965.1 uncultured Candidatus Saccharibacteria bacterium
AAACCGAGGCCTGGGTCAGGGAGTCGGACTTGAAAACATCAGCGGTGACCTTTCCGGTGAAGGAGCCGGCTCCGCTGACTCCCAGGGCCGTGCCCGGGGTTCTCGTGGCGATGCCGACAAATCCGTTTTGATTGAGGATAACAAAGGAAGGAGTGGAGGTGCCGAGGTCCGAGACCACGAAGACCGGGGTGTCCTGGCTGGCTGAGGAGAGGGTTTGATGTTCAATGGCCAAGACGCCCCAGGGAGAGACAGTGGCTACTCCGGTGAAGCCGCCGTAGGGATTTATGAGCAGGCTGCCGGAGCCGCCTCTTGAGAGAATGAAATCTCCGCTGGCGTGGACCAGCGGGCCGCCCAGAGTTGAGGTGCCGGCTCCGGTGGCCACGATCTTGCCTCCGGTCAGGAGCAGGTCTCCGGCGGTGGATTCAAGGCCGGCCGAGGAACGCAAACCAGCTGAGGAGAGGCCGCCGGTAAAGGTGGAGGTTCCAGCGCCGGAGACAGTTATTACATTGCCAACGCTGAAGCTTGTGGTGGAGGCAATCGGAAATGTTGATATTCCAGTTGTTGAGGTTGCAGTGAAGATGGGAGCAGTGATCCGGTCAGTGAAGACTCCGGCGCCGGTCACGCTCAAAGCTGTGCCCGGAGTGCCGGTGGCGACACCGAGGCGGAAGCCGGAATTGTCCCAGAAAAGCTGGCTCGAAGCACCGAAGGCGCCGGCGTTGTTGAACTGGATTTCCCCGGAGTTGCCGGCCGGATTCCCGCCGCAACCTTTGCAGGCTCCAAGAATCTCAAAGGAACCGACCCGGGTGTGGCCGGTGACATCGAGGGCCCCGGCAAAGGTGGAAGTCCCGGCGCCGGAAACCGTAAGAAGATTGGCAATGGAAAAGGAGGTGGTTGAAGCAATTGGGAAAATACTGGCTTCACTAGTGGAAGTGGCTTTGAAAATTTTGGCGGTCAGGGAATCGGTGATGACTCCGGCGCCGCTGACCGCAAGGGCCGTGCCCGGGGTGCCGGTGCCGATGCCGAGAAAAGAGTTTGCGGTGTCAGTGGTGAGGTAGTTTGCTGAATCAAGGGTGGTCGCGGCGGAATAGTAGGCCAGGCGACTGACCGTGCCGGAGTTGACAGCGCCGACCCCTCCGGCGCCGCAACCCTTGCAGGCCCCCAGGATCTCCAGGGAGGAGACCCGCAGATTCTCCCGGATGTCTTCACTGCCGATGTTCGTTGAAGTGGCTCCGGCAGATCCGGAGAGCACTGTCCCGGCTACAGAGAAGAACGCGGCCGGGCTCGTTGTTCCGAATCCGGCGCTGCCGGAGGTAAGGAGCATCCCGGAAAACGTGGTGGTACCGGTCAGCGTCCCGCCGCCGAGCGGCAAGTAGTTGCCAACGGTGATGGCATCGGGGATGTCGGCATCGGTGAGATTAAATTGATTGCTGCCGGAAAAAGTTATGTCGGAGAGTGCCGCGCCGGAGAGGCGGTCAATGGATTGCGAAGGGGCGAAGGCGCGGATGACCGAAGTCTTGATCTCCGGGCCTTCGTAGAGACTGGCCACGTCCGTAACCAGCTTATTGACCGTCTGGCGCAGCCCGGCGTTAAGCTCATCCAATCTCTGCTGAAAGG
This sequence comes from uncultured Candidatus Saccharibacteria bacterium, assembly GCA_964363965.1. GTDB lineage: Bacteria > Patescibacteriota > Minisyncoccia > Sungbacterales > SURF-37 > CAYIKH01. Next base: position 1,615 of record CAYIKH010000025.1, read on the forward strand.
CCGCGACATCAGCCGGTCGAACAATCTCACGGGTCTCAACCACCTCGCGGACTCGGCGTACCTCTTCGCGCACAACCGCCTTGACCGGCGGCGCGGCGACGGGCGGCTGGCTGGCTGGAGGAGGAGTCTCGGCTACGGGCGGCCACGGCGGAGGAGTAAGTCCAAGAAAACGACCCACGCGCTCGGCAAGATCAAGACGCGCAGGTAAAGATGTGACAAAATTTCGCAACGAATCGAAAAGTGAAGCTAGAGAAAGACGGCTTAGGGACGAGACGCCATGCGCCGCCGCGGCCGACAAAGCATACGGAACTTCGCGCGCCCCGGCAGACAGGCGCGAGGAAAAATGGACAAGACTATCTAAAGCCCGATCGCCAGCCGCAAGAGCGAGCTCTGGAATTTCCTCCGGCCGGGGCAACCGCGTTTCAATGGCCAATGCGCCCACGCGATCATATATGCGCCGGCTAACATCCGACCAGGTAAGCGGAGTGGCCGCGACAGGATACACAAATAAGAAGGCCAACGCCGCAAGAACGGGAAGGATGAGAAGTTTTTTGGGGAAATGGCCTTGGAGTTTTTTGACAAAGGCACGGAAATCCGGGCGCCGGCGAATTTCATCCTTGGCGACTATGACCGCGCGCTGCGATTCCTCCCCGGCGGATGGGACTTCAGCGAACTCACCCGGTCCGCCGAGGCGCGCCTGCAGCCCATCCTCGCCTTCCGAAACCTCAATGACCAGGGGTCTTTTGGACTTAAACGCATACTTGGCAATATATTCGGAAAGCCAGTCCTTGGTGGTGTACCACTCTCGGCCGATTTTAATTCCGCGGAGCCTCTTTTGCAGAATCCGGATGCGCAAATAGTCCGCCGAGTAAAGACTCGACGGTGCAATTTCCTTGAGCGTGTAGTATGTCCGGCCCTCCTTTATGACCATAAATCGGCTGCCTAAAAATTCGTCATTTCACGGCCATGTTCATAGCCTTCGTATATCTCGTGGATAGCCTTCGTATATCTTGAGGAGAGGTTCTGTATAAGCTAATTTTACGCCGGTTAATGCAAAATTAGCCACAAAAATTCTGTGGATAAGTTAAAATTCGCATGCGGCAATCAGAGACGCACGCGACAACTAAAATTTCCTTTCGTATACCAATACTTTATGAATGTTTCCTCACGATTGACTGTGCATAATAAGCCTTGCCTGCCTGTGCGTGAAGACGGTAAAATTACGACATTGAACCGCCATAAGCCATATGCATGATCGGATACGCACGAGTCCGTCGGAGATTGATAAAGCCAATTGGATATAGGATCAAATTCAATTCGCAAGAACGTTAACCATTCACTGTGGAGCTGCACTGATTTGCATAACTATAAAGACATTAAGGTATACGAGTGCCATACCTCGCGCCATTACTAACGCCATCAGGTGCCGCAGGTTGCTTACGCGCAGGTGCAATGACCAAAGTGCAATTAAATTTTCCTGACCGTGAAAATATATTCGTATACGAACGTATACTATTTAAGGCCTCTAAAAATGAGAACTTTTAGAGCTAAGCGTAGTAAAGCATCGTACGGTAGGAATGTGTAGTATGCCACTAATCACGGCCTCGGCGGAGTCCAGATGAGATGTGAATTCCAACTTTGTGAGCATAGTCTTGAAAGGTACTAAATGTATTGTCATCTCGCCGGCAATGGCAATTGCATCACCAATATAAACATTGATAACCCAGCGAAATGAATTCTAAATACCTCACTATTAAACAGGCTGCAACATTGCTAGGGGTAACGCCTTTAACCTTGCGGAACTGGGATAAGAAGGGTGTTCTTGCTGCCTATCGCCATCCTGTCAACAACTACCGCCTCTACCGCTACGAAGACATCGAGGCCATACTCATGGAGCTCCAGCAATCACGCCAAGCCAGAGCTGCCTCAGCGCCAATTTTTAGAATTCCCGTAAGGGTTGAGGAAGACGAGCCGGTTTCGGCCGACGGCGATGAGGAACTTGCCTAAGACCATGACCTACGAGCCAGTGATAGGTTTGGAGATTCATGCCGAATTAAAGACGCACTCCAAGATGTTTTGCGATTCTTTGAATGATCCAGATGAAACTCGCCCCAATGCGAACATTTGTCCGATATGCATGGGCCATCCCGGAACACTGCCGGCAATCAATCGCCAAGCGGTGGAGAAAGTAATCGGTGCCGGCCTTGCTCTCAACGGCAAGATCGCCGAGTTTGCACAGTTTGACCGCAAGAACTATTTCTACCCGGATCTGCCCAAAGGATACCAGATATCGCAATACCAACATCCACTAGTGAAGGGGGGCTACCTCGATATTCCAGCCGCTCTCCTATCAAGCGAGCCCGAAATCACAAATCGCAAATCGCAAATCGCAAATAAATCCCAAAGCCCAGATTCCAAATCTCAGACCCGCAGGGTTAGGATCCAACGGATTCACCTCGAGGAGGATACTGGGCGGTTGATTCATGATCCCAAAACCAAAACCACGCTGATTGATTTCAACCGCGCCGGCATTCCACTGATGGAGCTGGTTACCGAGCCCGACCTCCACTCCGGCGAGGAAGTGAGACAATTTGGCGAAGAACTTCAAAAGATCCTCCGCTATCTCGATGCTTCAGACGCTGACATGGAAAAGGGACAAATGCGGGTGGAGGTGAATATATCGCTCTCCCCCACAAGCTCTCGGGCGATGGGGATAAAGGTAGAGCTTAAGAATATCAACTCATTTAAATTCGCCGCGGAGGCGGCGAATTATGAAATAAAACGGCAGGCCGAACAGCTGAGCCGCGGAGAAAAAGTGATCCAGGAAACCCGCGGCTGGGATGAAACCAAAGGCTTCACCGTCTCCCAGCGTCTCAAGGAAGAATCCCAGGACTACCGCTATTTTCCCGAACCCGACCTCCCTCCTCTTGAAATTAAACCGGGATGGGTTGAAGATCTTCGGTCAAGCCTCCCCGAACTGCCGCAGGAAAAATTACGCCGCTTCCGTGAAGAATTTGGCATTGACGCTAAACTAGCCAGCACCATCGTAGTCGACAAGCATATCGCTCATTTTTTTGAAGCCACCGTATCGGAGCTCCGCGAATGGCTGAAATCGCGCGGCCAAGATGCCAACGATCCTAAGCCCCTGCGCCTCGCCGCCAACTATCTTACCACTGATATGGCAAGGCTCCTCGCTGAAAATGGGACACCAATCCAGGAATCCGCGGTTAATCCTGAAAATTTTGCCGAGCTAATCACCTACTTGGTGGAGGACAAAATCTCATCTCGTTCGGCTAAAATCGTATTAGCCGATATGTTCACAAGCGGTGCCGACCCCTCAATAATCATTGATGGAAAAAAACTATGGCAGATTTCCCAAGCCGACTTTTTGGCAGAAGCAGTGGGAAAAATCATCGCTGCCCATCCCAAGGCCGCCGAAGATTACCGCTCCGGCAAGACAACGGCCTTGCAGTTCATGGTCGGTCAGGTTATGAAGGAGGCGCACGGCGCCAATCCCGCAATGGTACGAAAGCTTCTTGAGGAGAAATTAAAATAGCTGGCAACGGGCTTTAGCGGGATTAGTTTAGTGGCAGAACGTCTGCTTCCCAAGCAGAAGACGCCAGTTCGATTCTGGTATCCCGCATAGGCAACAATAAACCCCGGTCTTTGACCGGGGTTTATTGTTATGTGCTCCCCTTGTAAGCCGGATTCTGTGCCTCCGGTAGGACCGGGGCGGTGATCATCTGTCTGGACCCGTGGTTACCCGACGGGCTCGAGCGGGTCTGTCCGATATCGATCGGACTCCCCTTGCACCGGGTAGGTGTTTTCCTCACGCCACCTGTTACCAGATGGCGCTGTGGGCTCTTACTTTACCCGCCGAAGCGGGGTATCCCGCGCGAAGGCGGGCCCACTCTTTTCACCCTTTACCTCCTCCACGTCAGGAACCTTTAGAGTCCCCGCAGTGACGATCGGTGGTATTGTCTCTGTGGCACTGTCCCGTTCCCGAGCACTTAATTCGCAACATGAGAAACTGATCATACAATCGCTGGTCGCAAAATTGATTTCGTATCGGTAATACTCCTGGTGCGAATTAAGTGCTCGGTATGGTGGCTGTTAGCCACTACCTCCTTCCTCCGACCTAAGTCGGAGGGGTGTCCGGACTTTCCTCCCCGACCAGTGGCCGGAGTGATCACCCGGAGAGCGCAAATCCATGATAGCAGATACGGCGGTTCTGTCAAGGACTAGAGTAGTCTCCCCTGCTCCTGGTTGAGCGCTTCGTTGACCAGGCGGTCGGCTTCGCGGTTTTCTTCTCGCGGCACATGGCGAAAAGTAAGGCGCCCGAAGTCGAGCCGCGTATTCCAAATCTTCATGAAAAGAGGCCAAAGATGTTCCTCTTCAACTTTGTATTCCGCGGTAAGCTGGCGGGCCACGAGCTCCGAATCCATCCGCACCTCAATATTCATCGCTCGGATCTTCTCTTTACCGTAAAGCGCCCGGGCCTTCTGGAGGGCAAAGAGCACAGCCTCATACTCGGCCTCATTATTGGTCTTGCGGCCCAGAAGCTTCGCATAGCGCTTAAGTACCCTTCCCGCCTCGTCCATAAACACCACACCCAAAGCCGCCGGCCCCGGATTGCCCCGCGAGCCGCCATCCGTATAAATGATTAATCTTTCTGGAACTCGCTTCATACAAAAAGTTTCTATAAATTTCTATGAGTTTCTACAAATTTCCGGAAATTCATTGAAACTTATAGAAACTAAAGAAATTAATCGCGGTGTGATTTCTTCAACGCTTCCAGGGCCGGCAGCTTCCCGCCGGCGAGGTAGGTAAGCATAGCTCCTCCGCCGGTGGATACATGGCGGAAACTCCCTAAAAGACCCATACGATCGACGACGGCGGCAAGATCGCCTCCGCCAATAACGACCTCGGCACGACTGCGGGCCAAGGCTCGAGCCAGAGCCTCAGTTCCCCGGCTAAAGGCTCTCACCTCGGTGATACCGAGGGGTCCATTCCAAACGACCATGCGGCTGGAGGCGATCTCGCGGCGGAAACGATTGAGCGTGCGCGGCCCAGCATCCAGGATGACGGACTGTGGCGATAGGCGATCAAAGGAGACGATCCGTCCGCGGCGAGAGAAGCGGCTTTGAGCCAATACGCCATCAACCGGCAAGATGAGTTTTGGAGATTGGACGAGTTGCCGGATGAGGCGTGATACCGATCGCGGAAAGGGAGGATGCGATCGCCCGATCGGGAAAGCGCGGACGGCGAGCAGCGCATTGGCAATCGCTCCGCCCACCAAAACGCGATCGGCGAGGCGCATAAACCGCCGGAGGATGGGAATCTTGGTCTCGATTTTGGCCCCGCCGAATATGGCCACGAGCGGCCGCTTGGGCTGACGGATGATGCGGCCAAGCTCGGCCAGTTCACGCTCAAACAGAAGGCCGAGGTATGAGGGTAGGAGGCGCGGCAGCACCGTTAAAGAGGCACCGCGGCGGTGAGCCGCCCCGAAGGCGTCATTAACATAAGCGTCACCAAGATCCGCAAGTATTTTCGCAAATTTCTTATCTTGAGTTTCTTCGCCCGGCCAGAAGCGGAGGTTTTCCATAAGGACGACGCGGGAGGATTCCCTCGGCGCGTACTCGCTAAAGGGATCACGCCGAAAAGTTACGCGCTCGCCGAGGAGGCGCGAGAGATGGCCGGCGAGCAGCCTCAAGGATTGCCGCTTGTCGCTCGCATGGGCGAGGAGGATGACCGAGTTTCTCTGCCGGAGGAGGTGACGGATGGTGGGCAGAGTGGCCCGGATCCGGAAATCATCGCTCACCCTTCCGTGAGCAATAGGCACGTTGAAATCAACCCTGACCAGGACCCGCTTGAGGCGAAGGGGAGATTGCGAGAGATAGCGGAGCATCACTTATCAGCTTAGCGAATTTAGGATAAACTGTCATTGTGGAAACGATCGAAGCACATCGTAAAAACATTGTAGTCCTCGGCGCGGGTTTTGGAGGAGTCACGGCCATTATAAAACTCTACCGCCGCATGAGGCGAAGAGGAGGCTACCAGCTAATCCTGGTTTCAAAAAACGCCCAGCATCTCTACACGCCGGCCCTCTATGAGATCGCGTCCATCCCCCAGGGTGAGGCCGGCGCATTATGCCTTAAATCGTCCATCTGCATCCAGATTGAAGAGATCCTGG
>CAYIKH010000026.1:0-7559 GCA_964363965.1 uncultured Candidatus Saccharibacteria bacterium
GATCACCGCGGCAATTCTTTATTGGCTGGGCACAAGCGTGGTCAAGGGGTTTGCTCTGACCCTGGGTATCGGAGTGTTGATCAGCATGTTTTCGGCCATCACCATATCAAGGACTTTTCTTTTGTCAGTGGTTAGTCCGGCGTTAGAAAGGTATAAATGGCTATTTTTGAGCGGAATCACCAGATGAATTTCCAATGCTCAATTCTCAGTTTTCAATAAATTTTCAATGAATCAATTTTCAAATCGCCGGTTTGGAAATTGAAAATTGGAAATTGAAAATTTATCAATGGATATAGTTGCCCATCGCAAAATCTTCTACACCATTTCTGGGACGCTGGCGGTCATGAGCCTCGCCGCCTTGTCTATTTTCGGCCTGAGGCTCGGCATTGATTTTACCGGCGGTTCAATCCTGGAGATTGAATTTCAAGACACGCGGCCGGAGGTGGAGGAACTGGCCAAGACCTTTGAAACTTTTAATCTCGGCGAGGTCAGGCTCCAGCCTACGGGCGAGCGCGGGATTCTCGTCCGAATTCGGCACATAGACGAGCCGACGCACCAGGCGATTTTGTCGGCGCTGGGAGGAGGCGTGGCCGAGAAAAGATTTGATACCATTGGGCCGTCCATCAGCCTGGAACTCCGCCGCAAATCCCTGATGGCCATTGTGCTCGTGATTTTTCTTATCGTCTCCTACATTGCTTTGGCCTTCCGCAAGGTCTCCGAATCCATCCCGTCGTGGAAATACGGAGTCACGACCGTGGTGGCTCTGGTTCACGACGTTTTGATTCCCGCCGGATTTTTCGCGGTGGCCGGCCGCTTTTTTGGCTTTGAGGTGGATACGCTTTTTGTCACCGCCATCTTGACAATATTGGGCTTTTCGGTGCATGATACCATTGTGGTGTTCGACCGCATCCGCGAGAACCTTAAAAACGCCGCCGGCCGGAGCGACTTTGCGGTTTTAGTAAATCAGAGCGTCAACGCAACATTTACCCGCTCGATAAACACTTCTCTTACCGTGGTGCTGGCCATCGGCGCGGTCCTCGCCTTCGGCGGCGCAAGCACCGCAATCTTTGCCCTGACCCTTATAATTGGAATAATCTTCGGCACCTATTCTTCCATTTTCATTGCCAGCCCCCTTCTTGTAACCTGGAATTTATGGAGCACAGAGCGCAAAGCCCCGCCTGCCGGACGGGCAGGGCAAAACTCAAAATAAATTCTGCCGTCTCTGGCAGCTTTCGTAGCTTTACGCTTTACGCTTTGCGTTTTGCATTTTCAGTATGAAAAAACTCACCCTGCCAGCCCATCCGCGCGAAGCGACCCAAAGGGCTCTTAAGCTTTTACCCAACTCGCGATTGCGCGAGGTTTTGGAGAGGAGATTCGGCCTTAGGGGTAAAGAGGCCGAGACGCTTGAATCCATTGGCCGTTCTTTTGGCGTCACTCGCGAGCGGGTACGCCAAATTGAAGCCGATGCCCTTAGGCATCTGGGTAAGCCGGAAATACAAGAGACCCTATTGCCGGTCTTCTCGGCCCTGGAAGGACATTTTGGGCAGCATGGGCATGTGTTTGAGTCGGGGAAACTTCTGGCTACAGTAGCCGAGCCGCGTTTTCACAGCAATGTCCATTTCCTGCTGACCGTTGGCAAGCCGTTTGAGCTGAAGGCCGAGGATGAGATGTGGCACGAACGCTGGTTCACCAAGGCGGAGGCGTCTAAAGCTGCCGAAACCATCTTGGCGAAGACCGCCGAGGAGCTTGGCAAGATCGGCAAGCCGGTTCCGGCCGCTGAACTCTTCCAGATTTTGAAAAAGCAGGCCCGCGAGGTGCTGGGCTCCGTGCCCAATCCCGAGGCTTTGGAATCATATTTGAGTATTTCCAAAATCATCAAGCAGAATCCCTACGGAGAATTCGGGCTGGTTTCCTGGCCGACGATTCGGCCGCGGGGCATCCGCGACAAGGCCTACGCCGTTTTGGCCAAGACCGCCAAGCCCACGCATTTCCGGGATGTTGCCGGCGCCATTGCCAAAGCCGGCTGGTCCTCCAAAAAAGCCCATCCCCAGACCGTGCATAACGAACTCATCAAGGATCCCAGATTTGTCTTGGTCGGGCGGGGTCTTTATGCGCTTCGCGAGTGGGGTTATGAGCCGGGCACGGTAGCTGATGTCATATCCGCCGCCATAAAATCATCCCGCCGGCCGCTCTACAGGGATGAGATCGTCAAGCGGGTGCTGGAAAAGAGATTTGTCAAAGCCAACACCATTCTCTTGAATCTTCAAAATAAGCGCCTGTTCAGGAAGACGCCGGAGGGATACACCCTGGTCTGAAAATCCTAAATTCGAAATTCGAAATCCGAAACCAATCCTAAGTCTAAATAGCCAAAATTCCAAACGTGTTTTGAGTTTTGGATTTTGTAAATTGGGATTTGTTTCGAATTTCGTGCTTCGTGCTTAGGATTTTTTGTTTTATACTGTGGTTATGTCTCCTCTCGACGACCTCTTCCGGCAGCTCGCCGTGGCCTGGGCGGCCGTCGCCAATACCTGGTGGCTGTGGGTCCCGCCGCTTCTTTTTATGGCCGGCAGGCAGCTTTGGAAGATCTATCTTCGCATCCGCTATTTCAGGAGTTTGGAGTGGGTTCTTTTGGAGGTGCGCATTCCGCGCACCATTGCCAAGACTCCCGAGGCCATGGAACAGGTCTTTGCCGGACTCCAGACCATGTATTGGGAGTTTGACCCCTGGGAGACGTGGTGGCTGGGTCTGCAGCATGACTATATAATTTTTGAACTGATGAGCACGGGCGGGGAGACGAAGTTTTACATTCGGGCGCCGGTGTTTTTCCGCAACATGGTGGAGGCCCAGATCTATGCCCAGTATCCCGAGAGCGAAGTGGTGGAGGTTGAAGATTACGTGAATAAGCTTCCGGATCGCGTGCCCAACGAGGAGTGGGACATGTTCGGGATTGAGTTCAAGTTTGATAAAGAGGACGCCTATCCCATCAAGACCTATCGCGAGTTCGTGAGCTTGACCGCCAATCAGGAGGAGTTTGCCAAGGTTGATCCTTTTTCTTCCATGGTTGAGCTTTTCGGCAAGCTCAAGCCGGGAGAACACATGGGCTATCACCTTCTGATGCGTCCGACGCAAACCGGCGGCCCGGACAAGTGGAAAAAAGACGGCGAGGCCCTGGTGGCCAAGCTCATCGGCAAGAAGATTCCGGCCCCAAAAGGAAAAGTGGCCTCGGCTCTTGAACCATTAGCGCCACTAACCCAAGGCTGGGGCGAAGCGCTGCGGCCGGGTTTAGGTCTTGGTCCAACCGCGCCCGCTGTTGGAGCGCCAAGAGAAGAGCCACTCGGAACCTCGATGATGCTGCATTTATCTCCGGGCATGCGCGAGGTCGTGGCGGCCATCGAGCGCGATATCTTAAAGCCCGGGTTTGAGACGATTGTGCGCTTCTGTTATATCGCCCGGCGCGACGTCTTTTCACTCTCGCATATGTCTTCGTTCATCGGGGCGTTGAAGACCTATAACACCCAGACCCTGAATGCTTTCAAATTAAACAGTGCCTCCATGGCCACCCGCGTCCCGTGGTGGCTGCCGAGTTTTCTAACCCGCCGGAAGAAGCAGCATAAAAAGTCTCTTTACTACCAGTATTACCGCAGCCGCAAGCCCTTCACCGATACCTGGAGCTTAAGGTCGAAGTTTGTAGTGCTTAACATCGAGGAGCTGGCCACGATATATCATTATCCGGGTATGGTGGCCAGGGCGCCGATGTTGCCGCGGATTGAAGCCCGGAGAGCCGAGCCGCCGGCCACGTTGCCGGTGGGGTAGCACCGCACCGGTCATCACATTCGCTCCGCTCAGTGCAGGCCTGAGGAGTGTAGCGACGAAGGATCTCATGGTGCGACGTTACTACGTCTACATTGCAACGAATAAGATGGACACCGTCTTATATACCGGAGTGACGAATAATTTAGAGAAACGGATGCTCGAACATCGTGATAAATTGATCCCCGGCTTTACCGCAAAATACAATGTAAATAAACTCGTATACTACGAAGTGTTCCCCAGGCCCGAAGAGGCGATTGCGGCAGAGAAGAAAATTAAGGGATGGGTGCGGAGGAAGAAGGTTGTGCTGATAAAAAGTATGAATCCCGAATTTCGAGACCTGATTAATGGAGATCCTTCGGCTTACGCCTCAGGATGACATATTGATAAAGAAAACCCCCAATCGCTCTTGCGATGGGGGTCAGGCGGTGGTGAAGTTTCACTAGTTGCCGTTCCAGGGCCGGAGGAGGGGTGTGACCATGATCACCACGAGCCCGCCGGCGAGAACGACAAGGGGGATGATTCGGAGTATCGTTTCGAGCATCTTAAGCCCTCCCAGTCTGGTGGTTTCGTCGGTGCCCCGCCTTAGCGGAGCTTGCGTCATCCCTCGAAGTCGAACTAGTTCCCGACAGCGAGGATTAGGATGCCGGCGGAGACGAGCACGAACCGCAGGGCGCGCGGCATCCGCTCGAAGTAGAGCGCCGTGGCGATGAACCCGATGCCGATGAGCCCGGCGACCGTGGCCAGGATCCCGAGGTTCCATAGGACGATTCCGACCGCGATTAAGCCGAGGATGGTGAAGAGCACAAGGTCCCTCTGCTGATGACGTGATGCCGGTTCGAGGACCGGGCCGCCGAGGTCAGTATAACCACCCATCGACTCCTCCTTTCTTAAAGAGAGCTCGGTTGGAAGTCGCTTCTAACCGTTAAAACTAGTATAATTTAGAAAGTCTGATCTGTCAATTATGGCCGACGGCTCGAGCGCAAACGACATCACCTTTTTCGCCGAGACCAACTTCCGCGGCGAGCGGAAGCGATTTGGCATCAAGCGTGAGGACAGGAGGAAGCACGTCTATATCATCGGCAAGACCGGGATGGGTAAAACCACGCTTCTTGAGAATATGACCATCCAAGACATCCTGGCTGGCCGCGGCGTGGCCGTAGTGGATCCTCATGGCGAGTATGCCGATAAGATGCTGGATTTTATTCCCAGCCACCGCGTAAACGACGTCATCTACTTTAACCCGGCTGATACCGGCTATCCGGTGGCTTTCAATATTATGGAGAAGGTGGGCGAAGATCAGCGCCACCTCGTATCTTCCGGCCTTTTGGGGGTGTTTAAGAAAATTTGGCCGGATGTCTGGTCGCCGCGGATGGAATATCTTCTGGCCAACGCCATTCTCGGGCTCCTCGAAATTCCAGGATCCACGCTTCTCGGAGTCAATCGCATGTTCGGCGAAAAGGAGTTTAGAAAGCGCATAGTTGAACAAATCACTGATCCGGTGATCAAAGGCTTCTGGGAAAATGAATTTGCCAAATACCCGGAGCAATTCATGCGCGAGGCCGTGGCCGCCATTCAAAATAAAGTCGGGCAATTCTCCTCCAACCCATTGATCCGCAATATCATTGGACAAGTCACCTCGGCCGTGGATATGCGCGAGGTCATGGACAATCAGAAAATTTTAATCATCAACCTGGCTAAGGGGAAGATCGGCGAGGAAAATTCGCGCCTCTTGGGCGCAATGCTGGTGACTAAGCTTTACCTTGCGGCCATGAGCCGCGTGGATATTCCGGAGCCGGAACGCAAAGATTTTTATCTTTATGTGGATGAGTTCCAGAACTTCGCCACCGAATCGTTTGCCAATATTCTTTCTGAAGCCCGCAAGTATCGCCTGAATCTTATTGTCGGGCATCAATATATCGCCCAGATGGAGGAGATGGTGCAGCATGCCGTCTTTGGCAATGTCGGCACCATGATTCTTTTTCGCGTCGGCGCCGAAGACGCCGATCTTCTGGAAAAGGAATTTATGCCCGAGTTCATGACCCAGGATCTGGTCAATCTCGGCTTTAAGAATATTTACATCAAACTAATGATTGACGGCCTGACCTCGCGGCCTTTCTCGGCCGAGACGCTCGCGCCGTTCCCCAGGCCGGCCGAGTCGTTCCGCGAGACCATCATCCGGGTCTCGCGGGAGCGCTACGGAACGCCGCGGGCCACGGTTGAAGAAAAGATTCGCCTCTTCACTCTGCCTATTGGCGCTGAGCCATATGCCGTCCAGGCTTTGCGTGGGCGAGCCTCGTCGAGCGAGGCTCGCCGGGATCGGCCGATGTTCACGACGAATTGCGCGTCCTGCGGCAAGGCCGTGCTTGTACCCTTTCAGCCGGACGGCAAGAGGCCGGTCTACTGCGAAGAACATATGGAGCTCATCAAATTCCGGGCTAAATCAAGCGGCCCGGCCAAAGGAGTGGCACCAGATCATGGTGTGCCCGCCACATCGCCTGGGAATCCGGCCCCATCCGTACCTTCCCGCTCCTCCGGCCGCCAGCCCTCGCCGATCCACCTCTCCTCTCTGAAATCATCAGTTAACGAAAAATCCAGCTCTTCTCGGCAATACCCACCATCCAAACCCAAGACTCCCATTCACCTTGCGGAGCTGCGTAAAGCCTTGGAGGAATCGCTTACTTCGCGCTCTAGCCCGGGCGGCCCTCCCGAGTCCGGACCCAACACTCCAGCCGGCCAAGTGCTCAAGCCGGGCGAGAGTATCAGGTTTGAGTAATGAATAGCGGATAGGGAATAGCGGCCGCTATCCACTATGCGCTTGCCTTCCTAACCCGCTCGACGTATTCGCCGGTTTCGGTATTGATTCGAACAATGTCTCCCGTATCCACGAAAAGCGGGGTCTGAATTTTCGCTCCGGTCTCGAGAGTGACGGTCTTGGTCGCGCCGCTAACCGTATCGCCCTTCACTCCGGGCGGAGCCTCGGCGACTTCCAGATCCACCTTGATCGGAGTGTTGATGCCGACCAACTTGTCATTTAAGAAGAATGCGCTGACAATCGTTCCGGCTTTGAGCCACAATTTAATCTCTCCAATTTGGTCTGCCCGGACGTTCAGGCGATTGGCGGGTTTGTCTTTCGGGGCAAAAAAGTATTCGCCGCGGTGGGCGTAGAGGTAGGCAAGCTCGCGTTTCTCCACGTTTGCTTCTCTGAAGGTGTCCGCCGGTTTGAAGTTCCGCGAAAACACCTGGTCGGTAAGAAGGTTTTTAATCCTGGTTTGGATCGAGGAGCCGCCGCGTCCCATGTGGAGATGCTTCACCTCGAGCACCTGGTAGGGCGCGCCATCAATCAGGATGATCATTTTATTTTTGAGGTCGTTTATCGTGAGCATGGCGGGGTGAATGATATATTATTTTGGAAATGTTTGGAAGGCCTCCATAAATACCCCTGTCCTTAGATCCTTCAAACCAGCGCAGCAATGGCAGGGCGCTCTTGATGGTAATTGCAGTATTGTGAATAAGTGCTTTGATTGGTGCCGCCTATTGCCATAAAATATATGTAGCAACTTATCAAACTTCCAGGTCGGCCCAGCCCTTTCTGGATCTCAAGTGGCGGGTTTTTTGCGATGAGAATTGGTGAAATGGGTCGCCGAGAAAATCCGAGTTTTAGAAAGGGCTGGGAGGAAGTTATTTTGTTCGTCTAATTCGTAATGCAGGGATTTTCGAATGATGCATGGTCGAACGTCTCTGGACTA
>CAYIKH010000027.1:0-7361 GCA_964363965.1 uncultured Candidatus Saccharibacteria bacterium
CCGCGAGACCAACTCCAGCCGCCGTGATCTCCGTTCCAAACAGAGCTATTTTCTCTCCGAAGCCGGGATGGAAGACATATTATGGCGCATCCGCAGCGGCAAACAATATGATCTTAATGAGGCTGTTTCACTTGATGGGAGGACGGCGGTAGTGAGCGTCACATCCAGCGGAAAAGACCGGACTGTCGAATCAAGCGGCGATATAGCCTCCGCAATACGCCGCCTTCGGATTATTGTGCAGTCCGGCGTAGGAATTGCCTTTCCTTACGGTCTGCAGGCCGGGGCGGGAGGTCTTTTTATGGAAAATAGCTCGCGGCTGATTGGCAGTGTTTATAGTGCCGGCAATATTACCGGCAACAACACACCGGAGATCACCGGGGATGCCTTTGCGGCCGCAGGTTCGATCATCGACGATATTTACAATATTGGCGGACAGGCACGAGCCCACGCCATCACCGAAAGCGCTATCGCCGGGAGTGCCACATCTACAACTTCGATAACCGATAGCACTATATCGACTAACGCCTATGCCGACAGCGTGAGCGGATCCGACATAAGCGGCATGCTTTTCTACTGCACCAGCCAGAGCGGGAACTCCATCGGCCTGCCGCCGGCGGTGCAGTCCTGTCCGCCGCCGAATGACCTTCCTGTGATCCCCTTCCCGCTCACTGACCAACAGATCAGCGACTGGGAAGCGGCAGCAGAAGCGGGCGGCATTCATACCAGTCCCTGCCCCTATGTGCTATCCGACGGGATAACGACTCTAGGCCCTCGGAAAATCAATTGCGATTTCACAGTCCAAAACGATGCTATCGTTATCGCGCGCGGGCCTATCTGGGTTGCCGGAAATGTAAACATTCAGAATTCGACAAGGTTAGAACTTGATCCGGCCTACGGCGCGACGAGCGAGGTTTTGATTGCCGATAATCCATCCAACCGCACCACATCAAGCAAAATTACGGTCCAAAACTCGGCCCAAGTTCTGGGCTCGGGGACCTCCGGAAGTTATCTCATGCTTATTTCCCAGAATAATTCGGCCGAAATCGGCGGAAACGAAATTGCTATTACACCCAAAAACTTCACCGATGCCTCAATCTATTACGCCCACCACGGCAAGATCCTCATTGAAAACAACACTTCTTTGAAGGAGGTAACTGCCTATGCCATTCACATGAAAAACTCTGCGCAACTGACCTATGAACTCGGTCTCGCCAACGCCAACTTCACGGCTGGCCCGACCGGCGGCTGGAGCATTACAACATGGAACGAGGTTAAATAGAATTTCGAAATTGAATGGCGTTGAAGTTTTTTCATATACAAAAACGCACCTCAAAATTGAGGTGCGTTCCGCTTATGTACGGCTACCCACACACACGGGGAATTGGCCACAACTCTCGCGCTTAGCGCGGGGTCGCGACCCCGCCTCGCATGCCCTACGGGCACATGCTCCGGCTTTCAATTCTCCCGACGCATCTCAAGCAGTTGAGATGCTTCGTGTCTCGCTTCGCTCGCCCCGACGGGGAATTGAACCCCGGTTCCGGCGTTGAGAACGCCGTGTCCTAGGCCACTAGACGATCGGGGCAGAGATGTTGTGGGGCAGGGAACCACACTCGGTCACCAAATTTATCCCGCATGAAATCGCGAAGCGATTTTCGTGCGGGACGATAGAGCCAACAAAGGGACTATATCAAAGCAGAGCAAAAAAAAGAAGCCCCGGGAGGGTTTCGGGGCTGGGATGGGAGTCGTAAAAGACACCAAGCTTTGCTATTTCGGCCTTTTTAGGCCGCCACTGGAAGAGGTTGCGCCTCCTCCACTAGGACCAGCTCTTCAGGTGGTGGAGCGGGCCGCTGCAAAAGTCCGTCGGCAGAAACGCCGCAACGGCTGCAACTAGCCATCCACCCCCAGATTGGACAAGGCGCCCACAAGAATCGCCCTCCGCATGAGCACCAGGCGGGAATGGATAACCAATGGCGCATCACTCCCCACCTCCTTTAAAGTCTGCCTATCTATATTTTATCACCCTGCCGGAACTATGCGAAAAGTTATCAACAGATTTGAAACTAAACAGCAATTTCATGACCTATTCAGCCACCATTTGTCCTGCCGCACCAGTAGTAGACCGGCCTTTTCCGGCTCGGCCAGGACCTCTTCCACCACCCGCTCCATGCGCAGACCCTGTGACCCCTTGACAAGTACCACATCTCCTGCTTTTAGTAAAGCCTCCAGTTTCTGCCCTGCTTCTCTGGCCGTGGCCAACCAAAACACCCGTGACTCTGGAGGTTGGCGACGTTCTTTCATTCCGGCACGGCTAACTTCATCAAGCGCAAACTTCATGCGTTCGCCCACGGCCAAAAATAAATCCGCCGCCTGAGCCACCCGCCGGCCAATCATCCGATGCGCCTCTTCAGTCCAGCTGCCGAGTTCCAGCATATCCCCCAGCACGGCAATTCGCCGCGAAGCCGGAAATTGCTCGAGCACCTCAAGTGCCGCCAAAGTGGAGGCTGGCGAAGCGTTATAGGTGTCATCAAGGATGGACGTCTGCTTGTTGCCACGAAGCAGTTTTAAACGTCCGGGCGGCGACTGATAACTCAAAAGGGCCGAGGCGATTTCGCTCATACTCATCTTAAGCGCCAACCCGACTGCCGCGGCGGCGGAGGCGGCAGAAGCCTGCTGCTTCCCAAAGGTGTTGGACAGTTTCACTCCCGCACTATTGCCGGCATATTCGAGTTTAAAACTTATGCCCGGCACATCTTCCGCCCTCGAGACATGGAGCTCATAGTTGCGGATTCGCACATGCGCCCCGTCTCTGAAACCGCAGAAAATTACTTTCGCACTGGTGCGCGATTGCATCGCCGCCAAAATTGCGTCGTCATAATTCAAAACGGCGAAACCATCCGCGGGTAAAGTTTGGATGAGTTTGGTTTTTTCCTCGGCCACGGCCCGCGGCCCGGCGAAAAACTCTACATGCACCGGAATTTCGCCAATGGCGGTGATGACGCCGATGAACGGCGGAGCGAGCTTGGTTAAATAAGCGATGTCGCCGGGTCGGTCGGCGGCCATCTCCAGCACGAGTACCTGTGGATATTCGTGCGCACGAATTATGACACGCATTACCGAACGCATTATCACGAATAGCCATTTGAAAATGTTACGGCCGCAGTGAGGAATGCCGAGGATGGTAAGCGGCACGCCGATTTCGGTGTTATAGTTTTTTTCGCTCCGCCGCACGCGGTAACGGGTCCTAAGCACAGTGAAAATTGCCTCTTTGGTGGAGGTTTTGCCGACCGACCCCGTGATAGCAACAATCATCGGCCGGTAGCGCCAAAGAGTGGCTTTAGCGAGAATAGCTAAAATTTTCTGAAAAATATACTTCATAATTCCCAGATTCCAAATCCCAAATCACAAACAAATTCAAAATTCCAAATTTGAAATTCAAAACACGCTTTGAATTTTGGATTTTGTTCATTGGGTATTGTTTGGAATCTGATGCTTGGTGCCTGAAACTTCATCTTTCGTCGGACGGTATCTCATAGTAATTCAGCATAAACTCCGCCAAATTGTGAAAGGCCGGAGTCAAGGTATTGGCGGCGAAACGGTTGCCCTTGGGCCGATTAAGCTGTAATAAGATCAAAAATTTAGGATTGAACGCCGGGGCATAACCGACAAAGGTGTGAATTACCTCATCCGAATAACCGCGGCCGTCTTTTTTCGGAATCTGGGCTGTTCCGGTCTTGCCGGCGACAAAATAACCATTGACCCCGGCGCGATTTTCAAAACCGTTGCGGACCGCCGAGACCAGCATCTTGGTGATAGTTTCGGCGCTCGAGATGCTGATGACTTCCCCGCGCTCGGTGGGCCGATGCAATTCTTCAACGCCAGCCTCATCGCGAATTCTTTCCACCATGTAGGGTGTCATCAAGATGCCGCGATTGGCAATGGCGCCCATGGCCATGGCCATCTGGAGGGGTGTTATGGCAATCCCCTGGCCGAAGGAGGCGGTGGCGTAATCAACGTCGCGCCCGGCATTGAGGTTGGAAATGTCGCCGACGACTTCGCCCGGAAAGTCAATTTCTGCTTTTTGTCCAAAACCGAAGCGCTGGAGGTATTGCCAAAACCTCTCTTTGCCCACGCGCTCAGCCGCGAAGATGGCGCCGGTGTTGAGCGACCGTTCAAGAACCTGGGTCATGGTTTGAAGCCCATAAGATCGCCCGTCGAAGTTTGATACCGTAAAGCCGCCGTATTTGCGCCTGCCCGGGTCCTGATAGGTGGTGGTGGCGCTGATTACTCCTTCATTGATACCCGCGGCCATGGTGATGGGTTTAAAGACCGAGCCGAGTTCAAACTGCGAATTTATGGCCGGAGCGCGGAAGACCGAAAAATCCTTCTCGCTGGAATAGTCATTGGGATCAAACGCCGGGGAGGAGGCCAGAGCCAAGATGCGGCCGCTCGAAGGCTCGATGGCAATGGCCAGAGCCGATTCGGCCTGCCACTTCTCGCGAAGGGAGATAAGCTCCTCCTCGACTTTGAACTGAATATTGGCATCAATGGTGAGGATGACATCGGCACCGTTCACCGGCGGATTTATAATGCGACGGCCGACACTGACCCAGAATCCGGCTGCGTCCTTTTCGCCCTCAAAAAAGCCGCGATCGCCCTCCAATTCTTTTTGGTAAGCCCGCTCGATGCCGTATTCTCCACGCTCTTCACCGTCATCATAACTCACGAAGCCGATGACCGATGCGGCAAGGCGATTTTGAGGATAGACGCGCCGCGATTCCTCGACCAGCATCAACCCCTGGGTATTCAAAGCCCGAATACCCGCCGCCGTCTCGTCATCAATCTTCCGGGCGATGACCTCGTAAGGATCATCGGCTTTAGCCAGTTTGGCATAGATGTCGTCGGTTTGGACGGATAAAAGTTCTCCAAGGTTTGAGGCGGCCAGGGCATGATCGGAGATGTCCTTGGGGACGGCCACCAGCGTAAAAAAGCTTTTCTGAATAGCCAGAGGCAGAAGGACTCCAGATTTGTCTTGAGCGAAAATTTTGCCGCGGCGCGACGGCAACACTTCAAAGATCTGCTGCTGTTTCTCCGCGGCCACGACAAAGCGCCGGTGTTCAACTATGGCCAACGAAAAAACGCGGAGGATGACCGCCGCGAGTAATGTCAAAAAAAAGGAAATTAGTATGACGAGCCGCCAGTGAAAAGATTGGTGCAGCCGGAGGTGAACCACGTTACTCCCGCATCTAAGGTTTATCCATTAAATATCCAAATAAGCGTTTTACCTGTTTAAATTTCTACGAGCTACATTCCTCTCGGAGTAACGCGGTGAACCCCGTTACAACCAGCGGGACATCTTACCAGGCTTCAGGATTTCGCCTTCCTCCCCAGTCTGAAGGCATGGGGCTTCTGGTTGTAACGGGGTGAACCGCATTATCTGGCTAGAGCCACGGATTGATCGCTCCGGATATAGCGGATAGTTGAGACGGCAACCATGCCGTTTAAGGTCGAGTGCGCTTGAATCCAGGCCGGCGACTCGCGTTCGGCCGCGATCTGACGGAGCCCGGCTAAGTCATACTCGAGGCGTTCAAGGATGATTTGGTCTTTTTTTAGCGCTTCCCCGCCAAGCAATATGGCATTAACTGCGGAAATGTAGACGACAATGGCGGCCAGGCCCACTGCGGCAATGATAATCGCAGTCCAGCGCGAGGCCGCGGCGCCGAATGCAATTCGGAAAGAGAAGATCCTCGGCAGCTCCAAAACAGCGGACTGGCCAGAGCCCCGCCGCCCAAGGGCCGGATGCGGGAAACGCTCGATGTCAATGGATTTTCTGATCATGATATTTTCTCAAAAGCTCTTAAAACGGCGGAACGCGCGCGTGGATTGTTGCGGATTTCACACACTTGCGGCCGGAGCGGCTTTTCCAACATGGCGGAAAAATGAGGCTTAATGTCCGGGCGCCGAAAAAAATTCTTTACCGTGCGGTCTTCCAAGGAATGAAAGGTGATGGTTACGATTCGCCCCGCCGGCGAGATAACTTCGGCCGCCGCCTCAAGCCCCTGGGCAATGTTTTCCAATTCGTGATTTACGGCGATGCGCAAGGCCTGAAAGGTGCGTGTGGCAAAATGAAGCCTTTTTCGGTGATACCACTGCGGGGTTGATTTCCGGATGATCGCGACAAGTTCTAAGGTGGTGCGGATGGGATGACGGCGCCTGGCCTCGCTAATGCCTTTGGCGATGCGGCCGGCGAATCGTTCCTGGCCGAAATTTTTCAAAATAGTCTCAAGCTCTTTCTCGGTGCGGCGCGCCAGGATTTGGGCTGCTGTTTCGGATGTGGCGCGGCTGTAGCGCATATCGAGCTCCTCCGCTCTTTGGAAACTGAAGCCGCGCCTGGATACCTCGAGATGGAATGAACTGATTCCGAAATCGAATAGCACCCCGGCTACCGGGCTGAACCGCAACGAGCGGACGAGCCTCGCGAGCGCCGTATAGCTCGCCTGCCGCAAAATATAATTTTTGCTGAAATGCGAACATTCTTTTTTGAGCCGCCGGATTAATTGCTGAAACAATTCTTCGTCCCATTCCACGGCCAGGATCTTCCCATCAGGTTGAACGGCGTGGATGATCGCAATGGTATGCCCGCCGCCATCAGCAGTCGCATCAATGTAGTGTTTGCCGGGTTTTGCATCAAGATAGAAAAGAACCTCTTTCGTGAATACCGGAGTATGCACCATGGTCAGACGCCGAGTTCGCCCAGGCGTTCCGCGATTTCATCCGTCTTGGATTCGACATTCGCCCTATACTGCTCCCAAGCCTTCTCATTCCATATTTCAGCGCGAGTGTAGAGACCAACGATGACGGCCTGCCCCGTGACACCGGCGTACTTCCTAAGATACTCCGGAATAAGGATCCGCCCCTGGGTATCAATCTCGGCGTGCGAGGCTCCCGCAAGCATCACCCGGCTGAACGCCCTGGAATCAGCCTGTCCCAATGGCAGATGAGCCAGTTTCTCGGCGAGCTTATTCCATTCGTCGAGTGGGTAAAGGTAAAGGCAATGATCCGGTCCTTTGGTAACTACAACCCCGCCAGCAAGTGATTTTCTGAACTTCGCCGGAATTGCCATCCGGCCTTTTTCGTCTATGGAGTGCTGATATTCTCCTAACAACATGTTTTATAACTTATTCACAGTTTGAGTGATTTATCCCCATAGTTATCCACAATTCACCACTTAACTATAAAGATATGCCACTTCGTGCCAAAGATCAAATACAAGTAGCCATCAAATCGCTGCCTAAATATAAACACAAAAACGCCATTTCAATGGCGTTTTTGCAGCGTGCAAAAAATTAATTCACAGGTTATGC
>CAYIKH010000028.1:0-7292 GCA_964363965.1 uncultured Candidatus Saccharibacteria bacterium
CCTTCGCTACGCTCAGGATGACACTACGCGTCAGTTTGGTCATTGGAATTTGTTTAGAGTTTATGATTTAGTGCTTAGTGTTTTGAAAGCAAGCGCTACTTCAACCTTTTCTGCAAAATCCAAAAGTGCGTCTTCCTCAAACCATCTCCCTATAATCTGGAGTCCCACGGGGAGATTGTGTCCATCCCGTTCAACCCACCCGGCCTTAATCGAAATCGCCGGCAACCCTGCCAAGTTCACGGCTACGGTGTAGATGTCAGCCAAATACATCTGGAGCGGATCCTGAGTCTTTTCGCCGAACCGAAACGCCGGCGTCGGGGCGGTGGGGCCGACGATAACATCAACCTCCGAAAAAGCCTTGGCAAAATCATCCCGGATGAGCCGGCGCACCTTTTGGGCCTTCAGATAATAGGCGTCGTAGTAGCCGTGCGAAAGGGCAAACGTGCCGAGCATGATGCGGCGCTTGGGCTCAGGCCCGAAACCTTCGGCCCGACTTTTTTCGTAGACCGCGAGGAGCTTCCCGGCCTGGGCGGAATGGTGTCCGTAGCGGATGCCGTCGAAGCGCGCTAAGTTCGCTGATACCTCAGCCGGCATGACGATATAGTAGGTAGCCAAAGCATAATCGGAATGTGGCAAGCTGATTTCTTTCACCACAGCACCGGCCGCCTCACAACTTTTAATGGCCTGCTGGATGACGTTCGCAACGCCAGGATCGAGCCCCTTCCCGAAATATTCCTTCGGCACGCCTACCACCACTGTCTGACTTTTGACTTTTGACTTTCCCTCGACCTGAGCTCGGGACGAAGGTTGACTTTTGACTTCTACGGTCGTGGAGTCTAAGGGGTCTTTACCGCGAATGGCCTCGAAAAGCAATCTGGCATCGGCCACGCAGCTTGAGAGCGATCCGATCTGATCCAGGGACGAGGCCATGGCAATAAGGCCGGAACGCGAAACAGTTCCGTAGCTCGGCTTGAGGCCGACGATACCGCAGAACGAGGCGGGCTGCCGGATTGAGCCGCCGGTATCTGAACCCAGGGCCGCCAGAGCCAGTCCTGCGGCCACGGCCGCGGCCGACCCTCCGGAGGAGCCGCCTGGCACCCTGGAATGATCATGAGGATTCTTGGTTGGCCCAAATGCCGAATTCTCGGTTGAAGAGCCCATAGCAAACTCGTCCATATTGGTCTTGCCTAAAAACACTGCGCCGGAGGACTTTAATTTTTTGATGGCCGTAGCATCATAGGCGGCAGTATAATTTTCAAGGATTTTCGATCCGGCCGTGGCGCGGCGGCCCTCAATCAATATATTGTCCTTGACGGCGATGGGAATGCCGACCAAGGGCGAATTGGACATGCCGGCGGAAATTCTTTTATCGGCTGCCCGCGCCTGCTCAAGCGCCTCGGCATAGACCTCAAGATATGCATGAATATCGCCGTCCTTCTCGCCTATGGCATCGAGATAGTATCGGGTGAGCTCCTCGCAGGAAAACTCCCGCTTCCGCAACGCGGATGCTGTAGCTAGTATCGATTTTGGAAAGTCATTAGTCATTAGGTATTAGGTATTAGTCATTCGCGTTCAAAAACCGCCTTCACCTCCACGTACCCTTCGCGTTTCTTGGGTGCGGCCTCTACCAACCGTCCGGGGCTGGCCCCCAGCCCCGGCCTCCTATCCGCTGTCAGACTGTCATCGCGCATGACATTCACAAGCTCGGTCCCGCCGGTGAGCGGTTCTACTTTTGAGACATCCACTTCATTCAATTTAGCCACAAAATCCAAAATCGCCGAGAGCTCTTTTTCGAACTTCGACTTCTCCGCGGCATTAAGTTCAATCCTGGCCAGCCGCGCAATATGCTCCACTATCTTTTGGGAAATAGTCATGACGTTGGGCCTCTCGTCAGGAGATTACCCGCGCACCAGAAGGCCCACGGGTTACACTAGTGAATGAGTGGCCTTCGGTGCGGGGTTCCGGAGACGGGCGTTTGCCTTCGGCAAAACGCCTCGCGTCTGGCCTCCACGCGCAAGCCAGGGAGGAACCCCGTTATCCATGGATGCCACGGCTTGCGCGTGGAGCTTCACTTTTGCTGACGATACATTTTTATGATCTCCTCGACCGTGGTGGTATCTTCGGGATTTTTGTCGTCGCGGAAGCGGACGAACCGCGGGAAGCGGAGCGAATAGCCCCTCCCGCCTTCGCCAAGGCTTCGGCGGGCAAGGCCGGCGGTGTGGCGGGGTGAAAGCGTAATCTCATCGGCAAGGATTTCCACGACGAGCTTGGGTTTCATCCATATGTCCGGAGTCACATCTTTGGCCACGACGTATTCCTTGGGCGGGCCCGAGACCTTGAGTTTGTCCACTCGGGTTCTCGCCTCTCGGAATTGATCATCGGAAAGCCCGCTGCCCATCCGCGTAATTGTATAGTAGCAGCTGTCCGGGCCGGCGACACCGAGGAGAAACCCGCCGACGCCGAATCCCGCCCGCTTGCCCCGGCCCTTGTAGGCGCCCATGACCAGGCAATCAACCGTATCCGGAAGTCCGGAGCCGGCAAGATGCTTTTCCCCGCGCAGCCGCTCCAGAGCCGCGGTGGTGGATTTCAATTTTATCCAATGAAAACCGCGCGAGCCGGCCTGGTATGGCTGAGAAAGGTTCTTGATGACGAGCCCCTCTAGCCCGGCCTCAATGCTCTTGGTAAATTCTCTACTTATCACACCGGGATCATCTGTGGTCTTGTGCACGGTAAGGCGCATCGCTCCCCGTTCGCCGAGCGCCCTTAAAATCCGTTCCAGGATCTCCCGCCGCTCGCGAAACGGAAGCAGAAGAAGCGATTTACCATTGAGATAAAGTATATCAAAGACAAAGACCGAAAGAGGAATTTTCTTCACAAATTCTTCGATGGCGTGCTTGCGCTTGCGCTGGACCGTCTCCTGAAAAGGTGCGAAGCGGCCGGTCTTGGGATTGTAGCCGATGGCTTCGCCGTCGAAGATCGCGCTTTGCACCTTAAGGCCGCGCGCCGCATCAACAATCTCGGGAAACATGAGTGTGGTGTTCTCTAGGTTCCGCGAAAAAAGGGCGATGCGCTTCTTACCCGCCTCGGACCAGATGTGAATCTGAATCCGAAAGCCGTCGAGCTTAGGCTCTACGCCCACGACCGGCCCGGCTTTGGAAAAAACCTCCTCAATCTTTTTTAACCTCTCGGCCAGAGACGGCCGAATGGGCACTCCAGGTCTGGGGGTAAGCCTTTTTAAGCCGCCCAGGCCTCTGGTTTTGATGCGCTTGGCCATGGCCCCGATATCCGCAGTGACGTTATAGGCCTGCTCAATCATCGGCCGGGCCGATTTGTCCCCAACCTCCATGAACGAGAAGGCATCCAGGAGCGTGACCTCCGAGAAACCCAAGCGAAGCTTTCCCACCGGAATGCGGGCCACAAATTTGGCCGAAAGCGCATCCAGCGAGGAAAGAAGCCGGGCAAAGCCTTCCACCTTCCGCTCCTGGCTCCCCGCACCCGATTCCCCGGCAATGGCCAGCATCCTTTGATATACTTCGCTCGCGCTCAAATGCCTTTTGACAGCGTGCGAATTGTTTTTGTCCGCCAGGGCATAGGCCACGTCCCCTAAATCCCCCTTGGATTTATATAGTCTCATCGCCTCCGCGGCGGACTTGCCGTAAGCTTGGGCCAGGATCTGAATCATCAGCTTCTCGGCAATATTGAATTCTATGCCTCGATAGCTGGGGACAAGCTCGCCCAAAAGAAGATAAGAGATCCTATCAATCTCCCCGGCGCTGGCCTCCTTGAAAATCTCAGCGAGGTGCTTGGTCATCTCGTTCCGAGAAGTTATTTTCTCGAGGGCCTCAAGGTGAATTGCTAGTTCCGAAAAACGCATGCCCAATCAATAGCTCACCTCAAAACCGCGCTGGACAATGCGCAAGGTATCGGTGCCGCAGGCGACACCCTGGCCAACTGTGCCGGGACAGCGATACTGCCCGACTATCGTCATGGCCGTCACGCTGCCGGTTTTGGAAATCCGCATGGTGTAGCCGCTCGGCGAGGCTCCGGTGGTGGCCGGCAAAATCCAATTCTCAACGTAGCAATTGGCGCCGCTGCAATTGATGGTGCCTTTGGTGAAATCAAGATAAAGTCCCCGTTCCAGCCCCTGGTCAGCAGCATAGACGGCAAGGAAGGAATCCTCAATTTCGCCGCTGATCCGTATCTCTCCGAAGGTGAGCGTGAAAATGCCAATGCTGATTGAAAGAATTGCCGCTAAAAGCGGGACGACCAAAAGAAGGGTCATGCCCGGCGAGGAAACGATGGTTGTAATTGCCCTTATTCGCATAACGCTAAAACCCCATTATCCGCTGCACCACCGTGGTCTCGATATTCATACTTGAAGTAAGTCCTGGTTTAGAACCTTGAGAGGTGACCTGCATGAGGATGGTCACGCGCGGCTGTCCGTCTTTGGCTCGCTCAACCGGGTCGGCATTTGGAGCTGCGCCATCAACGAGAAAAAGCAGCCGATCTACTGAAACGTTATCCGCCGTCATTATCGTTCCCTGCGAGCAGGTCACCACACCGCCATAGAGCCGGCGAATCACGCCTCGGCCGGAGATCGCATCAAGGCAGTATCCCCGTATTTCGGTCGCGGTAGTGAGCGGATTCACCCAGCGGAAATTTATTTGGCTGCAGCCATTGGCTCCGCAACTCGTTCCGCTGTACTGCGAGCCGATGCGCAGCTCCCGGGACATGAGTTCGAACGTATAGCGAAGGTTGTCCTGGACGTTCTGGAGTGTGGCGGCTTTGACCTGGGCATTGAAAATAGCCAAGACTACGCCAATGCCCAAAATCATGACTACGGCGAAAATACCAAGGGCAACCACCATCTCAATCAGCATAAATCCTGCTCGAGAAATCCCAAATTCCAAATTCCAAATTCCAAACAAATGACGCGAAGCGTCATCCTGAGCGAAGCGAAGGATCTCCGTGGAGTTCCTTCGGGCTTCGGAGACGGGAGCTCCTGCTTCGCAGGAAGCTCTTGTGTCTGGCCCCTCAGGATGACTCGCCTCTGGCGAGTCAGTTTGTAATTTGGTGCTTGGTGCTTGGAATTTCTTCATATCTCTATGGCACTTGCCTATACAATCTCTCCCGCAGTTGGATTTGACGACTCACCCCCCGCTCGAGCCAGCTGACCGTTGAGATTACGTCCATCTGATCAACAGGAGGAATGCCGGCATCGGCAGGATTATTGCAGGGCGAGGCATTGGGGGGTGAACAGGCGCTGATACAGCGGGAGAAGGGTGTTGCTTGGCCGCCCGAATAGCTGTAGCGGCCGGAGGCTGAATCAAAAAGCAAGGGACTCGCGCATGAGGATACGGTGTCAAAAAGCGGCATGACCATTGAAACCCCGGCCAGTCCCCCGCAGTTAAACGCAGGATTCACGTTATTAACCGCCACACGATCATTATTGAGGCTGGGAGTAGTAAAACGCCCGCTGCCGTCAGGATCCGCATCCCAAGCCCAACTGCCGTCAGTGCCGCCGCCGTCAAGGTAATCGCAGGCCAGGTTATTGTCGCGGACCGCGCGTATGAGCTCAATGCCTTCCTGAGCCAGATTGGCGGCGATGATCTTATTCTTTGAGGCCGAAGAGCTCAAGATGCCGCGGGTGGCCAAAACAAACGGCCCGGTGACTGCTCCGAGGATAACCACAATGGCCACCACGGTCTCGAGAATAGTAAAACCCCGCTCCTGCGGGGAAATTCCAAATTCCAAATTCCAAATTCCAAACAAATGACGCGAAGCGTCATCCTGAGCGAAGCGAAGGATCTCCGTGGAGTTCCTTCGGGCTTCGGAGACGGGAGCTCCTGCTTCGCAGGAAGCTCTTGTGTCTGGCCCCTCAGGATGACTCGCCTCTGGCGAGTCAGTTTGGGATTTGGTGCTTGGTGCTTGGAATTTCTTCATGTCTTCACTAAATAACACTCATATCTTGATGCGTCCTATTCGTGCGGAATAACCGGTAATAAACCTATTCTATGGATACCTGCCCGGAAGTTCGTACGCGGACGCTCTTCACAAGGCTGATCGCTGGGGCGGCGAGCTCGATTCGCGCCGAATCGCCAATCGCGCCGGAAGCGTTATATATGGCCATAGCCGCATCAGGAGCGGCGAAAGTAATCGTCACAACGCTTTGCGCCACGGGATTGCCTCCTCCGTCATAAGAATTTAAACCGCTGATGCTTGCCCTTCCCGGGAGGACCACATTGCTTTCATTGATGATTGCGTCCGTGCCGGCATCATAGATGCGATTGAGATTCAAATCAACGAATGAAAAGTAGCCGCTGGGAGACGTTAAGGTGAAGTGCACTCCCACCACGCGCGGTATCACCGGACCGGCGGTGGTGCTGACCCGGCGCACGGCGAGGGCCATGCCTTGGGCCCTCCGCAAATCAAGCGCCAACTCTTGAACGCTGCGCCGGAGAGCTACATTCCCTCCCAAACCCCGAAAATTGACGAGCACTATAAGCGAAATGATCATCACAATCGACACCATGACCAAGCCCTCGACGACGGTAAACCCACCGCGCTCCCGCGCCTTCTTGCGAATTATGAATTCTCGCGAATTACGAATATGAAGGGTGCCGCAGTGCGTAATCCGCGGCATGTCCTGGATGTTGGATGTTGAATATCGCATTTCGGTGACAGTCTCATTATACAAAAAAAGCCGCCCCACCAAAAGCAGCCACTCAAACAATTGCCATCCCGAAATTCGTATATTCGCGCTTACTATTGGCGATTACTCATAGCGGAAGCTAATCCGCTCCCCGCCGCTAAGGTCGGCCTCGCCCGGCAGACTGCTGGCGGGAGAACCGTTAATATCGAATTGCCAAATTTTCCCTGCGCGATTCCTCACTCCGGCAATCTCAACCACCCGCCCGCGATCATCGAGTGCCAATTCAAACTGTCCGGCTTCGGCCGAAGCGCGGAGAGCCGCCAAGGCCGTCATATCCGATGAGGCCTGACCTTCAAAGGCTCGCCTCCGGTCTTCCCCGAAATAAATAGTGACCCGCACAATATTTGCGGTCGCGCTGAGGTGAGATACTGATGGCATGTGCGAAAAAGTACGCTGAAAATCACGGTAGAAAGCATCGTTGGCGGCAAAAATAACCGCCACGGCCAATGCAAACGCGACCAGAGTCAGAGCCAGGTAGAGACGGTCTTTGGGCGGTAGTGATGATTCAGAATCCATAGGCGAGATATAAACTGCTGATCTGCGGCGCAAGGAATATTGCGGCCAATGCCCCGATGAGAAG
>CAYIKH010000029.1:0-7265 GCA_964363965.1 uncultured Candidatus Saccharibacteria bacterium
GATAGTTGTAAAGCCCGATTTGTATCCCAAAGCCAAGAGACAAGCCCAAAATAAAATACCAAAAAGCGGAGAATTGACTAAGGGCAAAATCCATGCCGGATATGGCGGTCACGATTGCAAAATACGCGGCGAGCAACGCTGCCGTTCCCAATAACCCGATAAGAATGGCGTTGCTCACCATTAATTAAATTCCGCAACTTCCTCCGCCAGACGATGGTTGTGGTTCGATTTCAGCAAGAATTCTCTGGTAGCCCGAAGCGCTTGAGAAATTGTAGCCAAGAATTTCTTGGGGCTCGACCTCCTTCCAGGAGATGCCCTGGGTTTCAAGATATTTGGCGATGGTCAAATAGGTATCCGGGAACCAGTAGGCATTTACCTGAAGGGCGTTCGCATACATTTCATCTTCCGAGACGCCTTGTGAGGCCATGAGCTCAAGCAGTGCGAGCATAGCCATGCCGTGGTTGCAGTCCGGGAAATAGGTTGAGTTATTACAGCACGGCCGATAGATATTTTTGGAGACGCGCTCGACGAGCTGCTGCTGTTCCGGCGTAAGGACCAAAAAAGGGTGGCGCGAGTAATGGTCCATAGCCTGTCCGCGGGCCAGGGACCATCCGCCGGTGGAGGCGAAGTTTCCCGCTCCGCCGTATTGCGGTTCAGCCATCGGTCCTCGCTCGAGTATTGGGTTTTTGTTGCCCAGGCCGAGGGCCCAGAGGAAGTTTAGGATTACCCCTGAATTCTCGCGAGTTATGACTAAATTGCCGTTTTCCGTATCCAAAAGAAGCGAACGCGTTACTTCATCCGGACTTCCTCGTTTATCATATAGCGTTTTGAATTTCTCCGCGTCAATCACGCCAACACTTGTCATTTTGACGCCCAAATCCGTCCACCTTACCGGCAAAACTACGCCTGCGGATGGCAGAACGATTTCTTCCAGATCCTCGGTCGGCGCGTTTTTTACTTGAGATGATGTCGGCTTAGGGCTTTTTCCCAGCCAGCTTCTCGGCTTGATACTGATGTCAATATCCAAAACAAGGTTAAGAGCCAGCAACGCAAAAAGCGCAAGACCAATGAGTTCTAATTTTGATAAAGAATTACCCATAACTTTCTGTTTTAATATCAGCGTTGGTTCAGCGTACCATTCAGCGTCCTATCAGCGGTGAGAGCCGCTGATTTCATGCTGATAAGTACGTCGATATGACGCTGAATTGTTTAAGGAAGTTATTTTATTATGCATCCGCTCTCCTGGGCCAATTTTTCAATCCCCTGCTCTCCTTCCAGTCTTTTGCCGTCCGGCCCGCCTGCCGGCGAGGCAGGGAAAATCCAGGTCGGGTAGCCGGTAATGCCGGCGGCCAGGCAGCGCTGTGGATCATCGGGACACTCGACATAAGGAATAAAGCGGAATGAACTGCCGAAGGCGCGTTTTTCATTTTGGCAGTGCGGGCACCAATCAGCGCCGTACATAACCGCGCCTCTTTCGGCCAGGCACTGGGCAAAGGCATCAAGCGCTGCGCTTGTCTCTTGTCTTGGCCAAAAGGCCAAAAATGCCCCGCCACTTAAGAGGAGAAAGAATATGGCTATGAGCAGCGCATTTTTCATGGGATTAGCAGCAATCTTTTAACATTTCTTCTAACTTGCTTGCCCCTGAAGTTTTTGCCTTCATCTCTTCGGCGGTCTTTCCTCCGCGTTTTACAAAGAACAAATACGTCAGTAGAGCCAGGACTATCACTTCGACGCTCAATACTTTGATGCTCGCGCCGGCGGCGGCCCAAGATGCGAGCGGCATGCCGATGGCGATGACCGCCAGTTTCCAGACGAGAGTATTGCGGCCTGCCCAGTCGAGCGACTTTTCGCCCTGGTAGGCAATGCCCACGACCGATCCGCCCATGAGGAGAAGAATAAAGGGTTGGAAAACTTCGCCATTAATATAGCCGGCCAGGGATGCGGCCGTAAGCAGTAGCCAGGTTGAGCTCACGCCGGCACAAATAGGACAAATCCTGAAGGGAAGGAATCTATTTAGCCCTAGGACAATGCCGGTGATGCTGATGAAGAGAATGAGTGTTAGCCACATATGTCTAGAATAAGAATATGACAATGCCAAGCAAGACCATGGCTATGCCTCCGCCAAACCTCATGAGTTTTCGCTCCCCCATCTGCCAGGCCTGCACTTTTGACAATAACCCCTGGTCGCTGGCAATGAGAAGTATTATCACCAGTGGCAGGATAAAGATGAGGTTATAGAAGATAAGGTAGGCAAGACCCCTAAGATAGTTGGCTTGGTCATGCAAGAGTCCGAGCACCATGAGATACGGTCCGCCGGTGCAGGGAAATTCGCAAAGACCGACCAATCCGCCAAGCAGGAAAGCGGTTGGGACCGAACCTTTCTCCATAAGCTCGGCCATTTTATGGTGTGCGGCATGAGGAATCCGGAGCTTAATCGGGAAAGCCGGGAAGAACTCGTTCGCAATGTTTATGGCGCCAAGAATTACGAGGAGCGAAGCCCCGACACGCGCCATGAAGTTCGGGGTATTAAAGAAGTGGAGAGCCTCGAGGATTCCCAGGCCAATGCCGATGTATACCAGGAAAAGCCCGAGGATGTAAGAGCTGCCTACTTTCAGGATGCCGGCGCGAAGGCGGCCAATGCTGAAAAGAAAGGCAATGGTCAAGAGGAGAATGGAAAAGGCGCAGGGGTTGATGCTGTCAATAAGAGCTGCAACCCCCACCAGCGGCAGCATCCACTGGCCTTGCTGCGACAGATTCCAAAGGATTGTCGTCCCGAAATTGCCTATGCGGAAGGCCGCCACCGCTATCAGCATGAGAAGGCCGACGGCGATCAAGATGGCAAGTTTTTTAGTCATGGGAAGAGAGGGTTAGGGTGTTACGGTCGCACCAATTTGCAATTCAAGCGTCTCCCCGTATTTTTGTTCCACATAAACAATTCTTTCAATGCGGCCGATTCCGGCCGGACCGTGGGCGGTAGGATCAAACACCACCTCGATGTCGGCTTCTTGGCCAGGTCCGATGCTTTCCTGGATCCGCGGAATAAAGCCGTGGCCGGGCATGCCAAAAGGACCATTGCGCTCGTTGCCGTTTATCAGCGTGGCCGTGGTGCACATGCAGGAGGTATAGAGTTTGGTGACGGCAATCGCAGAACTGCCGGAATTCTTAATCCTGAACAGGTGCGACACATTGCCGCTGGCCATGGAGACCGCGCCAAAATCAAATGTGGATTCTTCAGCCGCGAGGCTGCCGCTATTTCCGGCTCCGGCGCCTGCATTGCCGAGCTCTTTATCAGTGCTTGTCGGCCGCCCGAGCCATAAGAGGCCCCCGATGACCGCAGCGATGGCTATTCCCATGACAATGTTTTTATTTTGCATAAGCTGTATCAGCGTCAGTTCAGCGTACCGTTCAGCGTGTCATCAGCGCTAAAGTCCGCTGATCTCACGCTGATGTATACGCTGATGTAACGCCGAATTGCATATCAAGGAATAAAGAATAAAAAATCCCCGTTGGAGGAGGGGTAGGATGGACGCGCGATCAAGCAGCTCTCATGAGCGGCCCTGGATCGGCGTCTTAAAAAATTGTCGGACTGTGTTCGCGAAGCGCGAGCCACCGTGAAACTTGGCGTTGAGATGGGAAGGGCTGGGAGCGAGTAAGTTCATGCCAGTAGGCGGCTGATATATTGACTGCTTGCGGTTGAGAGCGAATTAACATCGCACCAAAGCCGGCGCCGGATATCAGCATCAATAATACGAGCACCAGGCCGGCCAAAGGCGATGGTGCAACCGAGGCGCGTCCAAAGCTCTTCAAAACATCAAGGTGAAAGATGACAAAATTCAGGGCGCCGCTTTCTTTCGGGCAATCCAGGCCGGAGGCCTGGGCGGCAATACAGCCGCCGTGTTCATGCTCGCCAGAGGCACTCATACCGGCAAAACCAAACACAACCACGCCAACTAAGCCGAATATTAGCCAAGCCACAAAGGCCGTTTTCATACATTCACAGTATAACCTCTGCCCTTCAAGAAGTCAAAACGCCATTCCTCAATTCACGACGTATTTGATTAATTCGGTTGACTGCTGGAGGGTCAGAGGAATGTTTTCAATCGGGACTTCATTTATTTTGCCAAAGCCGCATTGGGTCGGATTCGGATCGGATGACGATGATAAGAATGAGATTCTTTTTCATGTGTCTAGGATGGCATTTTTCTTAGGAGGGGTGCAGCGTTTTTCTTTCACTGAAAACAAAAATGTAAAGAATATCCAAGATGGCTAAAGTTTGAACGACCAAAAGCGCGATAAACCATGCCTTGTCATTTAAACGCGCCGCTCTCCACAGAGCCCATCCTTTCCATGGAATAACCCATAAACTAAGCGGGATTATGATCCACCAGATATTTTGTTGCAGCCACTGGTCCATAGCGTGACATTAGCGAATTCCAGTGTCTATATCAATGTCCATCTCCGTGGTCTTGTTCGCTTCAATGTTTACATTTTTGGGCAGGGCATAATTACAGCCAAGGAAGTTGCAGTCGCTAAGTGTGACTTCATATTTTCCGGCCGGCAGCTCGGCCTCAAAACTGCCGTCCGCTTGAAGCTTGGCATAAAACGGAAGGTCAGCTGGCCGGCCTCCTCCCTTCGGTGTGAATATAAGCTCACGAGATAGATAGGGATTTGGCGGGTATGCACCCGGCGGGCATGGTTCAACCGGGCAGAGCGGTCCGATGCTGACTTTCCCGGTAAGAGTTCCCGTGGTTTTAAAATCTTCCGAGCCGTCATCCCCATTTTCTTCTCCGCCAGGGCATGCAGCAAACTCGCACCTCGGCCCGACCCTGCCGACGTAAGAGCCGTCAGGACACAATTTGGCATCTTGGGTGCAGTAGACAGGTTTCTTTTCCTGGTTAATAATAATTGGCACGGCTAAGGCGCCGAGCGCAAGTACAATCACAGCAACAAAGCTCCAAATCAGTATTTTCCCTGACTTACTCATAGGCTGGATGTTATCTTAACACGCTGATGTAGTATAATGCATGTATGGAACCAGCTCCGGCGTCAACACCATCCCCGTCAAAGAGGCGTAACGCCATAGCCGCTTTTGCCTACCTTGTTTTCTTTGCTCCGCTCTTGACTGCCGCGAAGTATGATTCTTTCATTCTCTACCACGTCAAGCAAAGCATCGGTCTCATCATCACCGGTCTTGCGGCTCAAGGCATCATCTCCATCCTTGGTTATTGGGGCGTGGGCTTTGGCATCATTATTATCCTTGTCTGGATCCTGCGTGTCTTTCTTGCTGTCCAAGCTGTCCTCGGCATAATGAACGCCTGGCAGGGAGAGAGGAAGCCTCTGCCTCTCGTCGGCGTATACGCGGCCAGGCTCTGAATCGCTCTCGCGTAGGGATTTAAAAAAGCCGCCCGGCAGGCTTGCTGGGCGGGACTAGTGATTGGATGTTTCGGGACGTTCTATACGCCGGCGGCTTGAATTTTGACTAGCTTCTCCAAGATCTCGATGAGCTGCGGGACATGCTTTAGGGGCAGAGCCGTGCCCTCGTCCGGCGAGGTGTACCACTCGAGGCCGAGTTTTTCGGCTCTCGTGAGTTCCACAAGACCGGTGTGGCGATCGAGCTTGACGATGAATTGTTCAGGCTGATCCTGACGCTGGGTTATATCAATCATTTCGCGTATCATCGTAGCCCTCCCTGTCGGTTTCCTATAGTGTTAAGGATAGCCGCCGCCATCGGTGAGGCGGCGCGGATAAAATAGCGCAAACGCGCGGTTTCGTCAACTTACCTTGCCGGGCGACTCTAGAGCCTGCTCATTGCTATCATCAGTTCCGCTGTAAAATATAAAGCATCCGCACCGCAAGCGGTGCGGTATTGAAGTGATGTCCCGCAACTTCCGCGACCGAAGGGAGCGTGAAGTTGGCGCGGATCCCGTACCTCCCGAACTGATGCCTCGGTTGAGAACGTGAGTTGGTTCGCGGAAGTGCGGGATCGCGCACCCTAACCTCACTTCGTTCGGGATGGTGCGGTGACTTTGTTGCGAATGTGCTCGCGCGCCTCGACCATCTCGGCACGCTCGTTTTCAATATGCGCCTTCATCCTCGCCGCAAGCGGCGAGGTATTTGGCGCTTAGCGCAATAAAATGCTATGATAAGGTCAAAGGTCGCAACAAAGCCGAAGTGAAACCGGATTTAATTTATGGCCAAACATGTCATTAAGCGCGGCGGGAAAAAGGAAACTTTTCGGCCCGAAAAGATTAAGCGTTCCATCAGGGGCGCCGCCAAAGATGCGCACCTCTCGCCCGCACGCGCAAAAAGGGCGGTGGGCAAGGTTTCCCGCGCTGTCCTGAAGTTTGCCGCCAAGCGAAAAGCTGTTCGCAGCGCCGTTTTAAAACAGAAGATTTTGTGGCACCTTGCCAGGGTTGAACCGGCGGCGGCCAAGGCCTGGAGGAAATACGACCGCCGCAGGAGTGCAAGGAGGCGATAAGGAGGACACTATTCCATGAAAAATCGCCCCCCCGGGGCGATTTTTCATTGCGGCGTCCGCCAAGCCGGGTGGCTGTTTCGTATCATCAAATCATCCAATTTGGCTCCCCTGGTTGGGCGTGTCTTGTGGTGAGCTAGGTCGAACCATTAGAACTGTGGACTGGAAGCAGATGGAAAGAGATTTATCAGTATTAGGTTTTGTGAAATGAAAATGCCCGCCCCGTGCAAACTGCACACGGGACGGGCGGCGAGGTAGTGTGGTGGCTGCGGTGCCGCGCGTCAGTCGAGCTCGAGACAGTACTTCCAATTATCGAGCGGGTTTGTCAGTCCATCAGGCGGGAGGCCAGAAGCAGTCTTGACTTGCTGCATGGCTTTCAGGAATTCCTCCTGAACCTGCTCGGCGTCTTGCAGCACCAAATGCGCGGTGGTCGGGTTGTGGTACGGCCGTCCGCCGATCACCAGTGGGCGCCAGCGACCTTCCTCGTAGACCTCCGCCGTGGGGAAATACAGCCCATCGGCTTCGAGCACTCTGAAGAAGGCGTAGTACTGGACATGGAGCTCTCCGGCTACCTCCTGTAGACGCGCTTCCGCTGTGGCCATGACTTTTCCTCCTTGTGCTTAGCAGTACCAAAATTCGAATCCCATTGCAATCATAAGAAAACCGCTTCAATTTCTGAAGCAGTTTTCAAAGCTCGGTCGGCGGGACGACCTGCCCGCCTCTGGCGGGTTTTTCCTGTCCGCCGTAGCTTTAGCGAAGGCGGAGAACCATCAAATGGGCCGAGGTGTTC
>CAYIKH010000030.1:0-6915 GCA_964363965.1 uncultured Candidatus Saccharibacteria bacterium
TTTTTTGGCCCTCACCGTCGTGCCCGCGCGGGCGCGGGAGATCCTGGCGTAAAACGGCATAAATCACGACTCCGCCCTCAAAGTTTCAAAAGACCTGCGCGGGGCGCAACGCATCACCGATCCCGAGCCCGAAGCCAAATATAATGTGCTTGAAAAATACGCGAGGAACTTGACTAAGCTT
Source organism: uncultured Candidatus Saccharibacteria bacterium (assembly GCA_964363965.1). Classification (GTDB taxonomy): domain Bacteria; phylum Patescibacteriota; class Minisyncoccia; order Sungbacterales; family SURF-37; genus CAYIKH01. The sequence goes on from CAYIKH010000030.1 coordinate 182, forward strand.
GCCCGTGAAGAAAAGCTTGATCCGGTGATCGGCCGCGACAATGAGATTCGCCGCGTCATGCAGGTTCTGTCGCGCCGCACCAAAAACAACCCGGTCCTGATTGGAGAGGCCGGAGTGGGCAAGACGGCGATTGCCGAGGGGCTGGCCGAGCGGATTGTCTCCGGCGATATTCCTGAATCGCTCAAGGATAAAGAACTTATCAGTCTTGATCTTGGCTCTTTGGTCGCCGGAACCAAATACCGCGGCGAATTTGAGGACAGGCTCAAAGCCATTTTAAAGGAGCTGGAGCGCCAGCAGGGCAAATACATTATTTTCATTGACGAGCTGCACACCATTGTCGGCGCCGGCGCGGCCGAAGGCGCTATTGACGCTTCCAATATGTTAAAGCCGGCTCTTTCGAGAGGCGAGCTTCGGGCCATCGGCGCCACCACCCTTAAGGAATACCACAAATATATTGAAAAGGATCCGGCCTTGGCGCGGAGATTCCAGCCGGTCTATGTCGAGGAGCCGTCCTTTGAGGAGGCTATGGCCATTCTCCGGGGTCTCCGGCATAAATACGAACTTCACCACGGCGTTCGCATCTCTGATTACGCGCTCAATGCCGCGGTCCAGCTTTCCTCCCGCTACATTTCCGATCGCTTTTTGCCGGACAAGGCCGTTGATCTTATGGATGAAGCCGGCTCTTCTTTGCGATTGGACATGGATTCCATGCCTCAGGAGCTGGAAAGCATGAGGCGGGAGTTGGCTCATCTGGAGATTGAGCGCGAAACATTAAAAAAGGAAGGCGGAGGGACTCGGCGCACGCGCCTTTCTGCCCTAGGCAAAGAAATTGAGACGCGGAAAGCCAAGGTTAAAAAGGCCGAGGCGCGATGGCAGGAGGAGAAAGACCTGATCGCCGATATCCGGAGAGTGAAAAAAGTTCTGGATGAACTGAAGCAGGAATCAGACATTCGCGAACGCGAAGGGAATTTTGAGCGGGTGGCTGAGATTCGCTACGGCCGGATCCCGGAGAGCCAAAAAAAATTGGCCGAGGCCGAGAAGAAGCTTCAGAAATTTCAGCGCGAGCGCAAGATGTTGAGAGAAGAGGTGACTGAAGAGGACATTGCCAATGTGGTGGCCCGCTGGACCGGCGTTCCGGTAACCCGGATGCTGGAGGCCGAATTGGAAAAATTGATGCGACTTGAAGAAGTTTTGGGCCAACGGGTCATTGGACAGGGCGAGGCCATCGGCAAGGTGGCCAATGCCGTGCGCCGCTCCCGCGCCGGGATGCAGGATGAAGATCGCCCCATTGCTTCCTTTATTTTTTTGGGCCCTACCGGCGTGGGCAAGACGGAGCTTGCCAAGACCTTGGCTGAATTCATGTTCAATGATGAGAAGGCCCTCATCCGCATTGACATGTCCGAATATATGGAGCGGCATTCCACGGCCCGCATGATCGGGTCGCCCCCCGGCTATGTCGGCTATGAGGAGGGCGGACAGCTGACCGAGAAGATCAAGCACAGGCCTTATTCAGTTATCCTCTTTGACGAGGTGGAAAAAGCGCATCCCGAAGTTTTCAACGTGCTCCTCCAGATTTTGGACAACGGCCGCCTGACTGATGCCAAAGGCCGGACGGTCAATTTCAAGAACGCCATCATCATCATGACTTCCAACATCGGCTCGGAATTCGTCCAGGAGATGGCGCGTCTCGGTTTTGCCTCGGAGGTGGAAGACTCTCGGGAGCGGCAAGACGCGGACCTTAAAGACAAAATCCGGAAGACCCTGGAGAAGAGTTTCCGCCCGGAGTTTTTAAATCGCATTGATGAGATAATAATTTTCAACTCGCTCTCCAAGCCGGTGCTGGCAAAAATTGTTGAGGTGCAGCTGGAGCGGGTGCGCGAGCGTGCCAGCCTAAAAGGGATTGAACTTTTGTTTGCCGACAGCCTCAAGAATTTTATGGTCGAGAAGGGCTTTGATCCGCGCTACGGCGCCCGGCCATTGAAGCGGGCCATCCAAACCCACCTCTTAAATCCATTGGCCCAGGAGGTGATCGGCGGAAAGATCAAGGCCGGCGACCGGATAATGGCTGAAGCTAAGGACGAGACCGTGCATTTTACCAAAGCCGGTCGAGCCCGACAGCCATCCCGGCGGGAACTGGCCGCAGCCAAGAAGTAGCCTTTTTTAAACTTCGAAGCCCACAACAAGGTCCCACTTTTGTGTTGAAAGTGGGTTTTTTGCTTGAGAACAGTTATCCACACCGCTTTTGCTTGCTTTTTCAAAGTTCCCTATAATAAAAACCACGGCGAAAAGCTATTCGCCTGATGGGCAGGATTATTGGGATTTTAGCTATTTCTCGGGATTAGACTTATCCACACTGGCGGTTTGCGCTGGGCGTCGCGTCTGGCTTAAAATGAAGACAATGTCCAATGATCTGGCAATTTTTGGTGTGAGCTAAAGGAACTGGTTTTTGATTTTTTGATGGTTTGACGCGCTCACCACAAATAAAATTTTATTGCCAGAAGTCAAGTTGCAGCCGAGATTTCAGGTTGCTAGTCTCAAGGGTCCGCTGCTAGCGGCTTGTAATCTGGTTGCAAAGGCTGATTCGGTCGAAAATCCAGGACTTTGACAATTTGAGTCACACTTTACTTCTACTACTTGCATAAGAGACAAGGGGTTTCCCCATGAGATAGCGTAAGCTTATCTCACGGGGTTTCGGGCAAGGTCGATTCGATATTTCGATGTCCTCGCAATATTGATTATGAATGCCCGTCCCTGATTCTGAATTAGACTTAATAATAATCCGTAACCTTCATCACGATTCCAGCTGCAATTGTCGAAGCCGCCGGACGTGATGAACCGACTTTCTCATAGGTGGAGAATGTCTCCATTCTGGGAAGCTAATAATCGTACATTAATTAAGTATGAATACACCTACTTGGAGCGGCAGAATGACGCGAGTCGTTCTTTCGCTCTCTACTGCTGTCATGCTCTCCGGCGTCGGCGCCATGTTGCCGCAGGTGGCATCAGCCATCACCATTGCCGAATTGCAGGCCCAGATTGCCGCCCTAAGCGCGCAACTTAATGCGTTGCTGGCGCAACAGGGTCAGCCGGTTGCCGGCAAATGCGCTTTCACCCGCGACCTCTTTTCCGGGGTGACGGGCGATGACGTCATGTGCTTGCAGAAGTATCTCAATTCCGCTGGATTCCAGCTTGCTTCTAGCGGCGCGGGTTCGCCCGGCAGCGAGACCACGTTCTTCGGTTCTCGGACTCAAGCCGCGGTCTCCAAGTGGCAGGCCTCCAACGGCGTATCGCCGACGGCCGGCTACTTCGGCCCCCGCAGTCGCGCCAAGTATGACACCTTGGTTGCTGGCGCGCCTACGCCTCCGGCGCCTCCAGGAGCGCCGCCTCCGGCTGTGCCTCCGGGCACTGGTTTGTCTGTTTCAGCGACAACCCAGCCCGGCGATTCGCTGGCGCCATGGAACGCTTCACGTGTTCCGGCAACGCGCTTTGTGCTGACAGCTTCGGCTGACGGCGATATTGTCGTGAATTCGGTAACGGCGGAGCGGCAGGGTCCGGCCGCGGATTCGTCAATCTCAAGCGTTGTTCTTCTGGATGAGGAGGGACTTCAGATCGGCGTTTCCAAGACTCTTAACTCCAACCATCAAGCCATCCTGAACGAGAAGTTCACGGTAAAAGCCGGAACCTCCAAGACCATTACCGTTGCCTTTAACCGGCCTTCCAGCGGTGCTGACGGCGGCGACATTACTAAATTCGCCGTAGTTGCCGTTGATGCCGGTGCGGCCACGGTTTCCGGAACTCTGCCCATTGTCGGCAGCCCCATCACCCTGAACTCGACCCTGTCCATCGGATCGCTCTCGCTCGTCAAGGGCGTGAATGATCCGGGTGCGGGTCAAACCAAAGAGATCGGGACCAAAGGCTACATCTTCACCGCGCTCCGCATGACCGCGGGCTCGAATGAGGATGTCTTGATCAAGTCCATCAGCTTCAACCAGTCCGGCTCAGCCGCAACCTCCGACCTGGCCAATGCCAAGCTGAATCTTGACGGCACTGACTATGCGGCCAAGGTCTCTTCGGACGGAAAATACTACACCGTCAACTTTGACGGCGGTGTTTCCGTCACCAAGGGCAACACCAAGGAAGTCTATGTCAAAGCTGACATTGAAAGCGGCACAAACCGCGGCGTTGACTTTGACCTTTACCGGCTGACCGACATCTACGCCGTCGGCAAGCAATACGGCTACGGCCTTACGCCGACCGCGGCGGATAGCAACGACTCCGGAACCGACGATGACGGCACCTTGGATCCCACCATCAACCCGGTGTGGGATGCCTATGAGGCCACCATCGGCGCCGGAACTATTACCGTTTCCGCATCAACTGCGATAGCGGCCCAAAACATTGCGGTTAACTTGAATGACCAGCCGCTCGGCGGCTTCGATGTTGATGTCAAGGGCGAGCCGATCACCGTCTCCTCGATCGTGATCCGCGTCTCGACCAACGTAAACGACTCGAATGTAACCGAGGTTGACTACACCGATGTCAAGCTGGTTGATAACACCACCGGCAATGTTGTGGCCGGACCAAAAGACGGCTCGGGCACTACTGACACCCAGATGATCTTCACCTACACCGACGCGGTTTCCTTCCCAACCGGCAAGAGGACCTATGCCTTAAAGGGCAAGTTGTCCACCGACTTTAACGCTGACACCTTGGTGTCAGCTTCAACCACGCCCAACACCGACTGGTCCTCGGTTAAGGGCGATGTCTCCGGCTCTTCCATTACTCCGGCCAACACCGGAACAGTGAGTGGGCAATCCATGACCGTAAAGACCGCGGCGGTAACCGTATCTCTGGCCAGCACCCCGACCTCCCAGACAGTCATCCGCGGGGCCTCCGGCTTCACCCTTGCCAACCTCATCTTTGACGCCACCGGCTCGGGTGAGGATATCCGCTTCACTTCGGCCCAGATGCTCTACTACGCATCGACCGCGGGTGACCTCACCAACTGCCAGCTCTTTGACGGTACGACCGCGCTTAACACCGGAACAAACATTGTCAACCCGTCAGCAGCCGGCAACAATACCTTCACGATGGATAACCACCTGACCGTTCCCAAAGCCACGTCCAAGACCGTTGTGCTTAAATGCGATGTCTCGTCTTCCGGGTCAGGCAGCTTGGTGCAGTGGGCCTTTGGTCTAAGTCAGGGCGCGGGTATGAGTGCCGCCGCCTCGGCCCAGACCTTCGGCGCGACTGGACTCACTTCGGGCAATTCCGTTACGCCCGCGGTGGCTTCCTCGTCGGTCTCGACTGCGCTCTTCACCTTCGCCGCCTCGGGTACTCTTACTATCGCGCTGGATCCGTCCAGCCCCTCGGTGCGACTAGCCCAATCCGGTCAGGAGGTGATTCTTGCCGTACTGCGCCTTACCAGCTCGAACGAAGCCATGGACGTCAAACAGATTGCCCTCCAGCTCTCCAACGCCGCTTCCAACACTCCGGCTGATCTGGTGAAGCTGACTCTGTGGGACGGCGCGGCCAAAGTCGGCGAGGTTACAGCAACATCGTCTGACACCGGATTGCTTGTCACCACCACCGGCCTCACCGTGGCCAAGGACGGCGACAAGCTCGTCACGGTCAAAGGCCAGCTCTCCGAGATCGGCAACAACCAGCCCGGTCGGCCCGGCCACCTGGTCGCGGTCAACTACGACAACGTGAGCATGGCCGGCAACTCGTTAACGTATGCCGTGGGCCTTCAGTCCTCGTCGAACATTTACGTCACGAGCGCCGACACCGCTTCGGCCGGTGTAAGAGTGCTCCGTGCCTACCCGACGCTCTCGGTAATCTCCGTGCCTTCAACCAGCTTGGCTGATGCCACGGACAAGACGCTCTACCGCTTCTCGGTATCAGCGCCTGCGGGCACGAACGGCGTCTCGCTCTACAAGTTCGTCTTCAACGTCGCCACCTCCGGGGATGACTCCGGATACAACGATGTGACCATCACAAGCTTGAAGCTCTTCGCCTTCACTTCTTCGGGCTTCTCCGGCGGAGCCTTCTCCTCGGATGGGCAGTTGAACAACGGTTCAACTCTCTTCTCGGCCGACAGCGGCAGCGACGGCATCGGCAATGCCAAGGCCACGGCTACGGACTACGCCATCTACTTTAACCCGGTGACGACGACCAGCGCCGTGCCCGAAGCCATCAACGTTCCGGCGGGCCAGACCTACTACTTTGAGCTTCGCGGAACTGTAGCTAGCGCGGATGCCGGCGACTCGGCCACGGTTCAACTGATGGGTGACAGCCAGTGGTATGGCCTCTGCGGCGGCGGCGGGACGGGTTGTATCGATACCGGGTTCTTGGCCGGGAGCATTGATTACTCCTTTGCCACGACCGCGCCATTCGTTGACACTCATCACGACAACTTGAACACTGCAACGGTTAGAGCCGGAGGCACGAGGGTCGACACCGTCACAAACACCGGCGGCAACAACGACGCGGGTGGAGCCGGAAACGACTTCATCTGGTCCGGCAACTCGACCACGACTCACTCCGGAACCCAGACCTACGGACCGGACTGGTATAACGGCTTCTCCGTGCCGGGTCTCCCTGCTTCCGGAGCAACAGCTGTCTCTTTCACGCTATAAGAGTTCTTCCTTGTAGACTCTGGTCCAACCCCCTCCTCATGAGGGGGTTGGATTTTTTATAAGGGTCTAGTGTCCTTGCCCCGTTAGAAGTCAGCC
>CAYIKH010000031.1:0-6366 GCA_964363965.1 uncultured Candidatus Saccharibacteria bacterium
GAGGACAAAGCCAGGCACCTCATCACCACGAGCTTTGAGCATCATGCGGGCCTCCGCTCCTTTGAGACCCTCGAGCGTGAAGGTTGGGCGGTGACGTATCTTCCGGTAAGTGAGGATGGCCTCGTGGATCCGGAGATGCTACGCAAAGCCATTCGGCCTGACACGCTCTTAGTCTCGGTGATGTACGCCAACAATGAGATCGGCACTGTCCAGCCGATTGCCGAGATCGGGAAGATCGTGAAAGACATCCGGAAGGAACGGCAGGCAAGAGAGAACCAACTCCCCATCTACTTCCACTGTGACGCTTCGCAGGCCGCCGGCTACCTCGACCTAGATGTTCAGAAGCTCGGTGTGGACCTGATGAGCTTAAACGGCGGCAAAATCTACGGGCCAAAGGGCACGGGTTGCCTCTTTGCCCGATCGGGCGTTCGCTTGAAGCCCATCTTCCAGGGCGGCGGGCAGGAGAAGAACCTACGCTCGGGCACCGAGAACGTGCCGGGCATCGTGGGCTTGGCTAAAGCCTTAGAGATTGCCGAGGTCGAGCGGGAGAAGGAATCGGCTCGGCTTGTCGAACTCCGCGATTATCTAACCCAGCGCCTGGTAACCGAAATTCCGAAAACTGTTTTGAACGGCCATCCTACCGAGCGCTTGCCTAATAACGTAAATGTCTCGGTGCTCGATATAGAGGGCGAGGCGATGATCCTCTACCTCGATGCCAAGGGGATTGCGATTTCAACCGGGTCGGCCTGCACGTCAACGACACTCGATCCCTCGCACGTGATCCTGGCCCTGGGCAAGCCCTACGAATATGCCCATAGTTCGCTCCGTTTCACCTTGGGTCGCTCCACCACTAAAGAGGATTTGGATTATGCGATGGAGGTGTTTCCGGGGATTGTTGAAAAGCTCCGGGTCATATCGCCGATTCGAATGGAAGTTGGACAGAAGAAAATTTCCCACCCTGAAGCCTTTGCGGGGCAGGGAGCCAAGGTAAAAGTCGGCGGGCGTTCTTATAAATAAAAAAGCTCCATCGCGAACTTCGCGTATGGAGCCGGACGACGGCGTGCTAGCCGTCAGGGCCGCGGGGGAGCTAGCTCTTCGGTTTTCTGTTCTGCCGGCGTGGCGGAGGGGGAGATAACCTTCACCCCCGGGTGGTAGCAATTGATCCATTCGGCCAACCTCGCGCTGATGAAGGCTTTCGCTCTTTCAGAGATCACTGGGAGTTTCAGCGTGTGGAGCGCCCCTTGCTCGCAGTTCGGGATGATCTTAGATATCTCCTCCCGAAGATCATCCTCCTCCCCCATGGCTTCGTCCTCAAGGTAGGAAAGGAAATTGAAGAGGAGGTCACTAGACTCAACGAGCATCCTGTACACTTCCGGCTTGGCGGCCGCTTCCATAGCGAGGACTCCTTTCAGTCGCTGTCTTTGAAAGCTAAGGGCTTAACAAGGGTTGAGAGGCCCAACCGGTACCGAACCTCAAGGCGCTGCAACTCGTTTCTACCGACATCATCCGGCAAGACGTCAATATGTACTCGACAGCGATCATCACCCGTGAGGGCGTCCCGAAGAGCAGGGAGCTGGGTTTCATCGATTTCGATGATGCTTTGCCAGGTGGGGATGCTGAAGGCTCTGTGGATGCCGTATTCTGACAGCGAGATCCTCCGCCCTACCGGTGTGATCCGGAATTCATCAGGAGAATCGAACTTTTCCAACTTTACCCTCACCACAATCATTGCGTAACCCTCCTTCGTGGTTGGTTAAGAACTTGAGTGATAGTAATAGTTCTACTATGCCTGAAGAAAAAAATCAAAATCAGCACACTTCTACCGCGTCAATAGACGTCATCAATCAATTCACCGGCGAGAAGTGGTATTACACCGACATAGTCAAAGACCATTTTTTTAATCCCCGCAATTTGATGCTGGAAGATCCAGACGAGTCGAGTTTCAATGCCGTGGGGATGGTGGGGAGCCCGGCCTGCGGGGACATGATGAAGATGTGGCTTGCGATTGACCCGGCGACAGAGCGGATCCAGGAACTGAAATGGCGGACGTTCGGATGCGCTTCGGCCATTGCCGCGACTTCCATGTTCTCGGTGATGGTTACCGAAAACGGAGGCATGCCCATTGCCGAGGCCTTGAAAGTGAAGCCGCAGCATATTATGGAGCGCTTGGGCGGTCTTCCCAATCGGAAGATCCATTGCTCCGTCTTGGCCGACAAGGCCTTTCGCAAGGCCGCCAACGACTATTTCCACGGCACCGGCCAGCACGAGCGCGTGATTGTAGAGGGGGCGAGGGTTATTGACCCCAAACTCAACATCACCGATCATGATATTGAAGAGGCGGTATTGGAAGGAGCCGCTGATCTTGATGCCGTCCAGCAGAAGTTGAAGGTCGGCGTGGGTTCTCCCGAGATAATCGCCGAAGTGGAGCAGTTAATCCGATTCTACAAAGAAAAATATTTCGGATGAGCGCGGAACTGACGCGAAATGAAACGACCTCACCGTTCGGGGTGAGGTCGGGTCTGGATGGGGCCGCGCCGCCATCGTGCCCGGAGTGGGTGGGTCGCATCTTTCATGGCGAGCCACATGATCCAGGGGAGGCCAAAAAAGAACATTCTCCTGATATCTCGCCGAACGAACTTTGCCTCATCCGGCGGCGGTCCGGAGAGAACAGCAAGACTATATGCCACCGCAATCACTGCATTGAGGACGAAGTAGGCGGATACTGCCGTGTTGAGGATTATCAGCCACGTGGGCATTAATTGCTCCTTTCCGAAGTGAGGGTGTCGTATTAACTCCGTACCGAATTTTTCATGGAGAATCAAGAGCCAGCAAAAAAAACCCTCCGCATTGGCAAGCTCATGGTTGACCGGAACCTCTGCATCGGTGCGGCCTCGTGCGTGGCCGTGGCGCCGTCCACTTTTGAACTTGACGCCGAGAACAAGGCGGTTATGCGGCGTAAAACCCCTCCGCCATCATCGGACATGACTTCTCGCCAGGATCTTGAAGATCAAACCATTGACGATGAGACACTGCTCCTGGCGGCCAAGTCCTGCCCCACCCAGGCCATCATTGTTTTTGACGAGGAGGGAAATCAAATCTATCCATGACCACTACGGTTGCGACGCGATTGTATAAAATAGGAGACCTTGTCCTGCAGAGCGGGGTCTATATGTGTGTTCCCTGCGGCTACACCCAGTTTCTTGACGCAGGCGAGCGTTTCATCACCTGCCTGGCCTGTTTTGCTGGAACAGCGGACGGCCCAGAAGAGTATCGAGATGCGGAGAGCGAGTTCTGGCAATTTATTGGATAACGCGAATTATTTATGAAAGAGCAAAAACCACTCAAATATAAAACCCTTGATGGTCTCTCCGAGAAGCAATTAAAAGAGCATCATGACATCCTCTACGCCGGCTACGTCAGAAAATGGAACGAAATTCAGGAGAAGCTCAAAACCATTGATCGCTCCGCGGCCAATGCCACTTATTCCGAATTTGGTGAACTAAAACGCGAGGAGACATTCGCCTTAAACGGCGCGAAGCTCCACGAGGGTTATTTTGACAATATGGTTGAGGGCGGCAATGAGCCGAGCGGCATCCTCACTCAGTGGATCGGGGAGGATTTCGGTTCCTATGAGAAGTGGCTGGAAGATTTCAAGGCTCTGGGCCTCGCCGCGCGCGGCTGGGTGATCCTGGCCATGGACCTCGACGATGGAAGACTCTCGAACTACCTTTGTGATTCTCATAACCAGGGTGGTGTGTGGAATGCCGTCGCTCTCCTCATCATGGACGTGTACGAACACGCCTATTTCCTGGACTACGCGACCGGCCGCAAGGCCTACATCGAGGCATTTTTTAAGAACATTGACTGGGCCTTTGTGGATCAGGTTGTTTCCAAGTTTAACCTCTCCGAGTTTCGGAAGTAGTGTATGGAGCGGGCCGCCATCAACAAGTCTAGATTCCTCCTCTGGGCGACCATCATCGCCATATTAAACCCAGTCTTCTCGGGTTTGATCCTCGGCCTGGTGATGCTCTCCGAGCCCGACCTCAAGAAGGAGGGCCGGATTGTAACCATTTTTAGCCTGGCCTGGGGCATAATTGCAATGCTCTTGGTAGCCAAATTCCGCGACGTGCTGCCTATATAAATGAAAGAGCTGATTGAAAAAACGCTTGAGGAGATTCGGCCGATGCTGGCCATGCATGCCGGCAATATTGAATTTGTCGGGATGGAGAACGGCGTGGTCAGGGTGCGGCTCCTCGGGACGTGTCAGGGCTGTCCGCTATCGCAGCTGACCTTGAAAGCCGGCGTGGAGGAGTTATTAAAAGATAAAGTGCCGGGGGTGGAAAGAGTGGAAGCCGTGGAGTAGCACCGATTGCAGCACCATCCTGATGGGGTGTTGCTTTTTCATTTTCGGCGAAGCATAATGATACGGCCGTAAATTTAAAATCCAAAGTTTACAATACAAAATGAACCCGAATAAATTGCTTTGCAATTTAACGGGGCAAGCAATGCGAAATCTAAAATTTTAAATTCTTATGAATTTCACTCCTCGTCAAATCCTTCTTGCCGCAGTGGTTACTTCGTTTGTGACGTCCCTTGTTGTGGCTATCCTGGCGGCCGGACTCATCGGCGGCATGCCGCCCAGCCAGGTATTGGAGCGGATAATTGAGCGTCCGGCCGGAGGCGCAGTCCCGGAAAGAGAAATCTCCGAACGGGTGCTGATGCAGGATGAGCTTGTGGTGGTGGTGGTCAAAGCCGCATCGCCATCGGTGGTGAGCATTGTGGCCACCAAGGATGTGCCGGTGGTGGAACAGTTTTTCGTCAACCCCTTTGAGGGCGACCCGTTTTTCCAGCGCTTTTTCGGCGGGGAGGAATTTTCTGTTCCGCAATTCCGCCAGAAGGGCACCCAGAAGCGAGAAATCGGCTCCGGTACAGGCTTCATCGTCTCTTCCGACGGGCTGATTCTTACCAATAGACACGTCGTGGCCGATGATAAGGCAGACTACACAGCCTTCCTGAATGACGGCACCAGGCTTCCGGCCAAGGTTTTGGCCCGCGATCCGGTGCAGGATCTGGCCGTAGTTAAAATCGAGCGCGCCGGTCTTGCCGCCGTGAAGCTTGGCGACTCTTCGCAAGTCCAGATCGGTCAGACCGTTATTGCCATTGGCAATGCCTTGGGCGAGTTTCGCAATACGGTTAGCCTGGGTGTGATCTCGGGCCTGGGCCGGACAGTGATTGCCTCCGGAGCGGGGGTCGGCCCAGAACAACTTCAGGAGCTGATTCAGACCGATGCCGCCATTAATCCAGGAAATTCCGGCGGACCGCTTTTGAATCTTTACGGCGAGGTCATCGGCATAAATGTGGCCATGGCTCAAGGAGCCGAGAACATCGGCTTTGCTCTTCCCATTAATAAAGCCAAGCGCGACATTGAGAGCGTGAAAGCCACCGGCCGGATTATTTATCCCTTCCTCGGCATTCGTTACGTTATTGTAACCAAAGACATTCAAGTCCAACGTAAGCTACCGGTGGATTACGGAGCGTATCTCGTCGGTCAAGATGCCGAGCCGGCAGTGGTCAAAGGCAGCCCCGCGGGAAAATCTGGGCTTCGCGAAGGCGATATCATCCTTGAATTCAACGGCGAGCGGATCGAACCAACACGGACCCTGGCCTCACTTATCTTCAAATACAAAGTCGGCGACACGATTACGCTCAAGGTATTGCGCGGCGAGGAGACTCTCACGCTTTCCCTGACGCTTGAAGAGAGGAAGTGATTATGTCTTGACCCCGCACCATTTTTGCAGCTTGTGCCGAGGCGGCGCGTTCTGATGTTTGATGTTGGATAAGAGGTACGCGCCTTGATTTTTGCGCTTATTTTTGCTATTTTGGGCGCAGTAATAGCTAAATCTGCGTACAATCAGCGTACTAATCAGCGTAAGATCAGCTTCTACTTACTATTGAGAAACTAAAGGGAGAGGGAGTGTGTCCTAACCAGCACAAACACCAATGACACCGTTCAACAATTTCACCATCAAAGCCCAAGAGGCGCTGAAAAAGGCGCACGATCTTGCTATTGAGCGTTCGCACCAGCAGATTGACCCGCTGCATATTCTTACGGCCCTCGTCCTGCAGGAGGAGGGGACGGTGGAGGCGGTGCTGGAAAAACTTGATCAGGATGTGGCCGCCATTTCCGAGAAGCTTTTGGAGGTCCTGGACCGCCTGCCGCGTATTTCCGGCGGCGGAGTGATCGCTTCGCTTTATCTATCGCAGGAGCTCGGGCGAGTGATGGAACAGGCCCATCGCGAAGCCAGCCAGTTGAAGGATGAATTTATTTCGGTGGAGCATCTGTTTTTAGCTCTTACCGTCGTGCCC
>CAYIKH010000032.1:0-6019 GCA_964363965.1 uncultured Candidatus Saccharibacteria bacterium
TCGTTTCAGAAATTTCTGCTAAAATAAGTTCGAGCGTGGTTGTATAAATGCACCACAATAAAACTAGACGGCTTTTTGAGGGCCAATTCGTGGGCGGCACGTAGTGCCGCCCATTGATTTTGCCCCGATGGATCCTCACCGCTCGGCGCGCGCAGGCGCGCCTCGCGGTTGGCCAAAACGAGGTTCGCTCTTGTGCGATTTCAAATTCTGTCTCGGATTTGCTTTACCCAACAAAAAGAATTTTTGCTATAATGACTTTATGCAAAATACATCTCCGCAAAAATTCTTTTTGTATGCCCGCAAGTCCACCGATGTGGAAGACAAGCAGGTGCGCTCGATTGAAGACCAGATCACAGAATTGTGCGCCTACGCTAAAACCGAGGGACTAAACATCGTTGAGGAATTTATCGAAAAACAGTCCGCCAAAATTCCGGGCAGACCGATATTTGGCGAAATGGTAAAGCGTATTGAGCGTGGCGAGGCGAACGGAATTTTGGCATGGCATCCTGATCGTCTTGCGCGCAATTCTGTTGATGGTGGGAAGATTATCTACCTGCTTGACGGTGGTGGACTTGCGGGCTTGAAGTTTCCTACTTTTTGGTGCGAAAACACCTCGCAGGGCAAATTTATGCTCAATATCGCGTTCGGGCAAAGCAAATACTATGCGGATTCGCTTGCCGAAAATACTAAAAGAGGATTGCGCCAAAAGGTGAGGCGCGGTGAGTATCCCTCGCTCGCTCCCATTGGTTATTTGAATGATCCGCGCACCAAAACTGTTGTGGTAAATAAAAAGCGCGCCTCACTCATTTGTAAAGCGTTCGAGCTGTACGCACAAAACAACTCGCGCCTTGAAGATATTTCAAATTTTTTGGCGCAACATGGAATCGTATCTAAGAGCGGCAAGCGACTCCACCGAGACAGAATTTCTTTTATCCTTTCCAATCCGTTTTACTACGGACACTTTCGCTATGCCGGTGAAATCCACGAGGGCAAGCACCAGCCAGTTGTCTCAAAGAAAATTTTTGATAAAGTTCAAGAGGTATTGAAGCAGAGAGGAAAGCCAAAAACGAAAGGTAAGGTAGAAAAACCGCTTGTTGGCCTTCTCCGTTGTGATGAATGCGGACGCATGATAACTGCCGAAATCCAGAAAGGTCATACTTATTATCGTTGCACCAAGAAAAACATAGTTTGCAAACAACCTTATGTACGAGAAGAAGAATTGGATCGGCAGTTATCATCTCTGCTTCAAAAATTTTCTTTGAGACCGGATTGGGCGGCAGGACTTAGAAAAAGATTAGCAAAAGACGAAAAGGAAACCGCCCAGTCCGCAACCGCTTTTGTTCAAGAAGCGAGAGAGAAAATCAAAACCGTCTCGGTCAAGCTCCAGCGACTTCTTGACGGTTATTTGGAACAAGACATTGAGCGTGAAACTTACCGATTTGAAAAAGCAAAACTCCTTTCTGAAAAGAAGTCGCTGGAGGAACAATCTGTCCATCTTGAACAAAAGCGAACTGGCTGGCTCGAACCGATGGCGAAATGGATAAAAGAGGCAGAAACTCTGCCTAAAATCGCACAAGGGGGCAACCTTTTTGCGAAAAAGGTTGCTTGCCGAACTTTGTTCGGCTCGAACCTCGTTTTGGCCAACCGCGAGGCGCGCCTGCGCGCGCCGAGCGGTGAGGATCCATCGGGGCAAAATCAATGGGCGGCACTACGTGCCGCCCACGAATTGGCCCTCAAAAAGCCGTCTAGTTTTATTGTGGTGCGTATCTCCGCGCTCGATCCATCCTCCGGCGAGCCCGAATCGTACGTGAATCTTTCCGACCGCACGTTCAAAATCCTCTCGGCGTACCCGGGGTACGCGTTCCAGGACCCGCGCCCAGAGCTCTTCTTTGCTTTGGAAGGTATTCGGGGGTATGGAGTGTAAGATTTCAAAGACCACTTGTGTCAGCATGGTGCTCTCCTTTCCGGTGCTGGTTTATGCTACTTTAGTAGTATATGAAACCCGCGCGAATTGCAATCAATGGCTTTGGCAGGATTGGGCGCTCCTTTTTCCGGGCGGCCTTCGGTATGCCGGAGTTCGAGATTGTGGCCGTCAATGACCTCACTGATGCCTGGACTCTTGGCTACCTACTTAAGTATGACTCGGTCTACGGGCGGTATGAAAGAATGGTGAATTCGACTGAGCGGGCCATAGTGGTAGACGATTATGAAATTCCGGTGCTGGCCGAGAAGGATCCGGCGAGGCTTCCCTGGGAGAAACTAAACATTGACGTCGTGGTGGAATCCACCGGGTTTTTCACGGACGGCTCCAAAGCCAAGGCGCACCTTGATGCCGGAGCCAAGCGCGTGGTCATCACCGCTCCGGCCACAGGCGAAGTGACGACGGCTTTAATTGGAGTCAATGATGATAGGTTCAAAAAGCCCGGCCCCCTCACCTGTAATGCCTCTTGCACCACCAATTCAGTTGCCCCGGTGCTTCAGATTCTGCTGGAATCTTCGGGTATTAAAAAAGCAAGCATGATTACAGTCCACGGCTACACCGCCAGCCAACGCTTGGTGGACGCCCCAGATGCCAAGGACCCCCGGCGGGGAAGAGCTGCGGCGGTGAACATTGTGCCTTCGACCACCGGCGCGGCCGAGGCGGTGATCCAGGCCATTCCCGAACTTGAAGGGAAGTTTGATGCCGTGGCCATTCGCGTGCCAACTATCACAGGCTCGCTCTCGGTTATCACCGCACTCCTTGCAAACCCCGCGGATGCTAGAAGTTTGAACGACCTTTTCCGAGCTTCGGCGAGCGCGGCCCGCTGGTCGCATGTGCTCAAGGTCACTGATGTTCCTATTGTCTCAACAGATGTCATTGGTGAGCCATATGGCGCTATTATTGACGCGCTACTTACGCGGGTGACGGACGATAATCTGGCTACGATTTTCTCCTGGTATGATAACGAGGCCGGCTACACCGCCACCCTTATCGAACACGTCCGGCGGATAGCCGCGACATTGTAGAGATCAGCGCCCCCCTCCTTTCGATCGAAAGGAGGGGGTTTGGAATTGTTAAGCTTCTCTGCTAGAATTCAATCGCTATGCGCCAATCCAAACTCTTTGGTAAGACCCTACGTGAAGATCCCAAGGATGAGGTGGCGGCCAATGCCCGGCTTTTGGAGCGGGCCGGTTTTGTCTACAAAACCATGGCCGGAGCTTATGACTACCTGCCTCTTGGTTACCGCGTGCTTGAAAAGATAAATAGAGTCATTCGCGAGGAGATGAACGCCCTCGGCGGCCAAGAGATCCTTTTGACCGCACTCCAGCCCAAAGAGCGCTGGGCCAAATCCGGGCGCTGGGAGTCGCTCGGCGCGATTATGTATCAATTCAAGGATCACTCCGGCCGCGAGGTCGGCCTGGCCCCGACCCACGAGGAGCCGCTCGCCGAGATTGCCGCGCGTTCAGTTTTTTCATATAAGGATCTTCCGCTTTTCGTATATCAAATCCAGAACAAATTCCGCGATGAGCCGAGGGCGAAATCTGGGCTGATGCGCGGCCGCGAGTTTTTGATGAAGGATCTTTACAGTTTCCATCGCGACGAGCGGGATTTGGATCGCTTCTATGAGAAAGCCGACGAGAGTTACCGCAAAATCTTTAAGCGCCTGGGCCTGGATTTTTACGTCACCGAAGCTTCGGGCGGCACCTTTACCAAGCAATTCACCCACGAGTATCAGGTCTTGTCCGAGGCGGGTGAAGATCACATTATTTACTGCCCGCGCTGCCGCTATGCCCAGAATCAGGAGATTACCACCATGCGCCTGGGCACGAAATGCCCCAAGTGCATGCAGGGTACGATCCAGGCCGGGAAAGCCATAGAAGTCGGCAATATTTTTAAGCTGGGAACGAAGTTTGCGGCCGCCTTTGGACTGTATTACACTGACGAGCGCGGAGCTAGGCAGCCTGTGGTCATGGGTTCCTATGGCATCGGGCCGGGACGGCTGATGGCTACCATAGTAGAAGTCAATCACGACGAAAAAGGCATTATCTGGCCGGAGATTGTCGCGCCGTATCAGGCGCACCTCCTAGAGGTTAAAAGTTTAAAGTTAAAAGTTAAAAGTTTTGCCGAGGCGCTTTATAAAAAGCTCCTTGCCAAAGGCGTGGAGGTGCTCTACGATGATCGGGATGACAAGAGCGCCGGCGAGAAGTTTGCCGATGCTGATTTGATCGGCATTCCCTGGCGAGTGGTGGTGTCGGAGAAAAGTTTGGAGAAAAAGGGCGTGGAGGTGAAAAAGAGGGGCGAAGAGAAGGGGAGGGTGGTGAGCGTGGAGAGGCTGTTGAAGATGGTGGCAAAGTAGCTTGGCAAGTGGCTTTGGAAAACTTCGCAAAACTCCACCGAGGTTTTGCTCATCGCCGGCCTCCTCACTCGCCTCGCTTCGTTCGGCACCGTGGCCGCTCGTCGGCCGAGCGTTTCCAAAGCCACATTGCCGAGCTCTTCCCAACGCTGGATGGGATGGCATGGGATTGACTCACGTTTTCGTCATTAGGATTTAGTCATTCACGAGCCGACATGCTGAATAGACTTTTCGGACTGTTTTCAAAAGATATAGGCATTGACCTGGGCACGGCCAATACTTTGGTCTATGTCCGCGGGCGGGGGATTGTGATTAACGAGCCCTCGGTGGTGGCCGTGAACCAGAAAACCGGCCAGATTGTTCAGGTGGGGACGGAAGCGCGAAAAATGGTCGGCCGCACTCCCGGCCATATCACCGCCATCCGGCCGCTCACCCAGGGCATCATCTCGGATTTTGAGGTCACCGAGGAGATGCTCCGCTACTTTATTCAAAAGGTGCATGGAGGCTCGGTGGCCCAGTTGGCGCGGCCGCGCGTGGTCATCGGCATTCCCTCGGACGTGACCGAGGTGGAGAGAAAAGCGGTGGAAGATGCGGTCAAGAACGCCGGAGCGCGCGAGGTTTTTTTGGTGGAGGAGCCAATGGCCGCGGCCATCGGCGTAAGGCTGCCGGTGCAGGATGCGGTCGGCTCGATGGTTGTGGATATCGGCGGCGGCACTTCAGACATTGCCGTGATTTCTCTTGGCGGGATCGTCGTTTCGAAGAACTTACGCATTGCCGGCGATCGCCTTAACGAAGATATCATCCGTTTTGCCCGGGATGAGCATAAGCTTCTTTTGGGCGAGCGCACGGCCGAGGATTTAAAGATTGCCATCGGCTCGGCCGTGGAGCTTGAAGAGCCGCTGGAGGCGGCCATGCGCGGACGGGATCTGGTTACCGGCCTGCCCAAGGAGGTCATTGCCGACGATGCGGAGATTCGCCGGGCCATGCGCCATTCCATCAACACCCTGATTACCACGATCAAGGCGACGATTGAAGCTACTCCGCCCGAACTTGTGGCCGATATCATGCACCGCGGGGTTGTGCTCGTCGGTGGCGGGTCGCTTTTACGCGGCCTAGATCGGCTGGTGGCCGAGGAGACGCGTATTCCGGTAGAGGTGGCCGAGGATCCGATGAGTGCGGTGGTGCGCGGAACCGGCGTTATCTTGGAGAATCTCGACAACCTGGCCGAGGTTCTGGTCAGCCCCGGATATCAGAGAGCGCCAACACTGTGAAAATCCTAAATCCGAAATTCTAAATTCGAAATAAATCTCAATGTCCCAAATGACGCGAAGCGTCATCCTGAGCGAAGCGAAGGATCTCACGAGATCCTTCGGTCGCTTCGCTCCCTCAGGATGACAACAAAGTTGTCAATTTTGAATTTGTTTAGGATTTAGAGTTTAGGATTTCAAATTTCAAAGTTGGGTATGACCTTGCGGCGAAAAGTTCTCCGAATGCTCGGCGTGGCAATCATTGTAGGATTGCTTGTTTTTTTAGGCGGGAGCCCATTTGGCGGGCAGTGGCGAGCCGGAGCTTTTGATTTGATGGTGCCAATGTTTTCGGCAGTGCGAAGCGGGGGAGAATGGTTTTTGGGAATTATTGGCGCGAGCTCGGGGAAAAAGATCCGGGAGCTGGAGGCGGAGCGGATT
>CAYIKH010000033.1:0-5957 GCA_964363965.1 uncultured Candidatus Saccharibacteria bacterium
GACCTAGGGAGGATCGAACTCCCGCCTCCCGGATGCAAACCGGGTGCACTACCACTATGCTATAGGCCCGCGAATGTTTCCTGCGAGCGAAGCGAGTAGCCGAAACATTCAGCGCTTCGCCTGCGGCGAGGCGCTGAATTTCATGACTCCCCGTTATTCTCGGAGATGAAATTCGTGTCCCCCCACCAGGAATCGAACCTGGACCAACGGCTTAAAAGGCCGCTGCTCTGCCGATTGAGCTATGGGGGGTTACGAAGGGCGGCGCCGATTGAGTCCCGACGCTCCAGTTTGCTGGAGGTCGGGACCCCGACCGCAGAGCGCGTCGGGGCTACGGGCGGAAGCAGGTGAAAAGTGAGATTATTCTAATACGAATTTTCATTGAAGTCAAAAAATGCTGTACCATGGAGTCATCATGTGGCTGGCCGCCAAAAAATTAATTCCGGCGATTCTTCTTCCGATTACGAGTTTCTTCTCATTTACCTCGCCGCCTTCATCGCCGCTTCAGCCCACCCCTCCGGCCACGGTGGCCGAATACGAGCAACCTAGCGTCCCGCAGCCGGTGATGCCGGAGAAGCGCGATGGCACTGGAACGCTGGCGGTTTCTCTTATCTCCGCCCAGGCCGTCAAAGGGTGTTTGGCTAAGTCGGCTGGCGTGAGCGATAGGTGTCTCGATGGACTCTTCCGGGCATTTTTTGAAAATCATTCCACCGCCGACGCTCTTCTCCTCATCCGGGATTTTGAGACTAGCGACAGCCAGCTGCGGCTCTCCTGCCATCCCGTGGTTCATGCCGTCGGCCGCGAGACGTTCCGCAAAGAAGGCACGGTGCATGACTCCTTTGCCGCCTGCGACCAGACCTGCCACTCCGGCTGCTACCACGGCGCCATGGAGCGATTTTTGCGCGGCGAGGGAGACGGCGAGGCGCGCCACGTGAGTTTTGATGAGCTGAAATCCAGGGTGGCCAAGGCCTGCGATCCCGGCGAGCCTCTTCGCTTCCGTTTCCAGTGCCTGCACGGGCTGGGACATGCGGCTATGTTTTTCTCCGACTACCGGCTTGATCAGGCGCTTTTAGTCTGCGATGTCCTGGAGGACGGCTGGAGCCGGAGCTCCTGCTACGGCGGCCTTTTTATGGAAAACGTTTTTTCGGCCACTCCCGAAAAGCGCGACCTCTCCCAAACGGACTATCACTATCCCTGCAACCGCCTTGATCCCCGCTACCGCAGCGACTGCTACATGATGCAGACTACGCGGATGACCGAGATGGGGCTCTCGGGCGAGCGGCTTTTTGAGGAGTGCCGTAAGGCCGGAGAGTACCGCTCCATCTGCATGCAGTCCATCGGCCGCGATCTTTCGAATTTGGCCAGGACCGGTGATCCGCGGCTCGTCGCTCAAAAGTGCGAGCTCGGCGCAGGGGAAGAGCGCAAGGCCTGCGTCCGCGGCGTGGCCTATGCCCTTCTTGACAACACATGGGACGGCCGATATGCCTTCCCGTTTTGCCAGAGCTTCTCGGATGACGCTGATGTCAGCTACTGCTTCACCATAAGCATGGGCTATCTTAAGGCGACGTTTGATAGGCCGAAAGCGGAGGTAGAAGCGGATTGCGAGCGCCATGTCCCTTCATCGGGGACCTGCAAGGAGTTGGCGCAGAAACTCCCCTGAGGATTGCCTCATTCAAGGCTGAATTCATACACACGGAAGGCGATCTCGCCGCGGGCGTTTTTTATTTCTCGGGGCACTTCGCCGCGCTGGCGGAGTTCGGCTTCCATTGAATCGGCGTCCGGAGACGGGAGGCGCGGGCGGTCTTTGAGAACGCGATCGGTTGCGGCGATAAAAAGGACGGTTTTTACCCCGGCCTCTTGCCAGAACTCCTGCCCCCCGCCGCGCCGGAACGTCTCGGCGTCGGCAATAGGCCAGCCTTGGTAGGTGATGCGCCGCAAAAACACCCAAAGCTGCGCGGAGAGGTTGATGTTGCCATCATAAACAATGCCCCAAGGTACTGCTTCCAGGCCTTTAGCCTGTCCTGTGGCTCTAGCGCGTTTAAGAATTTCTTGAGCAAACGGAAACTCAAAGGTGATGGCCGGATCCGGCATCTTCCCGATCATTGTTTCATCGAGGTAGGCATTCAGCTCGTTGAAACCCCAGGAATGAGCCTGGCGCCGGAGGTGAGAGTAGGCCCAGGGTTTGGAGCTAATCGGATCAAGGGCGATGACACTGTTATAGGCGTAAAGACCTTCAATAGCTGCGATGAGGAGCACGATGATGGCGGCGGCACGCCCCTCGGCTATTCTCAAATTCTTAAGAATTTGAGAATAGCCAGTTGCCGCTAACGCATAGCCGGCGGCAAGAGCGAGCCACGGAGTTAGGATGGCGAGAAACCGCGGGGCCGGGCCAATGAAAACGAGAAACGGCAGGAGCCATAAGAAAATAATGACTAATGGCATATTTTCACGAAAGCGTCTCCCAAGAGCCCGCCAGAGAATTGTGGCAAGGCCTAAAGCGGCAAGGATCAAAAAGTAGGGTGAGTTTGATTGCACCAGCCACGGGATGAAATTGGTGATGCGATTAGCGTAAGACCCGAGGACTTCCTGGCCGGGGCGCGACTGCCACGCTGGAACGTCCTGCCCGAGGAGGAGAGAAATCTGGAAATCAAAGTGCCCGAAGTTTCTCGCAAGCTGAATGTTATAGACAATGACTGGACTGGCGACGATGAGGAATAAGAAAACAGAAAATAGAAAGTAGAAATTCTTTAAATATGAGTGGTGGCGGACAGCCAAGATGGTTAGGAAAATCGGGATCAGGATGAGGGCAATATATTTGACGAGGAATGAGAATCCGAGAAGCGCTCCGGAAAGCGGCAGCCACCGTGGGCGCTCGAGGCCTTTTAAAAATGCCGCGGTTGAAGCGAGTATGAACGCAATCAGGATGGATTCTTGGAGGCCGATGCGCGAGATCCAGACGTGATTTGTGGTGACGGCAAAGAGCAAGGCGCTAAGCGCTCCGACGGTTGGCGAATACAACCGCTTCCCGATGAAATAGAGCAGGATGACCGAAGCGATGCCGGCAAGCGCCGAAGGGATGCGAATGGCGATCGGATTCTCGCCAAAGAGCCGGATTGACCAATGCTGCAGCCAAAACACGAGCGGCGGATGGTCATGGAAAGAAAGCCGCATCCACCACGGAATCTCATCCACCCACTGCCACGGCGTGGGCTGTTCAATCCCAAAATCAAAATCCACGAGACCAATGGCCCGCGTGGCATAGGAGGATTCGTCAGTAACAATGTCCGCCCGGCCAAGCCCCCACAGATAAAAAATAGTCGCGAGAGCGACTACAGCCAGGAGAAATATTTTCGTATTGATCATACGAAGACCGACGGCCCCGTCTTACCAGGGCATATTTTTATATCCCTTCCTCTCGCAACTTCTCAACCGCCTCTCGTCCTTTTTTGGAAAGATGGCGGGGGGTGAGGACTTTGATTTCGACGAGTAAATCCCCTCTTCCGTAGCCGCGGGCTTGCGGCACTCCTTTGCCGCGCACTTTCAGAATGTCGCCGGATTCGGTGCCCTCGGGGATTTTGAGCTTTATTTCGCTGTCCGGGGTCTTCACTTCAACCGAGTCGCCGAGCGCGGCCTGAGTGAATTTAATGGGCAGCGCCATTACCAAATCATTCCCCTGGCGGCGGAAGATCTTGTCCGGCCGGATGCGGATTTTTACGTAGAGGTCGCCGGGTACTCCGCCGGCTGCGGAAGCCTCGCCTTTTCCGGAAATCTTCAGCAGTTCGCCATTTTCAACGCCCTTGGGAACGAAGATTTCAATGGTCTCCAGGCGTTTTACCGCACCCCGTCCGCCGCACTCGCGGCAAACCACTTCCGGAATCTCGCCCCGGCCGTGGCAGGTCGGGCATGCGGTTATTTGCGACATAGCTCCCAGGAAGGTGCGCTGGGTTTTTTCAATCCGGCCCCGGCCCTGGCAGATGCCGCACTTTTGGAGGCGAGAACCCGGCTCGCTGCCCGAACCTTGGCACCGCTCGCATCCGCTCACCTTGTTTATCTCAACGCTGTGCCGGCCGCCGAAGATAATTTCTTCAAACGGAATTTCAAGCTCAAGCTGAATATCGCGGCCCTTTTTGGAGCGTCGGCTGGTGGCCGTTCCACCAAAGCCAAAACCAGGGAACACGTCTTCAAAAATGTCGGCAAAGTCAAAGTCGCCAAATCCGCCTTCAAAGCCGCCAAAGCCCGCCCCGGGCGCCCACTCAAATCCGCCCGGCCCCGGCCCCCGCCCGGCCTCAAACACCGTGCCGAACTGGTCGTATTGCGCCCGCTTCTTTTCGTCGCCCAGCACCTGGTAGGCCTCGTTGATCTCCTTGAACTTGGCTTCGTTGCCGCCCTGTTTATCGGGATGATGCTGGTGGGCGAGACGCCTATAAGCGCGTTTGATATCTTCGCGCGAGGCGTTTCGCGGTACTCCTAGGATTTTATAGTAGTCCCTGGTCATGTGTTTTTAGAGAGTAAGTTTTGTAACCTGTACCGTTTCTGTTTCCGCTTTGATTACTCCAATGGCTAGCAGCAATTTTACCACCCCGGCCATCAAAATCAAGGCCAGCCAATAGACCGGCAGGGTAAAGGTTTTGATGGCGATGAAAAATCCGGCCGCGGCGAGAAAGGGCATGTATTGGCGCCACGGCCCGAGGAATTTGGCCACCTGGGCGTTGGTGAGCCGGTAGAGGAGGTCGCCTGCCTTTTCATTGCCGGTGAGCGTAATGCCGAATTGCTGGCTAAGCGTTTCGCGACTTTGAGAGAGAAGCTCGTCGCGCTCTTCCTTGGGCAGGCCTGATGGGTCGAGCTCGCCCCCCAGTTGACGGCTGGCAAAAGCCAGCAGCAATTCATCCACTGACGCCTCGGAACGGAACCCCGGCAAGATCCCCTGCAGGGGCTTTTCCAACAACGGAATGACAGCATCAAATAAGGCTTTAGGCAGGAAGATGCTGCCCCCGGCACTGCTTACCGACGAGAAGTAAAATACCGTGACCATCAGAGCGAAGCTGGTTAAAAATAGCGGCAACCCGCCGCGGAGAATCTTTCGGCTGTGGAAACTGCCTGATGCGGTCTCTTGGGCAATTTCGCGGGTGGCGTACCAGGCGCCCAAGGAGGTAAGAGCCACTGGAGCAAGTAGGGTCGCGGAGTAAGGAATAAGGAGGAAGCCGGGCGCAAGAGACAGGACGGCCGCGAGCGACCGGATGCGGGCCGAGCGGATGAAAATTGCCGAGAGTGAAAAGAAGATGGCCGCGGCGACGAGCGCGATTACGGGCAGGGAATAAAAAGTGGCATTGGCGAACCCGCTTGTCAGCACCGCTCCTTTCCAGAGGTAAGCATTGACAAGTCCCGAGGCTACGGCCAGCGCCCCTAAGATGATTTCTTTTCCGGAGATTGAATCCATCTCACCACCTTAAGATAGTATGTTTGATGAATGACCAGGTTGAAAATTCCAGATAGTGCATGACATACTCCTGGATAATTTTGGGAACGGCGGCAATGATGAGGAAGGCGGCAAGTTTCTTTGGACTGTCCAGGCGGAACTTTGGGAAAAATTGTTTGCCTCCGGCAACCAGGAGGTAAAAATTTTCAAAAATATTCGGGGCAAAAAATATCACCTGGCGGAGTCCGGTCATTTCAAAGACAATCACTCCGCCAAGGCGCCAGCCAAAAAGAGCGGTGGCCGTCCTGCGAGCCATCGCCTCCGGCCATTGCCAAGACATCCAAAGCGCCAAGGCGAGGTAATAAAGATCAAACCATTTGTCAAAAGCGTGGTAGCGCGCGGCCGAGCCGAACTCCGCGCCCAGAGCCTCTACGATAATGATGTCCGAGGCATCGGCGGCCATGGCCAGAATCACCCCCCAGAAAGGGAAGCGAAGAATAGTCAGCGGCAGGAGCAGCCGAATGACCGCGACTGCGGGGATGGC
>CAYIKH010000034.1:0-5778 GCA_964363965.1 uncultured Candidatus Saccharibacteria bacterium
GCAATCGGCGCGCCGTTTTTCCCCGAGCCTCCTTCACCCGCGGCCTGGGTCACGAGCCGCGCCGAGTCACGCTCAAACCGGACGCCGAAGGCCGGGGAGAGACCGGTTAGAGTAACTCCGCAATTCCAAAATCTTCCCAGCCACGTTTTCCTGGAGGTGCCATTTGTTCCCCAAGCCCCCTTTGGCGACTGGTCTCAGCCCTATAAGGATGCCTGTGAAGAAACTTCGGTGGCCATGGCCATGGCTTGGGTTCGCAGTCAGGAATCATTAGACCCATCAAAGGCCAATGAGGAAATTCTTGGACAGGCGGCCTATGAGCTATTCAATTTCGGCTATCACCGCGATACCGGCCTCGCTCAAACCCTCAAGCTTTTTACGCGTTATTACGGCTATAGCGGAGTTTCAGCAGTCTATGATATAACCATTTCCGACATCAAGCGCGAGCTCGCTTCCGGCAATCTGGTCATTCTTCCAGTCGCTGGCGCGCTTTTGCCCAATCCCTATTATGCCAGCCCTCCGCCTTATCATATGGTGGTGGTGATCGGCTTCGACGACACCGCTGGAGAGTTTATAGTCAACGATCCCGGCACCCGCCGCGGCCAAAACTACCGCTATGCCTTTACCACGTTATGGAACGCCATCCACGACTGGACCGGATCGGAAGATACGCTCCTTGAAGGAGCCAAGGGTATGATTGTGGTATGGCCCGAGGGGCGACGTCCATGAGGGTGTTTATCGGCTCTTGGTTGGCCATAGCTTTTTTAGGAGGAATTTTTCTCCTTTTTGATTATTTTCAATCCGATAAGCTCATCACCAATGTCTCCGACGGGCCAGATACTCGCTATGAAAAAAGCCTGGCCGAACGCATTGGCGAGGCCGAGGAGCGTTCCCAAAACGTAAAAGGCCTTTATATGACAGCGACGGTGGCGAATGACCAAGGGCCGGCGGCAACAGAACTGCGCAATAATGTTCTTCGGCTTCTCACAACTACCGAGCTAGACGGTCTGGTCATTGACGTCAAAGAAACCGAAGGCGGCCTCGTCGTTGACGATCAGCTTCGGGGGCTCCTGGCCGAGCTTCATCAAAAAGGCATCTGGGTAATTGCGCGCCAAGTTGTCTTTAAAGACAGTTCGCAGGAGAAGGATCACCCTTCCTGGTATCTCATGCGCAGGGACGGACGGCTTTGGCGGGACAATCGCGGCGGCTCCTGGCTTGATCCGTCATCCCCCGAGGTGTGGGCCTATCAGTTGTCCGCGGCCAAGGCCGCCTCCGAGGCGGGCTTTGACGAGATTCAGTTTGACTACATCCGTTTTCCTTCGGATGGCGATGTCCGCAACATTGTTTATCCGGCCTATGACGGCAAGCAGCCCAAATACGAGGTGCTGCGAAAATTCTTTGACTTCCTGCATCAAAACCTCAAAGCCTACCGGCCGGAACTGATTCTATCGGCTGACCTCTTTGGCCATGTGGCCCTAGAGAGCGAGGATCTTGGCATTGGCCAGAGGCTTCACGATATTGGCGAAAATTTCGACTATGTTTCGCTCATGGTCTATCCCTCCCATTATTACGGGGGGTTTGATGTGCCGGCCGATCCGGACCGTAATCTTCCGGCCCTGTACTATCCTTATCGCTCTCCAAACATATCCGAAGTCGCGGTTCATCACCCTTACGAGGTCGTATATCGAACATTGCTTATTGCCGAGGATATTCTCGCCGGCAGAATTGCTACGGCAACTGGTGAAATTGCGGGATTGCCCCGACCAAAGTCGGGGCTTGGTGAAATTGGTAAAACCTCAACTTCATCAATTCTAACAATTCCATCGTCCCGCCGGGCCAAATTGCGTCCCTGGCTCCAGGATTTTGATCTGGCAGTTGATTCGACTCGCGGCATCCGCTACGATTCAGCCAAGGTTCGGGCCCAGATTGACGCCGCCGAGACCGCTGGATCATCAGGCTGGCTCCTCTGGAACGCCGCGAACGTCTACACCAAAGAGGCATTGAAGCCGGAGTAGTCCCGACGTCTCATTCTAAAATCCAATCACGCAATCACGGAAGTCGGGATCCCGACATCCCGCTTTGCGGGATCGTCGGGACTCAGTGGTAGAGCCCCGCACTACATCGCTACGCGGTGAGTACGGGATTGCCCTTTGTAGCCAAGATTTTCAGCCGAGGTAGCTCAGCGGTAGAGCAACTGTTTCGTAAACAGTAGGTCGGGAGTTCGAATCTCCCCCTCGGCTCCACCGATAAAAATTAAAAACGCCCCGAGGGCTTCCTCGGGGCGATGCGATTTTTGGTCTCATCGTACTACTCTTCGAGTGGCATGCCGACGACGAATGCATTGCGGCCTTCTGTCTCGCCATTCATCGCCGCGCGGCGATGCGAGAAGAAGCGGAGGATCCCCTCTTCATCGCGGGCCGTCACGGTATCAAGACCGGAGACCTCAATGTTCTCTGGCAGCACTCCTTTGCTTTCGAGCAGCCATCGGCTGAAGCCGGCGAGGTCCACTCGAATGCGCCCGGCGGCGCCAACAGCTAGAAACGACTTCCATTCCGGCCGGTGCGCGCCGTCAAACCACTCGAGTTCGTAGGATTCCTTGCTGATGCCCGGACCGATGGCGGCGATGACGTCGCCTGCCTTCACTCCGTACTTCAGAGAAAGAAAATCGATCAGGCGCGAGAGGAGCGGAGGGACCGCCTTGACTGGTTCACCGTGGTCTTTGATTAGGCGCAGGATTACGGTCACGCGGCTCACATGTGCGAGCGCGAGCGTCCTCGTCACCGGATCGAAGAGCACCACCGGCAGGCAGTCGGCAACGGTGAGGAAAAAAAACAGTCCCCGATCTTGGGTGACGAGCGCCTCGGCCCGCATTTCGTCTTCCTCCGTGAACATTCCACATCCGCGATCATCTCCGTGGAATCTCGCCACCCGAATTTCGAGCGTCGGAAGGAGTGGCGGGTTGAAAGCCGGCCGCATCGCGACGCCGTTTCCCGGCATGAAAAGAGGATAGCCGCCGGGGAGTTTCTCGAGATAACGGCGGAAAACGCTGCGCGCCGCCCTCGCCTCCGCGGGCCGCCGGACATATCGAAATGACTGGTTCCCCTGCCAGAGCTCCGACATCCCGTGCACGAGACCCGGTACTTCAGTCAACTTCAGCAATTGGTACATGGCTCCTCCTTGGGAAAGTGCATGCAAAATACTGTGTCCACCTGGAAGAAATCTAACATGCCGAAAAATATTTTGTAAAGCACCGAAGATATGCTACACTACATTCCGTGGACGAATTCAAGGAAAAATTGACGGCACTGGAGGCTAGACTCCGCGACCTCGCGGAGCGGCTTTGACATACTTAAGTCCAAAGAGCAGATCCTGCGCCTTGAGCAGGAAATGTCCGCTCCGGATTTCTGGAAAGATCGCGCCCACGCCCAGCAAAAAAGCGAAGAACTTGCAGTCCTAAAGCGTGCAATCAGCCGTTGGGAACGGGTTACGAGCGATTTTAAGACCCTAGCTGAGCTTGCGGCGGTGGCTGGCGATGACGAAGGAATCAGGCCGGAGCTTGAAAAAAACTATTTTAAGCTCGAAAAAGAGATAAGGACCATCGAGGCGGAAAAGCTCTTTTCAGGGAAATACGATCGCGGCAATGCCGTGCTTTCCATTTTTTCGGGCGCCGGCGGCAAGGATGCCGAAGACTGGGCGGCGATGTTAAAGCGCATGTATGAGCGCTGGGCCGAGAAAAAAGGCTGCAAGATCCGGACGCTGCATGAACATTTCGGGGAGCTGGAAGGCCCCTCCGGCTGGGGCATCAAAAATGCGTCGCTCGAAATTCGGGGTGAGAACGCCTATGGCTATCTTAAAAAAGAAAGCGGCGTTCACCGGCTGGTCCGCGTCTCGCCCTTCTCCGCGCGTTCGTTACGCCACACTTCTTTTGC
Source organism: uncultured Candidatus Saccharibacteria bacterium (assembly GCA_964363965.1). Classification (GTDB taxonomy): domain Bacteria; phylum Patescibacteriota; class Minisyncoccia; order Sungbacterales; family SURF-37; genus CAYIKH01. The sequence goes on from CAYIKH010000034.1 coordinate 3,927, forward strand.
TCTGGTCGAGGTCATGCCCGAATTCGTGGCTCCCGAGGAAGTAAACATCAAAGCTGATGACATTCGCATAGATTTTTTCCGCTCCTCCGGGCCGGGAGGACAAAACGTAAACAAGCGCGAGACTGCGGTGCGCATCACCCACCGGCCAACCAATATTCAAGTTGCCGTCCAGGTTGAACGTTCTCAAGAGCGAAACCGGGAGCTGGCCATGCGGCTGCTGGCGGCCAGGCTCTACCGAAAGCAGTGTGAGGAGCAGGAGCGCGAGGCGGCCCGCATCCGCGGCGAGACGCTTCCCGCCGAGTGGGGCAGTCAGATCCGCTCTTATGTTCTCCATCCCTACAAGCTGGTGAAAGATCACCGTACCGGATACGAGACTTCAAAAGTTGAAGAGGTGCTCGACGGCAGTCTGAATGGGTTCATTGAAGCCGAGCTTAAGGAGTAATCGCGAATATACGAATCAAACTCGAATATACAAATATACGAGTTCGTCATATTCGTATATTGAAAATTGATTTGTATATTCGCGATTACTCTCATGATTTACTTCGACAACGTATCCAAAATTTATAACTCGAACTCGATCGCGTTGAAGAACGTGACCCTGGAGATCAAACCGCACGAGTTCGTGTCCCTGGTCGGGCCGTCCGGCGCGGGCAAATCCACGGTGCTTAAACTTTTGATCGCCGAGGAACGGCCGACTGAGGGCCGGATATTCTTTGACGGCCGCGACGTCACAGCCTTGCCGGTCCGCGCCCTGCCGCATCTTCGCCGCCGCGTTGGGGTGGTGTTTCAGGATTATAAGCTTCTTTCCGGAAAGACCGCATATGAAAACATTGCTTTTGCCATGGAGGCCGCCGGTCATTTTCCATCCGATATTGCTGAAATGGTCCCCCAGGTTCTAGAGCTGGTGGGTGTTGCGGCCCAGCGCGACCACTTCCCGCATCAGCTTTCCGGCGGCGAGAAGCAAAGAGTGGCCATTGCCCGGGCAATCATCAACCGCCCCGATGTCTTGATGGCCGATGAACCTACCGGCAATCTTGACCCGGTAAACACTTGGGAGATCGTAAGGCTTCTTGAGAAAATTAATGAACTGGGAACTACGGTGATTCTGGCCACCCACGACAAGCAAATTGTTGATCATCTCGGCCGAAGAGTAATGACGCTTGAGAAGGGCGAACTTGTCAGGGATGAAGAAAGAGGGAAATATATCCTGTGATAAATCCTAAATCCTAATTTCTAAATTCTAAATAAATCCCAATGACCCAAATTCAAAATCCCAAACACGTTTGTAATTTATGATTTCGAATTTGGAATTTGTTTCGAATTTCGTGCTTCGGATTTAGGATTTCAACCCCATATGCCTAAAGTCGTAACGCTAAAGAGGGTTCTCACCTACGCTTGGCTTTCTTTCCGCCGCAATGGCTGGCTTTCCGCGGCCACGATCCTGGTTACGACGCTGACGCTTTTCGTCATCGGCGGACTTTTACTCATCTCGGTCATTGCCAACACCATCCTTAACGATATTGAGAGTAAGATTGACATTTCGGTGTCGTTCAAAAAAGGAACCGCGGAGAGCGCGGTTTTGGCCATCCGGCGCGACATTGAAGCCTTGGGCGCGGTGCGCGAAGTGGTTTATGTCTCGCCGGAGGAGGCCCTGGCCACGTTCAAGGAGAAGCATAAGGATGACCCTACGGTGTTGGCTTCTCTTGAGGAGCTGGGCGAGGAAAATCCCCTGCCCGCAACTCTCAACATCAAAGCCGATAATCCCGGCGATCTTTCCGGAATCGCAACTTTCCTCACCGAGAAAAAATACCCCAGCGTTGAGAAAATCAATTATTTTGAGAATCAAAAA
>CAYIKH010000035.1:0-5678 GCA_964363965.1 uncultured Candidatus Saccharibacteria bacterium
TCAGGATGACCGCGCGGCGGTCAGTTTAGGATTTAGAAATTAGGATTTAGGATTTTCCGGTTATGACTCCTGACCAAATCAACGATTTCTTCTCATTTTTCTACCAAGGCCGCGTCGGCCAGATTACCTGGTGGCTACGCTTGATTGCTGGCGTCGCCACCTCGGCGATGCTGGCGGCAATTTTTGTCGTCAGCATTAAGTTCCGGCAACTGATGACCGGATCGCCAAAACACGAGTCCACACCAGAGCCGACGGTGAGTCCGGACGTAGTGCCGCAGCCGTGGCAGGAAGTGATGGAGAAGATTGAGTCGGCCAATCCTTCGGACTGGAATTTTGCCGTCATCCGGGCCGATGCCATTTTGGATGGCGTGCTCAAGGATATGGGACTGGCCGGCGATAGTCTGGGCGAGCGGTTAAGGCAGCTAGACGCATCCAAGCTTAATTCCCTGGAGAATGTTTGGGAGGCGCATAAGATTAGGAACCGCATTGCCCATGAGGCGGATCGTGTGCTCAGTCAGGAGGAAGCCAATCGCGCCGTGACCCATTTTAAATGGGCCTTGAAGGAGCTGCAGTATTTACAGGAGTAATCACGAATATACGAATCAAAGCGAATGTACGAATCTGTAAACAAAAAGGCGAAGGGGATTCCCTTCGCCTTTTTGTATATTCGTGATTACTCTCTAGTCTTTCTCTCCGACCATGGCCATGGCCGGAGTTTTGGGCATCTCCTTTCGGGCGTGATTGCGCCCGGCTTTGCCGTGGATGATCTCATCAATAATGCCATATTTCTTGGCCTCTTCAGCACTCATGTAGAAATTACGGTCAGTGTCTCTTTCGATCGTGGCAAAAGTCTGGCCAGTGTGTTTGGCAATAATTTCACTGATGTGCTTCTTGACGCGAAGAATATGTTCGGCCTCAATCTTGATCTCAATCGCCTGTCCCTCGGTGCCGCCCATAACCTGATGAATTAAGACTTCGGCATTGGGCAGGGCAAATCTCTTGCCCTTGGCCCCTGCCGTCAAAAGCACCGCCGCAGCTGATGCGGCCACGCCAACGCAAATGGTGGATACGTCAGGTTTGACATACTGCATGGCGTCGTAGATGGCGAGCGCCGACGTAACCGCGCCGCCGGGCGAGTTGACGTAAAGCTTGATGTCGGATTTGGGGTCTTGCGATTCCAGAAACAAAAGCTGGGCGATGATGGAGTTGGCCACCGGATCCACGATCGGACCGCCCAAAAAAACTATCCGATCCTTCAACAGGCGCGAATATATATCATAGGCCCGCTCGCCAAGCTGGGTTTTCTCAATAACCATAGGAATTAAAATCTGATTTTTCATAATTTTACCAATTACGAATGGGTGCGAATTTACGAATTCGTATATCCGTATTTCGTAAAGCTAACCTAGATTTTCAAGAAATTGGAACACTTTCTCATTTCTGGCTACGCCCCGATGGTAATCGGAAAAAGCTTGGCGGTCAATAGTCCTGAGGCCTTCCTCGCTCATGAGGCGGTGCTCGTTCGCACGGTTGACGGCTTCTTGGACTTCTTCATTACTCGGCTGAATTCCTTCCCTTTTGGCGATTTCGCGGAGCACGAGCGCAATTTTCAGGCGTCTCGTAGCGTCCGGTCGCCACTCCTGCTTCAGGGACTGACTAGTCTTTTTGATATGTCCAAGGTAGTCTTCAAATTTTAAACCCATGCGCCTCGCGGATTCCTCCAGCTCGGAGGTCATCTTTTCCAGCTCGCGTTCAATCAAGGCTTCGGGAAGTTCGATCCGGGTTTTGTCGGCAATGGCCGAGGCCATGGCTATGCGCAGCCGTTCGCGTTCCTCCACCTCCTTTTCCATTTTGAGTCCATCCCGGACGTTTTCTTCTACTTCTTTTATTGTGGTGAAGTTTCCCAGAGACTTGGCAAATTCATCGTTCCCGGCCGGAATCTCGCGCTCCTGAACCAGTTTCATTTTAGCCTTGAATTCAAGAACTTTTCCGGCAATGGCTGGCTCGCGCCAGTCCGCCGGCACGTTCACTCTAAACTCTTTTTCTTCTCCGGCCGTCATTGCTATCAGCTGATCTTCAAAGCCGGGTAAAAATCGCCCCTGGCCCAAAACAAAAGGGTGGTCATGAGACTGGCCGCCTTCAATCTTCATGTCGCCAGACAATGCGGAAAAATCAATTTCCACCCGGTCGCCATTTTTAGCCCCCCGAGTGACCGTAACGAGTTTGGCCCGTGATTCGCATAGCCAGCGCAATGATGATTCAATTTCTTTTGCGCTGACTTCGGAAATCTTCTTTGTGACCAGAACCTCTTTTGAGATGGTCCGGTAATCGGGCAGTTCAATCGGCGGCAGGAGCGCGAGCGTAATTTTGTATTCAAGCTCCTCGCCCGGCGCCAGTTTTGTTATCGCCACCTGCGGCGTCAACGCCGGCTCAAAACTTTGGCCCTCAAACTCCTTAGTTCTGACCTCCTCAATAATTTTTGCAAGATTCTGTTCGATATACAGCCGTGCGGCTTCTTCCAAAAGTTTAAACTCCCCGATCTTTTGTCGCACTACCTCATACGGTGCTTTGCCTTTACGGAAGCCATCGATTTCAGTTTCTTCAGAAACCTCTTGTGCCGCCTTGGGCAAAAACGACTCGAGCCCTGCGTAGGGCGCCGCTACCGTAATGGCAAGCATCGTTGCGCTCGGTTTTTCGATGCTGTAGGACATTATTTAGTAATTCCTACAACAGCCTCGCTATAAGCAAAGCCACAATATTCACGATCTTAATCATCGGATTAATTGCAGGTCCGGCGGTGTCTTTGTAAGGGTCGCCTACGGTATCTCCGGTGACCGCGGCTTGGTGCGCCGGGGATTTTTTGCCGCCGTAATTACCCTCTTCAATGAATTTTTTGGCATTATCCCAGGCCGCACCCCCCGAGGTCATGGAAATGGCCACAAAAAGTCCGGTGACAATTGTCCCGACCAAAACCCCGCCCAGAGCCAGAGCCCCCCGATTTGAGCCGAGTAGAACGACAACAAGGATAGGTATAACTACCGGAATCAGCGCCGGAATGACCATGGCGCGGAGGGCCGAGCGGGTGACAATATCAACCGCTTTGCCGTAATCGGGTTTGGCGGTTCTTTCCATTATGCCCGGGATTTCGCGGAACTGACGTCTGACCTCTTCCACCACGCCCTGGGCGGCTTTGCCAACTGCGCGCATGGCCATGGAGGCGAATAGATATGGCATCATTCCGCCGATAAAAAGGCCGACGAGGACATAGGGGTTGGCGAGTTCAAAGTCAAGAATCTTACCAAAGGCTTTCAGCTCCTCGGTGTAGGCGGCAAAAAGTACGAGCGCGGCCAGGCCGGCCGAGGCAATGGCATAGCCCTTGGTTACGGCTTTGGTGGTGTTGCCGACGGCATCCAAGGGATCAGTGATTTTGCGGACATCCTCGCTCATCCCGGCCATCTCGGCGATCCCACCGGCGTTATCAGTGATCGGGCCAAAGGAATCTATGGCCACGATCATTGCGGTCAAAGACAGCATGCCCATGGCCGCGAGGGCCACCCCGTAAAGCCCGGCGGCAAGGAAAGCGGCGAGCGCCCCGCCCGAGATTATGAGTACCGGAAGAGCCGTGGATTCAAGAGAAAAGGCCAGGCCCATTATGATAGTGGTGCCGTGTCCAGAGGTTGCGGCTTTGGCGATTTCCTGGACCGGACGGAAGCGCTTGGAGGTGTAGTATTCCGTCACCACCACCATGAGCGTGGTGATGGCAAGGCCTACGAGCGTGGCCAGGAAGTAGCTCGTCGTGAAGGCATCTCTCCAGACCATGGCGAGACCCAAAAAGCCAAGAGCCGAAAGAATTGCGCTCGATACCAGCCCGCGGTAGAGCGCGCCCATGATGTTGGGCTTGTTTTGGTTTATTTTTACGAATAAGCTGCCGACAATTGAGGCGAGGATCGCAATTGCGCCAAGAAAAAGCGGTACTACAACGAGGGGCGAGGTGGCCCCGAAAAGCAGCGAGCCCAAAAGCATGGCCGAAATCGCGGTAACGGCATAGGTCTCAAAAAGGTCAGCGGCCATGCCGGCGCAATCCCCTACATTGTCGCCGACATTGTCAGCGATGACTGCGGGATTGCGAGGATCATCCTCGGGAATGCCCGACTCCACCTTGCCGACAAGATCCGCGCCGACATCCGCCCCTTTGGTATAAATGCCTCCGCCCAGACGCCCAAAAACCGAAATCAAAGATCCGCCAAAAGCCAAACCCACCAAGGAGGTAATCTCTCCAAAAAGCCAATAAAAAAAAGTTACCGCAAATAGCGCAAGCCCGGCGACAAGAAATCCGGTTACCGCCCCGCCGGAGAAGGCTACGCTAAATGCCGCGGCCAGTCCTCGCTTGGCCGCCTCGGCAGTGCGGACGTTAGCCGCAACCGCGGTCATCATTCCCAGGTAGCCGGCCAGAGCACTGGCTCCGGCGCCGGCCAGAAACCCGGCCATGGTCTTTAAATCCAGCGTCATCCAGATGACAAGACCGCCGGCCACGGCCACCCAGATGATCGTGGCGTTTTGCCGCTTTAGATACGCCTGCGAACCCTGCTTGATGGCCTCGGCTACCTCGACCGCAGCACCGCTGCCGGCTGGCCAAGCCAAGGTTTGCCAGCGGAGGAAAATGGCGTAGACGATGGCGACAAGAGAGGCGAGAAGCGGGAAGATAAGCATAGACCGTTTTCTTTAGCTCTAAGCGAGTAATTTCCACAAATTTCTATTGAGTTTCTGGAAATCCAATTGAAATTTGCTGCGCGAAATCAGTAGAAGTTCATTGCTGCTGTTTGGCCTTTTTGGTTGACCTTTTTTTCTTGGGTTCGGGTTCGGCGGTCGGCTTTGGACTCATCAGTGCCGGGAGTTCTTTTTCCGGCTCGGCCGGCGGGGCAGATCCTCCAGCTGGCGGAGGCGCAGTCTTGCCGGCGGCTTCTGCATTGGCTTGGGGCGTCGTGTCCGGGGCCTGCACCTGAGGCGAATCTTCGGCTTCGCCTTCGGACTCGACCTTTCTTCCTTCGGCTTCAGTTCGTGCGGAGCGGACATCAATTTTCCAGCCGGTGAGTTTTGCCGCCAGTCTTACATTCTGACCACCTTTGCCTATAGCCAGCGACAGCTGATCGTCCGGCACGAGAACCCTGGCCCCGCCCCGATCTTCAATGATTTCAACCGCCAGGACCTTGGCTGGAGCCAGGGCATTGGCTACAAACCGTGCCGGATCATCGGACCACTCGATGATGTCAATTTTCTCCCCGCTAATTTCGTTGATGACCGTGGAGACACGCACACCCCTTTGACCAACCATTGCGCCCACCGGATCAATGGCCGGATCATGGGAGGTGACGGCGATCTTGGAACGCGAGCCAGCCTCGCGGGCCAGAACCTTTATTTCAACCAACCCGGAGGGGATTTCCGGCACCTCCAGCTCAAACAACTTTTTTAAAAAGCGAGGATGAGAGCGGGAGAGGTATATGCCAGGTCCTTTGGGATCTTTGGTGACCAGGGTTAGGAGAGATTTGACACGATCGCCCAAGCCCAGTCTCTCCCGTGGAATTTGCTCCTCATACGTCAAGACGCCCCCCCCTCGTCCGAGATCCAAGAAGGCATTGCGGCCTGCGGTCCGCTGGACAAGGCCGGATTTGAGCTCGCCG
>CAYIKH010000036.1:0-5491 GCA_964363965.1 uncultured Candidatus Saccharibacteria bacterium
ATTTTTCTAAGAGGAGTTCTTTGGTGAGCAGATAAATGCCTAAAATAGTGAGGGTTCCGAAGATGGCAGAAACCACCCGGAGCGCCCACGGCTCAACGCCGAAGAGCTTGACAGCTATGGCCTGGAGATTAATAAAAAATCCCTCCCGGCCGTTGTTCTCTGGATAAAAGACCTTAAAGTTTCCTGTTTCTAGGGCTTCCCGGGCGTTGTTGCCGTTGGCGGCCTCATCCGGATATAGCCCCGGCGGGACCGAGGGAAGGAGGTAAAATCTGAAGCCTGCGCCCAGGATCAGGATAGCCAGGAGTATGAGTATTTCAGGCCTTAGTCTCATGGTTTTAGTATAAGCGCTATGCTATACTTTCTCTACCTTCATCGGCATATGATGATCAACATATGAGAAAAGTAGATGTCATCTCCAGTCTGGTCATTGGCGAAGCTGCCGCGCTCCTGATGCTGGCCATTGGCCGCAATATCAGCCTGCCGCCGGGCGTAGAGGCGGGTCTTGGCTGGCTGCCTCTGGTTTTCCCGATTGCTACCTTGGCGGTGATGGCCGCGGGTTCGTTTCTCGGCCGGACCATCGGGGTGGCCTATCAATTCACCAAGTTTCTCCTGGTGGGCGGTTTGAATTTCCTGATTGACCTTGGCGTCCTGAATTTTCTTATTTTTGCCACCGACATCTCCAGCGGATTTTACGCCAATACCTTCAAGGCCGTGGCCTTTCTTGTGGCCGTGATTTCCAGTTTCTTCTGGAATAAATTCTGGACTTTCCGCAGCCTCTCAGTGGAGAACACCGCTTTGCAGTTTGCTGAATTTTTCGTTGTCTCGGCCATAGGCCTCGGCGTAAACGTGGGGTTGTTCGCGCTCTTTAACGATGCCGTCGGCCCCCAGGCGGGCATTGATGAAAGGACGTGGGCGAGCGTCGCCGCCGGCGGCGCGGCGGCTATTGGGCTGGTGTGGAATTTCTTGGGATACAAATTGCTGGTGTTCCGCAAGACGCAAAAGTGACAAAGGCCGCAGTATGTCCTATCAAGTCTTGTATAGAAAGTATCGTCCGCGGGATTTCTCCCAAGTGGTCGGGCAGGATCACATTGTTTCGGTTATCCGCCGGCAGGTTGAAAGCGGGCGCATTGCCCATGCTTATCTCTTCTCCGGTCCGCGCGGCATAGGAAAAACCACGGTGGCGCGGCTGATCGCCAAGGCCGTGAACTGTACGCTTGATTTGGAACCTGGCAAAATTTTGATTCGAAAAATCGAAAAAGAGCGGAATTCCAATCAAGGTGTCGGTGATTTAAGAAAGCCATGCAATTTTTGTGACTCTTGTCAGGCCTTCAACTCTGGCTTATCCATGAATCTCATTGAAATTGACGCCGCCTCAAACCGCGGAATTGACGATATCCGGGAACTGCGCGAGGCCGTGAGGTTTTCTCCGGCCGAGGGCCGCTACAAAGTCTACATCATTGATGAGGCTCACCAACTAACCAAGGATGCGGCCAACGCGCTTTTAAAAACTCTGGAGGAGCCGCCGGCTCATGCTATTTTTGTTTTAGCCACTACCGAACTGGATAAGGTGCCCCAAACCATTGTCTCGCGCACTCAGCATTTTGATTTCCGCAGGCCGCGACGCGAGGTCATCGCCAAAAGACTGCTTGAAATTGCCAAAGGCGAGGGGGTGACGCTCTCGCCCGAGGCCGCCGCAACAATTGCTTTTGCCGCGGAAGGATCGGTGCGCGACGCCGAAAGTCTTCTTGGCAAGATAATGGCCGTGGAGGATAAAAGCATCAGCGCGAGCGTAGTCGAGGAGATTCTCGGCATTCCCCAGCGCGAGGCCCTGCTTGAGCTCTTTACCCTGATCGGCCGGAAGCAGCTAAAAGATGCGCTTGAACTTGTAAATCGCCTTTACCAGGACGGCTATGACATGGAGTATCTGGCCAAGATTCTCATCAGCTTTTTCCGCGAAGCGCTTTTGATAAAGGTGAGTCCCGACTCCAATCTGATGTCACTCTCGCGCCTCGTGACGGCGGAGGCCAAGGAGCAAGTCGGGGATCTTGCCTCTTTTGCCGCAGGCGATATTGCCGATGCCATCGTGGAATTAATTGAAGCGCTTGCACAAGGCCGAAGAAGCCCCATTCCACAATTACCATTGGAGTTGGCAATAATCAGCATAATCAATGGCCGCACGAAGGCATCTTAGGCGGGTAGCCGTTTTTGACATTGACGGCACGGTTTTCCGTTCCTCGCTCCTTCTTGAATTGATTGAGGCGCTGATTCAAGCCGGCATTTTTCCCAAAGCCGTGCGCAAGCATTATGCCGAGGCCTGGCGCCGCTGGCAGGCCCGGCATGGTTCGGCCAAGACCGGGTTTTCGTACTACGAATTTATCGAAAACGTTGTTTTTGCCTACCGCAAGCATATTAAGGGCGTCAGGCGGGCCGATGTTTGGAAGGTGGCCGGGCGGGTGGTGGATTTTCACCAAGTCCGGCTTTATCGCTTCACCCGCGATTTGATAAAAAAACTTCGGCGGACGCATTATCTCCTCGCTATTTCCCATTCGCCCTACGAGGTGGTGGCGCCTTTTGCCAAATCACTGGGATTTGACAAGGTGTACGCGCAAGTCTACGAGGTGGATAAAGGCGTCCGCTTCACCGGCCGGGTGCTTTACGAAGATGTAATTTCCAACAAGGGTCGGGTGGTGCGCCGGGCTGTGGCCAAGAATAACTTGACCCTGGAAGGATCGGTCGGGGTAGGGGATACCGAGTCCGACATTCCGCTCTTGAAGCTTGTCGAGAGGCCGATTGCCTTCAATCCTTCAAGGAAGCTCTATCGCTATGCCCAGAAGCACGGCTGGGAAGTGGTGGTGGAACGAAAAGACGTGATCTACAGTCTTACCCCCGGGCGACCGCCCTAAAGCAAAAACCGCCGCCAGAGGGCGGCGGTTTTTGCTCTTACTTCTATTACGCATCCTTGATCGCCGCTTTCACCTTGGCCATCATCTCTGGCGTGAAATCGGCATCCGTATAGCCGTGATCTTTCTTCCCGTGCTCCCCGCCCTTCTGCATGACCTCCTCTTCAGTCTCACCCGTAATCACGACGTTGCAATCAATCCCGAGATCGCGACACGCAAGTTTCTTCATATAATTCCTACGATGCTACAAATATATTCCGGAGGCTCGACAAATCCGGTTTCAAAGACACCCCCTTATGATACAACTCGCGGATGCGTTCGGTCAAGAGTGCGTGGGGATGACCGGGGAACGCCGGGATCGGTAAGCGTTGAAAAATCAGCCAATTTTGGGTATGCTACACAAGATGCAGGAAGACAAACCAAAGTTGCCGCAGGCGGTGTTCGCGAAAGCGATCACTTTCATACTCGCCGGTTTTGGGTTTGTCGCTGCGCTGGCTTGGAATGATGCGATTCAATCGCTCTTTTTTCGAGTTTTCGGCACGGCCCGGAGCTCTCTTTACGCCAAATTCGGCTACGCTATTTTGATTACGGCGATTGTAACCATCGTCTCGCTCCGTTTAGGGAGGGATGTGGGGCCGAAGCCGTAACTGCATTCCGGGTCGTCTAACTTGCCCCGTCAACAAGCATTGATATATTTGAACTACTATACTACAGAGAAGAATCGCCGGATGGATAAAGGGAATCAATAAATACTATTGGGGAGTGGTGTAATTGGTAACACGTCGGCCTTTGAAGCCGAAGATTCTAGGTTCGAGCCCTAGCTCCCCAGTTTTGCGCGGGAGAGCCGAGTACCCGCCTACGGTGGGCAGGTCGGGGGTTCGTTCACCCTGAGCTTGTCGAAGGGAATCCCTGCTTGCCCGTTCGGAGCTTCAGCGAAGGCGGGCCCGGCAGTTGACAGCGCCAATGTCGAGATTATAATGTCATTATAATCTGCTTTATGACCCAGAAAGTGCTGAAAGTCGGCAGCTCGGCCGCAGTCACCATTCCCAAACGCTCGCTCGAGGAGCTCGGCCTGAAGCCGGGCGATCGTGTGCATGTGGAGGTTGACCGCAAGCGCCGTGTCGTCGTTATCGAGCCAGCCGTACAGGTGGACCGAGAACTCCTCGTCTGGACCAAGCGCTTCATTGAGCGTTACCGCCCTGCCCTTGAGGCGCTCGCACGCAAGTAAAGCTTCCCATGCGGTACCTCACCGCGGAGGAGATTTTGGTCATGCACGCCCGAGTTATCGAGGAGACAGGCGGTCTTGATGGTGTGCGCGACGTCGGCATGCTGGCCGGGATTGCGGAGCGTCCCAAGGCGCGGTTTGACGGGAAAGCGCTCTACCTAGATCTATTCTCGAAGGCCGCCGCGTATTTTGAGTCTGTGGTGCGCAATCACGTATTCGCGGATGGCAATAAGCGAACGGCGGTCATGGCTGCCGGTCGTTTCCTCTTCGTGAATGGCTATGAACTCTCCGCCTTAAACCGCGAGGTGGAGAGCTTTACGCTCCGCGTCGCTCGCGAGAAACTTGATATCAAGGTGATTGCCGAGTGGTTTCGGCGCCACTCCCGCAAGTTGCGAAAATGAGGTTCTCGGGACAGAGCGACGGACTCGTAGGCCCGGAGTTTTGTGCGGGAGAGCCCAATCAAGTTGCGTGCCGCGACGGGTTCTAGTCCCGCTTGCCGCGGGACGGACTCCCTGCCCGCAGTCAATTAGGGCATAGACCAAGACGGGGTGATATAAAAAACAGGGCGTGCGCGGGTTCTTTTCCACGCACGCCCTCTCGCTTTTTTAATGCGTCAGAAGATCAGACTGACGGATTGCTCTTGTCTGACGCGCTCTTCGATGGCCTCCACCGGCACGCCGAGCCGCAGGGCTTTTCCCGCGAGCGCCCGCATGAAGCAGCGAGCCTCCGAGTGACCCGTGATCTCCGTTACCGCTCCGAGCCACTCGTCGAGCTCCTCGCGCTCATCCTCCGGCAGTTGAGACCGAAGCCTCTGGAGGAGCTCTTCGCAGACCCCCTCGTCCTTGGCGGAGAGCTCCTCGATGCACCTGAGGCACGCGGAGAGTCCGTCATCGAACGCGGTGTGCGGGCCGTTGTGTTTCTCGCAGTAGAGGCCGAGTCGTATCGCGCAGGCAATACAGCCGAAGATTGCGGTGTTTCTCCGCGCTTGCGGGAGGAGCACGATGGTATCTGGATTTTCAGCGCATATCTGGCATTCGCCCGGGTTCTTGGCCGAAGTCGTGGGAATCACCCCCCCCTCCTTAATTTCGCCACTGTCGGAGCGTTCTTGCAGAATCTAGCGAAGCACCTTTGGGGCGCTCTTGTCAAAGTACATCAAGCGCACGGAGTTGAATCCGTGCGTTTTGGTTTGATTTTATGGGATTTTTATGGGATGATGTGAGAAATTCGAACCCCTAAGCATGGACCAGACAACTGCAAAAAAGGAGCTTCGGGAGCTCATTGTGAAATATGAACGCGTACTCAGCACGGGTGCGTTGAAAAATATACTGAAGAAGAAACCAAAAAAGATTTCATCCTGCCGCTTTTC
>CAYIKH010000037.1:0-5484 GCA_964363965.1 uncultured Candidatus Saccharibacteria bacterium
TAGTTTCGAGGGTGAGGCCGTCGGTGCGATCACTCCCGGCTTCCGGGAAGGTGCGAGCTACTTTATTTTCGAATTCGTCCCACGCCCCAGGGCCGGGGAATGGAAAGTTGAGTTCCTCGCTCAAGACGCTTCGGACAAAGGGAGAAACGATCTGGGAGAGCGGCCTTTGTCCGCGCGAGCGAAGCTCAATCACGTAGAGCATGGCCAGCATCGCGTTTTCGGCAAAGAAGGTTTCGCGGAAGTAGTAGTGCCCCGAATACTCCCCGCCGAAGATGGCGTTGGCGTCGCGCATCGCCCGCTTGATAAAGAAATGCCCTTCCTTTGCGGCTATGGCCTGGCCGCCTCTCTCCTGGATGATTTCCCGCACCGCGCGGCTCGAAGGGATGCCCCAGACCACGGTCTCACCCGGCCACTTGGTGAGGATCCGGCTGGCAATTAACGCAATCAGGATGTCACCCCGGATGTGATGGCCCCTCTCGTCCAAGCAGACCATCCGGTCGCCGTCGCCGTCGAAAATCACCCCAAGATCAGCCTGCTCCTCGCGCACCACGGCCGCAAGCTGATTGATAACTTCAACTTTCAACGGATTGGGATCGTGGTCGGGGAAGTGGCCATCGGGCCTAAACCCCAGCGGAATAATCTTAAGGCTTGAATAATGTTCGAAAATCTTCTCGAGCGCCCGGCCGGCCGATCCGCTAGAAGCATCCACCACAACCTTAAGCGGGGCGAAGACGAAATCGTGCCCGGTGAGAAAGGAGATATAGTCGCGGAGGTGATCACGCTCGATTACATTCCCCCGTTCTCCGATCCTGGTCATGCCCTCAGTAATAAGGCGCTTAAGTTCATCAAATCCGTTCTCGGCCCCGAGCGGCTCCACTCCGCGTCCGGAGAGCTTGAAGCCGTTATACTCCTTGGGATTATGCGAGGCCGTGACCATGATGCCGCCATCGGCCTGATCGCGCCCGACGATCCAGTAATGCATGGGCGTCGTGGTAATACCGGCATCAATGACCTCAGCCCCACCGTCAAGGAGGCCGCTTAAAGTCCGGTTGGCTATCTCCGGAGAGGAAAGCCTCACATCCCGGCTCAAGATGATTCGGGGAACGGAGATGCCGTACCTTCGCCTGAGCAATTCCGGAAAAGCTCGACCCACGAGATACCCAACTTCGGCATTAATCTCCTCCGGCACCTTGCCGCGGATGTCATAGGCTTTGAAAATTTCAGGATTGGCCTCCATAATCTTCTTTAAGTATACCCTTTTAGACTGAGCGTTAGTATGCGACAGTTCGGCGAGATGCCGTACCAAAAAGATAAGATTGTTTTTATCGCTGGATAACTGCTATAGTGATTTCCGGCAGGCCATTATGGGTGCGGCTCATTGAGAAAATAAAGCATCCGCACCGCAAGCGGTGCGGTATTGAAGTGATGCTTTGTTGCGAATGTGCTCGCGCGCCTCGACCATCTCGGCGCGCTCGTTTTCAATGTGCGCCTTCATCCTCGGAGACGGGGCGATCCGCTTCGCGGATGCGCCTCGCGTCTGGTCCGCAGAGCGGCGAGGTATTCGGCGCTTAGCGCAATAAAGTTACCCACTGCCTCACCACACGAAAGGGGGTAGTCATGGCAGAGAACCTCTCGGGCCTGCGGGTTATGGTTGTAGGTGATGGCGGCCGGGAACATGCTCTTATTTGGAAGCTGGCCCAGTCGCCGCTGGTCGGTCGGGTCTATGCCGTGCCCGGGAACGCCGGCACGGCGCAGGAACCCAAAACAACACCTTATCTCGTTTCACCTGACCACAAAAGCATCGTTGCTGCGACCAAAGCCCGAGCGATTGATCTTGTGGTCATAGGACCCGAAGCTCCCCTGGCCGATGGGCTGGCCGATGCGCTTGATGATGCCAACATTCTCGTTCTCGGCCCTAAGAAGCTGGGCGCGGCGCTGGAGGCCAGCAAAGTGTTTGCCAAGGATTTCATGACCCGCCACGGCATCCCCACTGCGCCTTACGCTCACTTCAGCGAGTTTCAAGCCGCGGAAGAATACATCCGCTCTTGCCCCTTGCCCGTGGTCATCAAAGCCGACGGGCTTAGCCGGGGTAAAGGCACAGCCATTGCCCGAACCGCCGAAGAAGCATTCCAAGCCGCCCGGAAGAAGCTGGCTCAAGGCCGGATTGTCGTTGAAAAGTTCCTTGACGGCGAGGAGGCAACTTATACCTGCTTAGTTGCCGGCGGCGCGGCCTTGCCGTTTCCGAGCTCCCAGGATCATAAGCGCCTGCTTGAGCAAGACCGCGGCCCCATGACCGGCGGAATGGGCGCCTATGCCCCGGCCCCGGTGGTGGATGCGGCAATGGAGGAGCGCGTTTACGAAGAAATCGTTCTGCCTCTCCTCCGTGGCCTCGAAGTTGAGATGATCTCCTACACCGGCTTTCTTTACATCGGGCTTATGATCATGGACGGCCGGCCCTATGTTCTTGAGTTCAACTGTCGCCTCGGCGACCCTGAAGCCCAGGCCCTGCTCATGCGCTTTGAAGGCGACCTGGCCACACTGCTCTTCCGAGCGGCCCGCGGCAAGCTCGAGTCAAGCTTGCTCGCTTGGGATCCACGGCCGGCTATTTGCGTGGTGCTGGCTGCCGCCGGCTACCCCAATGAGCCGCGCAAGCGCGACGTCATAGCGGGCCTCGAAGAAGCTCAAACCCTTCCAGACGTTAAGGTATTTCATGCCGGCACGGAATACAGTGGTGGTAAAGTGGTCACCGCCGGCGGACGGGTATTGGGGGTGACGGCAATGGGAAACTCGGTCGGCCAAGCCCGGGAGATCGCCTATAGCGCCATCAAGAAAATAAGTTTCCCCGGTATGCACTACCGGAGGGACATCGGCCACCGCGCCGTGGCCAGGGAAATGGCGCAATAGAGTAGCGTGTTCAACGCCCTCCAGTGTAGCGCAAGATGCGTTCCGCCGGAGGGCTTTTTCTTTTTATTAAAGCTGCTAGAGTGGCGCCATGAGCCTCAAGATAGGCATTGTCGGCTTGCCCAATGTCGGGAAATCAACGCTCTTTGCCGCGCTCACAAAAATTAGCGTGCCTATTGCTCCCTATCCTTTCACAACCATTGAGCCGCATGTCGGCGTGGTGGCTATGCCGGATGAACGGTTAGAAAAGTTGCGCGAGCTCCTGAAACCGGAGCGTACCGTGCCGGCAACCATCGAATTTGTTGATATCGCCGGGCTGGTCAAGGGCGCGGCCGAGGGCCAGGGTCTGGGCAATCAGTTTCTTGCCAATATCTACGGCGTGGATGCCATTTTGTTTCTGCTCCGCGCGTTTGGCGATCCAAATATCCCTACCCTGTCCGCAAGCCCCGAAGAGGAGCTGGCCGTCCTCCGGGAGGAGCTCGGCAAGAAAGACGAGGAAGTTTTGGAGCGCAATCCCAGCTCGCCACAGCTTTTGGAAAAACCGACAATCCTCGTATGCAATATCCGGGGTGAAGATTCTTCTATTCCACCGATTTGCAAATTGACCATCGACTGCAAGCTTGAGCTCGAGATGTCGGAGATGAAGCCGGAAGAATTGCAGGAGCTCGAACTCCGGCCCCAGCTCCGTGAACTCATTAAAGCGGCCTACCACGCGCTCGACCTCATCACCTTCTATACCATCAAGGGCGGCAAGGAACTCCATGCTTGGCCGATAAAACGAGGCACGAATGCACCCCAGGCCGGCGGTGTTGTCCATAGCGACTTCCATGCGAAATTCATCCGGGCCGAGGTCATCCCCTACGAAAAATTAACCGCCGCCGGCTCGTGGCTAGACGCCCGGGAGCTCGGCTGGATTCGGACCGAAGGGCGGGATTATGCCGTCGCTGACGGCGATGTCATTGAATTTAAAGTCTGAACACCTACTTGCGCCTGAGGATTGAGTTTGCTAGAGTTGAAAAATCTCAGCTTATGGATACCGAAACCAAGAATTACGAGATTGCCTACCTCATCTCACCGGACATCGCCGAGGATGAAGCTTTTGGTGAGGCCGGAAAAATTACAAGCTCCATCCAGGAAGCTAAGGGTCTGGTCAGCCGGATTGGGGAACCCAAGAAACTAAAGCTGGCCTATCCGATCAAGAAATTACGCAATGCCTACTTTGGCTGGACTGCCTTTACTATTGCCAGGGAGAACCTTGCCGAGATCGAAAAAAAAGTTAAGGGAGAGAAAAATATCATACGGCATCTCCTCGCCGAGGAAGTGAAGAGGCCGGCAATGGAGTTCCGACCGCGGATGGCGCGACCCCTCCATCGTCCTACTCCGCCGCGGCTTACTGAAGTCAAGCCCTTCACCCCGCAGCCGCCCAAAGAAGAAGACAAAGCCAAAATCGAAGAACTGGATAAGAAGCTGGAAGAAATTTTAGGGAAGTAAACGCTATGAACTTCAACAAAGCTTTTATCCTGGGCAACGTCACCCGCGATCCTGAACTGCGAACCACGCCCTCCGGCCAGAGCGTATGCACTTTTGGTGTGGCTACCAATCGCGTCTGGAAGGATCAGGCCGGAGAACGCCAGAAAGCGGCTGAATTCCATAATATAGTCGCCTGGGGCCGGTTGGGAGAAATTTGTCACCAGTACCTGAAGAAGGGCTCGCTCGTCTTCGTGGAAGGACGGCTGCAGACCCGTTCCTGGCAGGATCAGAATTCCGGCCAGAAGCGCTATCGGACCGAGATCGTCGCCATGTCCATGCAGCTCGGTCCGCGCTTTGCCGGCGCGAGTGCCGCCTCTCCGACTGCTGAATCAGCAGAAGAGATCACCCAGCCGCCGCCTCCAGAGCCGCTCGAAACTGTAGAGTTGCCGGGAGACGAGGACGAGATTAAGCCGGAGGAGATACCTTTCTGAACTTTTTTCCGCGTCTGATCAGCGTACTTATCAGCGGCTTATCAGCTTCTATTATCAGCCTACGCTGAACAAGCGCGGATTAAATACGCTGATATTTCGCTGAAGACAACCATGGCAGAAATACAAAAACAGTGCTTCTTCTGCACTTCAAGTAATAAGACGATTGACTACAAGGACGCCGAGACCCTTCTTAAATTCATGTCCGCGCAAAAGAAAATCATGCCCCGCCGCCGCTCCCACCTTTGCGCTTCTCACCAGCGGGAGCTTGCCCGGGCCATCAAGCAGGCGCGCTTTTTGGGCTTGATACCTTACACGCTCTATTAACGGCAAATAGCTTGGTGCACGCGGCTGACAGAGGGAAACCGAACAGAAGGCCCCGTTAAAATCTTGCCCAGGTTCTCTGATGCCGCTAGTCAGGGTTAGACCTGGAAGAACCTGAAGTAAGTCGTTACCGGCCGGAACGCAGCAGGTGGGGTCAAAAAGGTGGTACCTCCAAAGAACGGCCTAATTCGCGTGATGAGCGCGGACGTGCACCAGCCGCCAGAGTTAAACCGCCAGCAGCGGCGATACTCTGGCGGCTTTTTTATTTTTGACAGAAAAACTATTCTCATATTCTTAAGAA
>CAYIKH010000038.1:0-5335 GCA_964363965.1 uncultured Candidatus Saccharibacteria bacterium
TTTGGGTTACAAACTCGACTACTTTATCCAGGTGTTCTTCCTTTTTTAAAAGCTCCATAGCAATTAGGGCTTCATAAACCAGCTTGGTGGCTGATGTGGAACTGCCGCTTTTGTCCGTGTGATGGTCGAAGAACACGGTTTTGCCGGCGTCTTCCACCACCAGGCCGTGGCGGTCGCCGGTGTCCAGATTTATTTTTCCCGATACGTATTTTCCCGGCTCAACATATTCGACGCCGGAAGTGTTTATTCCAGCCAGTTTCAATAAGCCGATACTTGCTCTGCCGTCCAGATCCGTCTGATGCAAAATATTTACCTCGCCTTCTTGGTTTTTCCCGAGTATCCCGTGCACGGCCAGATCCGCCCATAGTTTTCTGGTTTGGACTATGAATTTTTCGTTGCCTTCTTGCTCTGTTTCGGCCCAGAGTTCTTCCGGCAGGTCTTCATATTCTTTGATCCTGGAAAGGGTTGCCAGCGCTCCCTTCCTCGATATTTCTACGGATTTTTCCTCCTCCCGAACCTCGTAACTTGTAGGAAGTTTATTTTGAGTTGATTCTTTTGACATCGGCTATATTATTACACATTTTTTATTTAAATAAAAAACCGGGTTGCGCGTCCTTTGGCGCGCAACCCGGCATGTTTCAGAGACCCATACTTCGGTAGAAGTGGAAGACCTCTTCCGGTATGAGGTCCTCGGCATAAGCGGTTGAAGCCGCCGCAGCCAGGGTCCCGGCTTCCGAGAGTTCTCCGGCGACCTCGTGGATTCGCTGGAGCTCGTCGTCGCTGAGCTCGTCTTCGGCGTAGGCCAGTCGGGCTTCCGCCTTGACGTTTCCCGCCATTCGGTCGAGCCAGGAACGTCTCCATTCCTGGCGACGCAGTTCTCGACTGCGGCGTTTCTCGGCCTTCATGGCTTCTGACTTGGCCTGGCTTTCCGCCCGGAGCTCTTCAAGGCCCCCGGCGAGAACTTCGAGGCCTACCAGCATCGGCTGGCGGGCTTTCTCCTGGTGTTGGAAGAGCAGCTCGCTTTTCCGCTTCTCCTCGGCCTCGAATTGTTCACGGGCCTGGCGTTCGGCGTCTTCGCACGCTCTTTCGAGATACGCGACGTCGCTTGCCATTCTCCGGAAGGTCTTCAGGGCCGTGATGTCGGGCCGGCGGGCTGTCCGTGCCAGCAGTTTTGCCAGGGCCGCGATGGCCTTGGCCCGGCTTTGGTCGAGCTTCTCCTTAAGCTCGGCCATTTCCGGTGTCGGCTCGAATTTCCGGTTTAACTCAACGACGACCGTCTCGCCGTTGTTTCCCACACGCAGACGTCTTTCCCGCTGTCTCGGCTGACCGCCCTCCTTCTCACCGGCGAAACGTTCGCCGTTGACCGGTCGGGAGGATTTTTCGGCGAGACAGTTGAGAACTATCCCCATCTTACACCTCCCTCTCGGCTACCTCCGCCTTGAGCTGACCGCGTCGGCTCTCTGCGGAGAGGATGAAATCGATTTCCGGCAAAGCCCGCTCCCTGACCAAGGTCCAGAGACGGCTCCTCAAGACGCGAAGCTCTGCTTCCGTCTCTTCTTGCCACCCCAGTTCCTCGGTGGTGACGGTTTCGATCTCCGGACAGATCCGCTCCAGGAGCAAAGTCCAGAGGCGATCTTCCAAGGCACTCCCGCCACTTTCGGTCAGCCGCCGCCTGCCGGCGATACGGCTGTCCAGTTTCTTGAGCTCCTTTTCGAAGAGCCCGATCCGGACTTGGAGCTCCTGAATCTCCGGGGACTCCAGCGGAGAGTTCCTCCGCAGAAAGCCCCACGACTCGATCATCCGGTTATCCAGGCGATTGATCTCGTCGGTGAGTTCCTGAAGGGGCGGCTCGCGGAGAATTTCCTCGTTGATCCTTGCGATGGCCGGAGCCATCTTGCGGTTGTAACGGGTTTTCTTGATGAGCTCGTAGTTCTCCTCGCGTGTTGTCGCGAGGAATTCGATGAGGTCGTCCAGCAGGGCTTCAACCCTCCTGCGCTTGCCGATCTCTTCCGAAGAGTTGTGTCCCTTCATCTCCTCGAGCCACATATCGGCTCTCAAAGCGAGAGCGGTGTCCTCCTTGAGGTTGTATCCGCCCAGTGTGAACTTGAGCAGGTTACACAACTCAAGGATAACCTCGAGGGTGTGGCGGTTTTTGTCGTAGGGATGGCACAACACCCCCATGATCATCGGGCCGGTTGTCCGGCCGGCGACCGTCAACGAACCGTCCAGCGTCATCTCGCCGATGAGCTGGCGCAACTCCGCCTGGAGTTGCTTGGAGGCCTGTCTGTCTTCGAGCCGGGTTTGTTCTCTCAGCTCTCGGACCGTATCCCAGGGCAGTTCCTGCCCGCGGATGACAAACTTCCAAAGACCCCAGGCTGATCCGATCAGCCGTATCGGCAGAGGGGTCTCTTCTCTGCCTGTTCCTGCCCACGCCATGATTGGCTCCTTTCTGTGGGAAGGGTTAACGTTGTCAGAGAACACTGATGCCATGATTATACGCTTTTTTTAAAATTAGTCAAACCCAATCTTGGTTAATATTATGAGAAATTAAAAACCCGGTGGGAATCCTTCGAAGGATTCCCACCGGGTGCGTGTCGCCGTCGTCTTCCTGGCCTACTTGGCGTTGGCCAGGATCTTTGCCTTGTAGAGGAACTCATCCTCGGTCAGGGACTTTCCCCCCTTCCCTTGGAACCTCGCCAAGATGCGCTTCTGGGCGCTCGACGCTGTCTCCGATGTGCACGAATCGATGGCGTCATCGACCGTGAAATCGGAAGACCCCGTGTCGCCGGCCGTCGCTGTCTGAGTGGCAGCCGCGGGTGCCATGGCGACGGGCGCCGCCACGGGAGCGGGAACCGGAGCCGGCTCGGGAGCCGCCGCCGCTGTCGTCTCGCCGGACGCCGCTTCCGCCTGGCGGAGAGCGGCGATCTGCGCCGATACGGCCTTCGCCGTGTCGAAGTCCTCGGCCTTGATGGCCTCGGCCTTCTTCGTCTCGAGTTCGACGATCTGATCCTCGAGCGAAGGGGTCTCGTCGACCTCCTCTTCGTCGTGTTCCTCAACGGCTTCGGCGGGAGCCGCCGCCGTGGTCAGGTTCGCCAACTCCTGGCGGAGAGCGGCGATCTGCGCCGATACGGCCTTCGCCGTGTCGAAGTCCTCGGCCTTGATGGCCTCGGCCTTCTTCGTCTCGAGTTCGACGATCTTCGCATCGAGCTCGCGAATCTTGCGTTCGCCGCTGAGCTTCTCACTCACCTCTTGCCTCGTTATCCGGGGCTTGGGGTAGGCCCATCTCTCGAGCTCGGAGAAAGGCGAAGATGGCGCTGAGAGGATCGCCATGACGGACCTCTTCGCCGATGTCCGGTGCTTGGCCTTGTAGAGCTCAAACACCCGACGGGCTTCTTCTCTCGTCCAGGCCGTGGGCACCGTGCCCACTTCCTTGGCGCAACGGATGAACTCATCCGCTCGCCGGATCAGTCGGCGTGCCGACTCCGCGTCGAGCACGTCGCTGAAGAGCGAGATAGGGAGTCCGCCAACTACGACGAGCCTTCCGAGACCCGCGTCGATGTTCCCCTTTTTGTCCGAATCCTGGCGGGCCGCCGCGAATTCGGTTCGGAGTTTTTCCTGCACCGACTTGTCGGCGGGCCTGGGTGGGGTTGCGTCGGGGTCCCCGACGAACTTGTCCAGAAGCTCCCACAGGTAACGGAGGGGCTCCTGGTGCTGCGTGAGCCTTTCGGGCTGCTGCACTTCGAGTGCCGGAGCGGCCGGCGCCGTTTGTCTCACTGTCTTCGCCATTGTGTCCTCCTTCCCGCAAGGGGAAGAAAACGGTTTACGATGATTGAAAAGTGCTGTCCTTGAGTGCCCCTGAAAGGGACGAACCCTCGCAGAAACACTCTTCACTGTACATGCGCAGAGTATATCAAATAGCTTGACTTATGTCAAGTTCGGTGGTAGGATATGCGCAAATTCCACGCCTTAGGGATTCTCAAAACGATCTTTAAGGCCTGGACTTTTACAAAAGGAAAAGAAAGGAAGGGTTGTGAGAAAAAGAGAAAGAGAACGGATTACCATCTTAGGGGGATCCCAAAATCCCCAGTCAATGGGCAAGGCATGCGCCATTGCCGACATCCAGACGAAAGACCGCGAGCATTTCTACCGACTTATGGTTGACTGCGGAGCGGAGTTCCAACAGGAACCGACAGATGGAGAACCGGGAGATAATCTCTCCAACTCATCGATAGCCCCGGACTTTTCAAAGCTCGGCGACCGAAAGGTCGATGCCGTTGTGCTGACCCACTTTCATTACGACCATGTCGGGTCGTTGGGGAAGCTTAAGATCTCCGGCGCCCTGAAAGCAGAGGCCCCGGTGATCTCGTCGCCCCAGACCGTTTATGGTCTTGAATACACTCTCCGGGACGAAGAGATGAGCGATTACCATTCCGTTCTCGATAGCGCCAACATTCTCCGCCGGCGGATGACTATCCCTCGGCCGGGAGTGTGCGAAATTTTGCCGGGACTTCCCGTTTTCTTTAAACAGAACGGACATTTGTCCGGCTCGACCTCTTTGGTCATCCCGACCGCTTCGGGCGGGCGGGGATTGATAACCGGCGATATGTGCCGCGAAGACATGCCGATCACGAAGGGCTGGGAGCTTCCTTCAGAGAGCTGGCCCGCCGAGTGGATACCTGACCAGATCTGGGGCACCGACCTCACTTACGGTTCGAGGTCCAAGCCACCTCTTTCCGAAGAAGTGCTGAAACTTCAAGAGCAGGCAAGAGCCGACCTCCTGAAGGGCAAGAAGGTAGTGGCCGCTTCTTTCCGGACCGGCAGAGGCCAGAATCTTCCGATGTGGCTTCTTCCGATAGCTAAGGAGCTGGGCATCCCGATCTGGCTTGATGGGAGCATTCCCAAGATATACCGGATCTTTCAGGGCCATCGCTGGTCCGAAAGAGACGGAGAGTTGCCCGAACTCGGCGAGAACAGCGGGATCATGGAAGTCCGTGATTCAAGTCACCGGGCGGCTCTTCTTGAAAAAGAAGGACCGGCGATATTCATTACGACGAGCGGGATGGGCAACTTCGGCCCGATCGTTCAGTACATGAGATACGGTTTGCCGAGAGAGGACTTTTCTTTCTACTACACTTCATGGCTTGCCTCCGGCAGTAACGGAGACCGGCTCCTGAACTACTACCAGAAAGCCATTCAGCTCCGGGAAGGGGAACCTTCAAAAGTTGCCCGGGCGAAAATAACGGATCCCAGAGACGGGACCATCATTCTCCCCTTAAGAGCCGATGTTTACCACTTCCGGCTTGGCGCTCACGGAGACCTTGATGAGTTTGCCGAG
>CAYIKH010000039.1:0-5270 GCA_964363965.1 uncultured Candidatus Saccharibacteria bacterium
ATTTCTGCATAACGGGATTGTAGATCGCAAGCATCTGCAAAAAGACGATAATCGCGGTCGCGCCCACCAAGAATTTATTGGAAAAGGGATTCATCTGGAATATGGATTTTGATTCATGCCGGCAGTTCCAGGCGTTAAACCACTGAAAGACGGCAAGCGTGGTTAGCGACATTGTCCAAGCCTTAATGAGATCGGTCTGGTAATAACCTTTGAAAAGAAACAGGGTGCCGACCATCATCGGCACAGCCATCACCAACATCCGCTGGGCCATTAGCGCATCCACAAGATATTTTTTCGGCCGCTCAAAGTTGCCACGGAGAAGCCCTTCTTCTTTCGGTTCCATGGCCAGGGCCACATCCAAAAATCCATCGGTGACCAGGTTTAACCAAATGATCTGTGCCGCTAAGATCGGCAGAGGATAGCCAAGGACCAGCGCCCCGGTGATGGTGAAAACCTCGCCCACACTCGTTGAAAACAGGTAGAGAATGACCTTTTTAATGGTCTGGTAAATGCTTCGCCCTTCTTCCACCGCCGAAACAATGCTCCCGAAGTTGTCATCCAAAAGCACGATGTCCGAGGCTTCTTTGGCGACTTCCGTGCCGATTTTGCCCATACCCACGCCGAGGTCCGCGGCAACCAGCGATGGCGCATCATTCACCCCATCTCCGGTCATGGCCACAACTTCTCCTCGCTTCCGATAGGCGTTGATGATGCGGAGTTTGTGTTCGGGCGTGACCCTGGCGAACACGGAGACCCTGGCGAGTTTACGAGAAAGCTCATCATCGGAAATGGCGTCAATATCCGATCCGATAAGAATTTCGTCTCCGTCCTGATAAATTCCAGCCTCTTGGGCGATGGTACGCGCAGTAAGCTTATGATCTCCGGTAATCATGACCACACGGATACCGGCGGCCTCGGCCCTTTGCATCGCCTCTTTGACCTCGGGGCGGAGCGCATCTTTCATGCCCACAAAACCGACAAAGACAAGATCATGAACGTCTTCCGGCGTAATCGCCTCGGGCGCATCATCTCTTATCGCGAGAGCCAGCACCCGAAGCCCTTGCTGCGACATTTTTGCAAAAATGGATTCAAGATTATTTCTATCTTCGGCTGAGAGCCGATGTGGAGCGACATGAGCCCATTTCTTTGAAGACAATCCCAGCACAGCCTCGGGCGCGCCGATAACGGTGAGCAACGCCCGTCCGTCAACGAGGTGAACTGTGGCGTGATACCTAATTTTGTAATCAAATGGGATCTCGACGGTTCGAGGCGATTCCCGTTCGATATCGTCGTGGCGAAAGCCTATTTTTTCGCCAAATACGGCCAGGGCCGCTTCAGTGGGGTCGCCGAATACCTGCCATTGCTTACTTTCCGGATCATACGCGGCATGGGCATTTGCGCATAATGCGGAAATTTTTGCCGCCAAGAGCAATTCAGGGTGATTAGGCGGATCAATAATGTTTTCGCCGAGACGAACATCGCCCTTGAGCTCATAGCCGATGCCGCCAACTTCAAAGAATTTGTCGTCCACGTACACGCGTTGAATAACCAGCTCGTTTTTGGTGATGGTCCCGGTTTTATCCACCGCAATAACTCGCGCCTGCCCCAAGGCTTCAACCGCCTGCAGGCGCTTGACTAGGGCGTTCCGTTTCGACATCCGCCACACACCGGTGGCGAGGACGAGCGTCACCACAATCGGCAGTCCCTCGGGAATTATCGAGACCGAAAGCGAAACCACAGTGGTGAACATCTCCTTAGAGGATTTGCCCATAGCCATGCCCAGGAAAAATAGCGCGGTGCTGATACTGGCGACGGTAATGATGATCAAACGGGACAGATACCGGATATTGGCTTTCAGCGGTATTTCAGTATCAATCGCCGCGATGGCTTTGGCGATCCTGCCTACTGCGGTATTAAGGCCGACCGCGGCAACAACCGCCTTGCCGCCTCCGGCAACTATATGCGTCCCCTTGAATATCATGTTTTTCTGCTCTGCGGTCGGGAGATCGGCTGAAGCCAACGCCTCGGCGGTTTTATGTACCGGCTCGGATTCGCCGGTTAAAGACGCCTCATCAACTTTGATATTATGGGCGGCGATGATTCGGCCGTCCGCCGGAGCTTTATCACCCTCCGTAAGCACAATGACATCTCCCGGCACCACCTCGAAATCGGGAATAATGAGCTCATACCCATTGCGGATGACCGTGGCCTTTGTTTCCACGAACTTCTTCAGGGCCAAAAGCGTATTTTGCGCTTTGCCTTCCTGAATCGTACCAACAACAGCATTGAACAAAAGCACAAAAAGAATTATGGCTCCGTCCACCACCTCGCCCAGCCAAAAGACAACGAGACTCGCGGCCACGAGAATGTAAATAAGCGGGCTTTGAAACTGGCGGAGGAAAATCAAAATCAACGGCTCGGGCTTGGCCTCGGGCAATTTATTGGCTCCGAAAATTTCAAGCCGCCGCCTGGCCTCTTCTTCGCTAAGACCCCGCTCGCCTGAATTCAGCGCGGCCAACGCCTCGCCCGGACTCTTGGCAAACCACTGCTCCGGCGATGAATTAGCGGAAATAGGAGAAAAGTTCATAGGTCATGCCACCGCTGAATATCAAAATCAAAACCAGGCGCAAAAATCCAGGTATAGGAATGCGTAATTCCGGCAAACGGTCTTGAGCCAGTGCGGCGCGGCGATGAACTAAAAGTATAAATATGCTATCCAGGCCAATGGCCACGGCGCCGACCATACTGATAATGGCAATGAAATCCTGAAAACCAAGAAAATAGAGAACGACCGGAATGGCTGAGACCAGGAACCAGGCCCGGCTCGCGCGAATCCTGAAATCCGATACAAACATGCCTTTGAACACCAGGCCCAGGGTAATGAATGAGGTTATGGTGGCCAAAAACCCGATGAGGCTCCCGGCGATGAGGTACGCTCGCCCAAACTGCTCGGCAAGGCCGCTAATCGCATCCGGACTAACCCTATCACCCAAAGCACCCACCACAGCCGCGGCAAAAATAAGGTAAAGCAATGCGGAGAAAATAGTGCCAACAATGATAATCCGGCCAAGGGAGGCAAGATGGCCAGAGTCGAAAAGCCGCCGACAGTCAGGAATAATGGCCGCGCCGGACAGAGAAAAAAGAATCACGCCATAGGGAATGAAAATGCCGCCGCGGCGAAATGTTGTCAGGAAGGAGGCGGTTGAGGCCGGCAAAAGAGTTAGGGCCAAGACGGCAATCGCAATAATCAGCGCAAAAGTCAATAAGGCATTGGCCAGGCTCTCAAAGCGCAAACTCCGGAAAATTATGCCAACCCCTAAAATATAGAATGCGAGCGGCCCGTAAAGAGAGGGTGCTGTCGGGAAAGCCCACTGAATGATGGTACCGAGGAAAAATCCCCCCAAAACAAGGTAGGCAAGAAGCGTGCCGGACAAGCCAAAGAGGTAGGAGGTCCGCGAAATCCAGCCGGCCGCACGCCCGAGATACAGTGAAACATAGCCCGGCAGCCGGTGGAGGCTCTGGGTGGAAAGAACCACTTGGGCATAAGCCAGGTGGATGATCGTGGCTGCGGCCGCCAGGACCGCAAGCTCAATTGCGCC
Organism: uncultured Candidatus Saccharibacteria bacterium; assembly: GCA_964363965.1. Lineage (GTDB taxonomy): Bacteria > Patescibacteriota > Minisyncoccia > Sungbacterales > SURF-37 > CAYIKH01. Next base: position 3,600 of record CAYIKH010000039.1, read on the forward strand.
GGTGATAAAGCCGGCCCTAGCAAATTGAAAGGGGATGCCGAACATCCCCACGCCCACAATCGTTCCCACCAAAAGAAGAAGAGCCAGCCACTCCCGCCCCAAAGTCATCATATTTTGATCAATTTTTCCTTTCTAATAAGCTGGATGACCTTGGCCACAAGCCGGGCCGGATCGCCTTCGTAAACAACCTTGCCCGAGCCGCGGTGGGCCTCATCAATGATTTTCTTAATCACGTCGTCAGTCATCCAGCCGCTGCTTGAGAGCACGCCAATGGGTTTTTGATCCTCAAAGGCAATGGTGAATTCGTTGACCGTGCCCATGCGGCCGCAGGTAAAGATCGCCCCGTCGGCGGAGCGTGTCAAAAAAAGGTTCCGACCGGCATAGCCAAAGCCGGTATAAATTATCATGTCGTGATAATCCACAGGCAAATGGTACTTCTTGACGTGTTCGATTTCTGACGATGCCGGCGAAAGGCCGATGACAAATCCTCCGGCTTCCTTGGCGCCGATGGCCGCCCAGAGGGGCGCGCCGGTGGTGGCGCCGGTGAGCAAAACCGCGCCCTGCAAAGCCACTTGCCGGCCGAGCTCCTTGGTGAGTTGCAGAGCTTCAGCCCCGCAGTGATTCGTCTCCGCGGCTCCGGAGACGGCGATTTTATATTTGAGGTGGGTGTGCGGAGAAGGCTTCATATTAGAAGCGTATAGCGCTCCGATTATAGCATACTCGCCGCTTCTCGCTAAAGTTCAAACTTTTCTCCGTAAATGGGCGCGACCGCCTCAACACCCAAGCGATCCATGATGGCCTGCTGAAAGCCGAGGCTGGCGGCCGGTTCGCCCTGAACCACAAAGACCCGCTCCAGGTTATCGCGCATCTCATCCACCAATTCCAGCAACTGCTCCTCATCGGCGTGGGCCGAATAGCCGTCAATGACGCGAACATCGGCTCGGACGGACACCGACTCGCCGTGGATCTTAACTTCGCGGACATGATCCAAAAGCCGCCGGCCGAGCGATCCGGCCGCCTGATATCCCGTAATAAGCAAAATGCTATTGGGGTCAGGTAAGTATCGCTTTTCGTGGTGCAAAATCCGGCCGCCCGAAGACATGCCCGATCCGGCGAGAATCACTTTTGGCGATTTGACTTCGTTGATGGCTTTTGATTCCTCAACGGCGAGGGCAAACTTTAAATTTTTAAACGCAAAGAGATGCGGGTGTGCGCCGCATAGCTTTTGAATTTCTTCGCGGTAGTACCTGGCGTATTCCGCTTTGGAGAAGACTGTAGTGGCCTTGATGGCCAGGGGCGAATCTACGAATACCGGCATGGCGGGCACGCGCTTGGACTGGAGCATCTCGTTGATCTCAAATAAAATCTCCTGGGTCCGCTCCGTGGCAAATACCGGCAGCATGAGCACGCCCCTGCGCGAGGCCGCATCCTCAATAGCCCGTTCCAAGAGGAGCTTCCGGTCGGCGTTATGCTGATGGCGCTTGTTGCCGTAGGTGGACTCCACAACCAAAAGATTGGCATCGGGTATGGAGGAGCGCGGCGGCAGAAGAATGGATGGCTGGTTGCCTACGTCCCCGCTAAAGACCAGAATCCGCCCGCCAATATCAAACCTTACAATCGCCGAGCCCAATATATGGCCGGCCTCAAGAAGTTTGAAAGTAATTTTCTTTG
>CAYIKH010000040.1:0-4716 GCA_964363965.1 uncultured Candidatus Saccharibacteria bacterium
ATCCGGCCAGGAACCGGAGGAAGCGGTGCTTGGGCTCCTCGCCGCCAATCGCGGAAAGGTCGCGGTCTTCGGTTTGACACTCTCGTTCAGGAATATTATGGCTGGCCTGGCTCATCCTCTCGCTGTCGTGGCCTCGGACGGCAGCGGGGTGACGGCTGAGCTCGCCCGCTCGGAAAAGCTTGTCCATCCGCGTTCCACCGGCGCATTTCCGCACTTCCTGCACCGCTTTGTAAAAGAAAGAGGGCTCCTTTCCTGGGAGGAGGGGATTAGAAAAATAACGGGCCTTCCGGCTGAAGCCATTGGCCTCAAAGACCGCGGCCGCATTGCAAAAAACTTTGCGGCGGACATCGTGGTCTTTGATGCTGAAACCATCCGCGACCGCTCTACCTATCAAAATCCTTATGTGTATTCCATCGGCATAGATGCGGTGATGGTCAATGGCCAACTGGCCATTGAGAACGGCCAATTGACAGGCGCAACCGCCGGCCAGGTATTGAAAAAATCCTAAACGCGTGAATCTCAAAGAGTTAATAAACAAAAAAGTCCTTATCATGGGCTTGGGATTGCACGGCGGCGGAGTGGGCGCCGCCGCTTTTTTTGCCCGCCTCGGCAGCCGGGTGATCGTGACTGACCTCAAAACTCGAAAAGAGCTTGCGCCTTCAATCGCCAAACTCAAGCGTTTCAAAAACATCACCTATCATCTGGGCGGCCACCGGGCGACGGACTTCCGAACGGCGGACTACGTGATTAAGAACCCGGGTGTCCGGGACGATTCGCCGTTCTTAAAAATCGCGCGGCGAAGCGGCGTCAAGATCACCTCTGATACCGAGGTGTTTTTTCAGATGTGCCCGGCGCCGATAATCGGCGTTACCGGCACGCGCGGCAAATCCACAACCGCCTACCTCATCTGGAGATTCCTGGAAAGGGGACTCCGCCGGCGAATTTTCCTGGGTGGAAATATCCGAAAATCCATCCTTGAATTTCTCCCCCGGCTAAAGAGTAAGGATCTCGTGGTCCTTGAGCTTTCCAGCTTCCAACTCCATGACCTCCATCGGATCAGACAAAGCCCGCCATATGCGGTGATGACCAATATCCTTCGCGATCACCTAAATTGGCACAAAAACCTCCGTGATTACATCAAGGCCAAAAGCGCCGTTTTCCAATATCAAACACCAAACCAGTATCTCTTCATCAATCCCGATGACCCGATGTTGAAGAAGCTCGCCGCCAAAGCCCGCGCGCACGTCATCCGCCCGCGCCTGGAGCGCAAACTCGCCCTCCTGGTGGATAGAAATCTTGGCGCCCACTACCGCTCCTCTGTCGCCCTAGCCGTTTCCGTGGCGCGGTACTTTCGCATCCCATTCGGCGCGATCGTAAAAATCTTGAAGGGGTTTACCGGACTTAGCTCGCGGCAGGAACTCATTCGCACCCTGAAAGGAGTTCGCTTCATCAACGACACCACGGCAACTTCACCCGACGCAACCATCGCCGCCGTCAAGCGCTTTCGGCCAATGGCCAAGGGCAATCTGATCCTGATTGCCGGCGGCCAGGATAAGAACCTAGATTTCAGACGAATGATTCAGGAGATATATCGAACCGTGGACATTCTCATACTCTTGCCCGGCACAGCGACAAAAAAAATGGAATCAAGAATCATGAATTATGAATCAAGGAGATTGCAAATATTTCATGCTGGCACAATGCGGGAAGCTGTTGCCATTGCCTTTCGCAATACCAGGCCTGGAAACGTTGTTCTGCTTTCTCCGGGGGCGGCGAGCTTCGGGCTCTTCCAGAACGAGTTTGACCGGGGTGAAAAGTTCGCCAAAGCCGTAACGGCCTTGAAGCCTTGACAGAGATGTAATTTTATCTTATCATTATAAAATAGATCTTTTGACACGGGAGGGACTTATAATGAAACAGGATGCTTGGGAAGGCGAGGACCCACTCGCCACTATGAAGGGGGTTGTCCGCGGCATGACCATCGGCGCCATCCTCTGGGCGGTAATCTTGACAATCGCCTGGAAGATCGGCCTAATGCCCGGGCCCTAAACCACCACAAGGGAGACAGAGATGCCAATGGGAGAGATCGCCAATGGCCAACATCCGGTCGCAGCCTGGGAACAGGACGGGGAGGAAGTAGAGATCGGTGATCTCACCGGAGCCATACTGCCGGCAGTAGAGTTCAAGGAGGAGACGATAGTCTTCGAGGGCGGGGATGGAACCCGGGTGGAGTACCGGCGCGAGGATGTCATCCTCAACCCGGATCCCTGACGATGGGAACGTAGAAGAACGGCAGGAGTAGGGGATAGCCCAGCTCCTGCTTTTTTGCCGCCGTGATTGCCTCCCCTGACGAGCAAAGTCAGCTCGCTAGTCGGTAGGTTCTATATTAAAATAAAGAGATGACGCGCCACGTTGACTATCCGCTTCTTATCATCACACTGATCCTGCTTGCCGCCGGGCTCCTGATTATATACTCGGTTTCGGTCGATCTTTCACGAAAAAACTTCGGAACGCCTTATTACTACCTGCTACGCCAAAGTATTGCCGCTCTCGTAGGCTTGGGTGGGCTTTGGGTCGGATCACTACTTCCTTATAAAAAGTGGAAGAAGCTCGCCCTGCCTTTGCTTTTGGTCTCACTCCTGCTGGTTTCGGCCGTATTTATTCCGGACTTGGGCTTCACTTTCGGCGGGGCCAGCCGCTGGCTAAGAGCCGGCCCGCTTTCCATCCAACCCTCGGAAATCCTCAAGCTTTCGCTTATACTATATTTAGCCAGTTGGCTCGACCGAAAAAAGGGGCAAGCCAAGGGCTTTACCTCGGCCTTCATACCGTTTCTCGTCGTCATCGGCATGGTGGGGATTCTGCTGGTGATGCAGCCGGACATCGGCACCCTGGTCACCATTGGCGGGAGCGCAGCTATTCTTTATTTCCTGGGCGGAGGAAGACTCTTACAACTCTTGACACTGGTCGTCCTTGCCGCCGTGGCTTTAACGGCCATCATCCGGGTTGTGCCCTACCGCATGGCTAGATTCTTGGTCTTTCTCAATCCCAACCTGGATCCGCAAGGCATAGGCTATCACGCCAGCCAAGCCCTGATCGCTATAGGCTCGGGCGGGTTCCTCGGCCGGGGCTTTGGCCAGAGCATCCAAAAGTTCGGCTACCTTCCCGAGCCGATTGGCGATTCGGTCTTTGCGGTAATCGTAGAGGAGTTCGGGTTTCTGGGGGGTCTGGCTATGGCGACGCTATTTTTTGCCCTGTTTCTGCGCTGCATCGTCATTGCCCGCCGGTCGCCGGATTTTTTTTCCAAGCTTCTTACCGCCGGCTTTGCCTCACTTATTGCCTTCCAAGCCTTCATTAATATGGCCGCCATCTCCGGCCTCCTGCCTCTGACTGGAATCACTCTGCCCTTTATTAGCTACGGCGGCACGTCGTTAGTCGTCACCCTGACCATGATGGGCATCATCCTGAATGTTTCGAAGCACACTTAAATATGATGCCAATTATGCGAATCTAATGCCAATCAACTAATTGCGAATCCGCATTAGCAATTCGCAATATTGGCATAAGATTTGTAGATTGGCATCGTGGTATGCGTATTGCCTTCACCGGCGGCGGAACAGGAGGTCATTTTTTCCCCATCCTGGCCGTGGCCCGCGAAATAAAACGTATGGCCGAAGAGGAAAGGATCCTGGATCTTCAGCTTTTTTATTTTGGCCCGCAGCCCTTCGACCCTGGACTTATGCAGAAGGAGGACATCCTTTTTGTCCCCATTGCCGCCGGCAAGATCCGCCGCTATTTTTCGCTTTGGAATATCACTGATATTTTCAAGACGGCTCTCGGGATTCTCCAAGCCATGGCCAACATGTTTGTGGTCATGCCGGATGTGGTCTTTGCCAAGGGCGGCTACGGCAGTTTTCCCACCCTCCTTGCCGCCCGCATATACCGCGTCCCGGTCATAATCCATGAATCCGACGCCCGACCGGGGCGGGTCAATCGCTGGGCCGGAAAATGGGCAATCCGCATTGCCATAGCCTTTGAAGGTGCGGCCGAATATTTCCCCCAAGAGCGCACCGCCCTCACCGGCACGCCGATACGCAAACGCATCCTTGGCGGCAGTCAGGAAGAGGCTCGTGAAAGTTTAGGAGTCTTCTCCGACCGCCCGGTTATTTTCATCATCGGCGGGTCGCAGGGCGCGCGCGTCATCAACGAGACCATAACCCAGATCCTGCCGCAACTGCTGGAGCACTACGAAATCATCCATCAGGTGGGGGATAAAAACATTGAAGACTTGAAACTGGAGACGGCCTCAATCCTCGAAGACACGCATATCGCTCGCCGCGAACCCGGAGGACCGGATGATAAGGGCGGGGGCCTCGCTCCTTATTATCACCTCTTAGCTTTCCTTAACGAAAGCCAGATGCGCTCGGCCTATTTCCTGTCCGATCTCATCATTTCCCGCGCCGGGGCGACCGCGCTCGCCGAGATTGCCGCCTGGGGCAAGCCGGCCATCATCATTCCAATAAAGAACGCCGCCCAGGACCACCAGCGGGAAAACGCCTATGACTATAGCCGTGGAGGCACGGCCGTAATCATCGAAGAAGACAATTTGACGCCCTCCGTCCTCTGGAACGAAATACAGAAACTCATGGCTGACCCGGAACGCCGAGCGCGCATGGCCGTCTCGGCTAAGGAATTTTTCCGGCCGGACGCCGCCGAGAT
>CAYIKH010000041.1:0-4662 GCA_964363965.1 uncultured Candidatus Saccharibacteria bacterium
GGGGTCACTCGCTGGAAGGAGCCGGTCTGGCCGCCGGAGTGGTCGCACCTCTTCCTGGCCTACCGGGTCAGGCTCTGGCGGCTAGTTCAGTGGGGGATGCGCTACGGTCAGACCTGGAAGTATTTCAACGCCACCTACATCATCCCGGGGAGCCCCTCGATCTACCGGGCCTCCGCCCTCCGCCACCTGGAGATAGATGCGCCCGGCCTCATCATCGAGGACTTCAACATGACCTTTGAGTTCCAGAAAAAGCGCCTCGGCCGCGTGGCCTACGATCCCCGGGTCTTCGGCGTGCACCACGACCCCTACACCTTCCGTGACTATACAAAACAGATCCGGCGCTGGAACCTCGGATTTTGGCAGACGGTGAGGCGGAACGGCATCTGGCCGAGCTTCTTCTGGCTTTCCACCGGCGCTTTCCTCGCCGAGCTTCTCCTCTATTCATTGCTTGTCGTTTTGCTTCCGCTGATCCTTCTTTGGTTCCTCTTCACCGGATTCCAACCTTTTCCCATGCCGCTCGGCGGGTCATTCACCCTGACCCGGGAGCTCTCCTTCCTTGACGTCATCTTCGGCGTCTTCGTCGTGGATTATCTAATGACCGTCGTTGCCGCGGCCTTTGAGAAAAAGCCGATCCTCCTTCTTTACGGTCCGGCCTTCTTCTTCCTCCGCTACGTTGACGCCGCGATTTATCTCTACACGATCCCGCTCGCGTTCTTCGGCAAGTCCTCCTCCGGACGGTGGGCCAGCCCCGTTAGAAGGCCGTCGCAGTAGCGAAGAGGCACTATCTCCTCCAAGGCGTGGGCAGGATTCATTTCTGCTTCAGGCCTTCTAACGGGGCGAGCCCCCAGCGGCGATAGTGCTATTCCGCCGGCGCCCGGAGCGTGTTCCATACCTCGGGGTCTTCGCCGCCGAGCCGCCAGAAGGCGATGTTGGGGATCTGGTACTTTTTGCGGAGCTCAAGCTTGGACTCTAGGCTCTTTTTATTTTCAAACCACACCGAGTGTTGCCGGCCGCGCCGGCGAAAGGTGGAGAACGGCGTCATTGCATCTTCATCCCACTGGATCGGAACGCCGTACTGCTCGGCGAGTTCGGCGGCATGCGCAAACGTCACATCATCATCTATCCCCTCCCACTGGCCCGGTCTTGTCTCCACCCACTCGTGGCCGTAGAAGGGTATCCCCATGAAGAGTTTCTCCTTGGGGATCTTTCTGACATTCACGGCATACTCAAGCACTCGGTCCATCCAGGCTGGTGAGGCGTTGGGACCGGGCTCGCTTGCCAGGGAGTGCTGGCTATAGGTCATGAGGTAGAGGTGATCGGCATATTGAGCGATAGCATTCCAATCCTGGGCAGGGGAGCCGTTGTCTTCGCTGGGCTTGAATTCGCCCGTTTTCGGATGGAGAGCCACGCCGAGGATCTTCCCCCGGGCATGGAGGGCATCGGCGAGTTCCCGGATGAAGGCGGTGAAATCTTCGCGCTGGGAGCGGCGGAGGGCCTCGTAATCAATGTTTATGCCGTCGAAGTTCTCCCCTTCGGCTAGGGCAGCAAGATCGGCGACGTGCCTGCGGCGAGCCTCGGCCGACGAGATCACCCGCTCGACCCTCTGCCAGTCCCAGTCACCGCCTTCGGCATAGTCGGGAAGGTTGGCAATCACGGCCAGGACCTTCACGCCATTCTGATGGGCAAAGGCGATGATATTTTCATCCTCTTTAGTTTGGGAATAAGGCCGCAGCTGGCCACGACTATCAAGCCGATACCAAAAAAGCGAGATGTAATTAAAAAGATCTACGTTAGCTTTAAAAGAGGCAAAGGCCTTAGCCTGATCCCAGTAGGGGATCCACCCGAGTATGACAATCGGATTCGCTCGGGCCTCGTCCTTATTCGCGGCTTGAGGTGGTTGCGTTTCTGGCTGTTGTTCTGGCGGCCAGGAAAACCAAAGTACCGCACCAACTAGCAATGCGGCACCGAGGGGGGCAGCGAGTCGCAGAAGATTCGGCATTAACTTCTTAAAATTTCAGAGATTCGCTCTGGCCCCTCCGCCAGGAGGTAGTGGAGGGTTGAATAGGGATAGGCCGCTGTTAAGTTCCTGTCAACAAAGCGGTGGGCGATGCCCTCGCCAGCCATAGCCGAGAAATATTTGTCGGTCATATAGTGCCTGGCGCCCATGCCCGACAGGTAAGTGTCGGCCTGGTATTTTTTACAAATGTTGATGAGGAGCTCATGCTGCGATCCGCTGATTTCCTCGTCGACAACAAGGGGAGTTCTGATGCCGAGCGCTTCCCGAAAGAGTTTGATGAATGCAACGTTGAGATCCACGAGTCGCTCCCACTCGCTCTCGTAGGGTGCGCTCAGGCGGGGGAGCCATGCCCGCCCCGGCGAGCGGGCATAGGCGAGTTGAATAGTTCTCTTAAGCTTGCGGCGCCAGGGCAGGGAGTTGTCAATCTTCACCTCGCGGATCAACTGGTGCTGGGAGCCGAGGACCGGCACGGTGAGCCAGATGTCGCCATTCGGGCCAGGGATCTTGTGTCGCTGCTGCTAGCCTTCGTGTTTTTCAAACTGAATGTTGGTTATGATGACGAAAAGATCAGATTTGGCCATCTTGTAAAAGAAGCCGAGATTAGGAAGAAAATTAGGCTGATGGGCGGCGACGGTCATTTCAGGTCACCAAGCGCTTAAGCGAGAACGCTTCGGCGTAATCCAGCCCGGCTTGGAGTCCGCGGAGCTTGGCCAGGGTCGCGACGGCGTGGGGAGAGAAAGGCCCACGCGGATGTTTTAGCTGTGAGCGGTAGAGGCGCAGAGCCGCTAGTTTTGCAGCGAGATCTCGCGGACTGAGTCCAACGTAGAGGTTCGGGGCGGAAGGGACGGCATTGGTCGTCCAGGTGCCAACCGAGTGCTCATACGTAAGGACTATGCGCGGGAGGCTTTTGAAAGTATTCGGCACGGGTCGGGCGGCAGTAATAGTAGCCAGGCTCGCGGCGCGGTGGTCTTGATTATAGTCATTCGGATCGCAGGTGAGCAGGATAGTGGGTCGGATGGACTCAAGGGAAATTTTCTTGCCTTGTTCAATTTCGTTTATGATTTCCCGTTGGGGAATGGCATCTAGGCGCAGATGATAATCATCTCCTGGAAAAACAAGGCGGTAGCCGTCGATTTTTAAAAATCGCGCCACCCGGTGCATCTCCAGTATTCGTTCCCCGGCGGTGGAAGATCCCTTGCGGGAGAAATCCTTGGCCGCGCCTACCGTGAAATAGAGGACAAATACTTTTCCGCCCTCGCGCTTGGCGCGCGCGATAAGGCCGCCGCAGCCGATGACCTCATCGTCGGGATGAGGCGCGATGACCAAAATTTTCTGGTTTTTGAGTGAAATAAGCATGCCTTCCAGTCAAGTTTCGCCGTGTGTCACCTTACCAGAACCTTGGGGAATCCGCAAGGAATCACGGCAAAGAGGTAGTCGCCCTTGCCGGAGATACATCAGTATTGTATGGTTAAAATATATTCTGGAGGTTTATGACTTCATCGCCGGTCAAAATTCGAATTGCCGCATTGGTCATCCTAGTTCTCGGCGTTCTCGCCGGTTTTTTTGCCGCTCCCGATCTTCTGCCGTGGGCGACCGGTGTCCCGGTTATCCGAAAACTCATTCGGCCTTTTCGGTTGGGCCTTGATCTTCAGGGCGGCACGCACCTTATCTATCAGGCCGACTTTACCGATTTTCAGGGCGCCGCACCCTCTGAGGCCATGGCCGGGCTCCGTGATGTTATTGAACGCAGGGTCAATCTTTTCGGCGTAACCGAGCCGGTGGTGCAGGTGGAGAGAAGCGGAGAGGATCACCGCTTGATCGTGGAGCTTGCCGGCATCAAGGACATTGCCGAGGCCATCCGCATGATCGGCGAGACGCCGTTTTTGGAGTTTCGGGAAGCGCGCCTGAGCGAGGAAACGCAAGCCATCCTGGCGGCCCAAAAAGAAGGTCAACGCCTCAACGAGGATCCCTTTTTCGCTCCTACGGCTCTTACCGGCCGGTACTTGGCGCGGGCTGAACTTGAATTCGATGCCATCACCAATCTCCCTTTAATCGGCGTAACTTTCAATGACCAGGGTTCATCGCTTTTTGAGGAGCTTACGGCGCGAAATGTCGGAAGGCCTCTTGGCATATACCTGGATGGCGCAGTTCTTTCCGCGCCTACGGTCCGCGAAAAAATTGCCGGTGGGCGGGCTCAAATCACCGGACAATTTACCATCACTGAGGCCCGGGAGCTGGTGCGGCGATTAAATGCCGGGGCTCTGCCCGTGCCCATTACCCTGATTTCTCAGCAGTCGGTTGAATCAAGTCTGGGCGCCGCATCATTGGGCCAGAGCCTTAAGGCCGCGTGGCTCGGGTTTATGGCCGTGGTTGTTTTCATGCTCCTTTGGTACCGTCTGCCCGGGTTGATTGCCGTTATTGCGCTTTTTATTTATGCGGCGCTGGTGCTTGCGATTTTCAAGCTGATCCCGGTTACCCTGACCGCCGCGGGCATTGCCGGATTTGTGCTTTCCGTCGGGATGGCTGTCGACGCCAATATCCTTATTTTCGAGCGCATGAAAGAGGAGCTCAAAAAGGGCAAGGAACTTGGGCAGGCCATGGCCGAGGGGTTTGAGCGAGCCTGGACTTCCATACGCGACTCCAAC
>CAYIKH010000042.1:0-4632 GCA_964363965.1 uncultured Candidatus Saccharibacteria bacterium
AAAGAGCAGCGAAAAACCCATCAGTACGAAAGTAAGCGGCGCCAGGAAATAAGCTTGTCCGATGGCCGTCCTAAGGCCCGCGGAGATGAATCTTCCGGAAGAACCGGCCAGGTCCCAGTAGGCGAGCAGCGTCACAATGGTCAGAGCAAAGAAAAGGATGGCGAGCATGCTCCTTTTTGTCTCCGGAGCCAGGCCATCATGCCAGCGCTTTCCCGAACGCAGATCTTCTTTGGGCCGGCCTTTTCGATTTTCAGTACGACGGGCCATACCCGGTGCTACAATTTAAGAGAGGTTAGTGGTAAAGCCAACATATTTCTTGCGATCTCGTAAGCTTTGAAGAACGTATACAAAATACATTTTCGAAGTTGTAGCACCGGGCATACGCCGCTATTTTAAATGATTTTTGTCTGCGGCGCCATGACCAAAGCTCAAGCTCGGCAAGCTATGCCAGGCATTAGCATCTTACCGGCAGCCTTGGCCATATATCACCCTGAATTCGTGCGCCACATTGGGGTGGCCATGCAGCGAAATTTCAGTTAAACCCGGGTAGCGGACGTCCAGAATCCCAGTCTGGCCGGGCGGGGTCTCGCCGTAATTCGCACCCGGATCGCCAGCCGGATTATGAGGATTTACTCCAACTCGGATAGGGGCGCTCGAGCGGTTGATGACCGTAATCAGACAGCCGATGGGGTCGCTCGCGCGGATGGTTACTAGGCTCGGCGAAAATCCGGCTGCGGTATAGGTGATGGGCCGCGTATCCGCCGCGTCAGGTTCGATGATCCGATAGACCGGAGCTTCCTTTCCGTCCGGCCCCTCTAGGCGCACTTTGGCCTCGGGGGGCGCAAGAATGCGGCCGGATGATTCTTCCTCCACGGGCACGAGTTTAAGCAGGAAATTAACGCCTAAGACGAGGACGATGGCAACACCAATCAGCCCGGCGAAAAAGATTATGAGCTTTTTATTTTGAGGGTCGGCCAACATCACAGTTATTTCATTACTGCACTAAGGGTTGAAATTTTTTCAGCAGCATTTTATACTAAGTCGGCGGTTTAATCCATTTATATTCTCTCATTAAACTATACGCCTATGTTTCAGGTTGATCAAAAATTTCCTGAATGGTCCCTGGAAACTTACTTTCCGGGGAAGGACGAGGTGGGCACTCTCGAAAGCCGCGACTTTGCCGGTCGGTGGCTTATTCTTTTCTGGTATCCCAAGGATTTTACTTTTGTTTGTCCAACTGAACTTGCCGATCTCAACACGCGCTACGATGAATTTCGGGCGCTCAAAGCCGAGGTGGTGAGCGTCTCTACGGACACCGTCTACACCCATAAGGGCTGGGTGGTGGCCGAGAAGCTGCTTAGCGGATTGAAATTTTCAATGGCCGCCGACCATAACGCCAAGCTGGCGAGAGACCTCGGCATCTATGAGGAGTCTTCCGGAGTGGCCCAGCGCGCCGCGTTCATCATTGATCCTAAAGGGGTGCTTAGGGCCGTGGATATTGTTTCCGACGACATCGGCCGCAGCGCCGGGGAGATTTTGCGCAAGCTCAAGGCCTTGAAGTTCGTCAGCGAGCATCCGGGCAAGGTCTGCCCGGCCTCCTGGGATGAGGGTGAGAAGACTCTTAGCCCATCCATAAAGATAGCCGGCAAAGTGCACGGCGAGCTGGGGCTGTGACCCCTATAATCTCTTGCAGAACACCGCGGCCGTAAGGCCGCGGATTTCTATTTGTGCAAAACCCCTTTCGGTCACGAAATATCGCCATGATATAATAGATGTCAAATCCTCACTTTTGCCTAAAGGTCGGTATTTTACGTTAAGCCTAAAATCTAATGAATCCAAAACAATTCCTGCAGATCGGCGGTGTGGTCCTGGTCCTGGTGGGAATCCTCGGCTTTGTGGGAGTGATCGGGCCGACGGCCGAATCTAGCCTTTTCGGAGGAGCCTGGTGGTTTGATAACGCCGAAAACTGGGCGCATCTCGTGCTCGGCGTGGTCGCCCTGATTGCCGCCTATGCGCTTGGAGCAAACCTCCAGCGGCCGCTGGTCATGGTTCTTGGAGTGGTTGGCGTTTTGGTTGGGCTTTACAGCCTCTTCGGCTATGCCAATTTCCTGGGTGCCAATCTTGAAAATCCGGCTGATTCGCTTCTTCATCTTGTGGTCGGAGCCTGGGCTCTTTTGGCTTCGTGGCGGAAATCGTCCTCGCCAATCGCATCCGGCGGCATGCCGAGCGGCATGGCCGGCAGGATGTAAGCTTAAAAATTCAGCGCAAAATCCCCCACGGCAGCGCGGGGGATTTTGTGTTACCATATGAATAATGCGTAAACTCTTTTACCTGGCTCTAGTTATAGGGCTCATTTGGGCGGGAGTCCGCTATATCCCGGCCGAAACCAAAGGGCAGGCTTTGGCTGCGCTCGGCTTGAGCGATTTTTTCAGCCGGAAGATGCCGAATTTTCTCCGGCAAAAGCTTTCCATTCCGGAAAATCCGGTGACCAAGCGAAAAAAGCTTTTGGATGAGCTTTCGCAGCGCGTCGGCGATGTTGAGCGGGAACTGGAGATTGCCGTGCCGGTGGCCACCAACGGCGAAGTTCCGCCGTTGCCCAAAACCGCGGAGGTGCGTAATCGCGTAGAAAACGCTCGTGAATTTTTGGCCCAGTCCGAGGGTATCCTCCAAAAGCTTGATGAGACCAATCCCGAGCTTGGCATTTTCCAAAAGACGGCCGAACGTGTACTTAACAAGATTTTGCCGCCGCCGGCAGCCGGGGAAGGGGGCCTGGGCGGGGATGCGAGCGGGGCGGAGTGCATCTGCCCGTAAACAATAAGGTATCTTTTCCGGGTGACCCCGGCACCAATTTTGCGAGGCAGTGGTAACCCCGCACTGAAGTTCGAAATGAAACTGCAGTAGGCGGAGGTTATCACACGGAATCCGCCTTCGGCTTCCGCTGTCAATTGCGGAGGTGGTGCAGAAACTTAGTGCGGGGTTCTATTGCTGGTAGCAAAAATTTCTGCGGCTTGCGCCTTGAAATTTTTGACTAGCAATGAAAAAGGCCGAGCTTAACTTCAGCTCGGCCGGATCGAGGCGAGGAGATCCCGGCGTATGCTCCTCCGCTGCCGATACCACCGGCATCCGAGGCGAAGGTGGCCGCAGTGGCTGCCCTGGTCACAGCGCTGGCATTCGCACACGCAGGGACTCTCCCTGGCCTCGCCCAACTCCTGTTTACTCGGTTCGCCGCGCATTGCGTCTCCTTCCTGGTGAGAATGTTTTACCAACGAGCTCCAGTCCACGCCGGATGTTGCGGACAAATAGGACGATGCCATTGGCCCGGCTGATGAACACCGGCGGACCCTCTTGTTCTAGCGATTGCGGACCGTCGCAGTCCGGGTGCGGACAAGAGGCTACGTAGCGGGGAAAGACATCCGATTGATTGCCGTTCCTATCCAGCACCGGATGCCGGATGGTAATTTTCAACGCCGGGATGAGGAGGCCGCGGTGGCGCCGGCAGCACCACTGCTCAATGTTTCGGGCAAAAAAGAAATTCTCGACGAAGTGCTTCTCATCAGCCCTGAGGAGCCGATCCAATTCATCACGAGTTAGCGACCTCATCAAACCACCACCTCCCTTGGGTTTGGATTATGAAGTCAAAGAGCTGATTTGAGATGGTATGGATTAGTCTTTGCTAAGATGATAGCACGGCAATAATGAAAAGTCAAATCATGCGGAAAATGATTCTTTATTTTGCCATTTTTTTCATTGGGTTCATTGCGGTGAGTCTTTGGAGCTTTTGGCTGGTGGTGCGGCCGTCGCGGATCGTAATTCCGGCCACGCCAGAGCTTTATCGCCTTCCTAGAGAGGAGGTGAGCGTCATGACCGCCGACGGGCTGAAACTGGCGGCCTGGCTGGTCCCCAGGGCCGATGGCCGAAGCGACGCGCCGGCGGTAGTGCTTCTCCACGGCTATCCGGCGGAAAAGGCGGATATGCTGGATCTGGCCTCACGCCTGCATCCTTATTTTGCCGCGCTCCTTTTGGACATGCGTTACTTCGGGAAGAGCCAGGGCCGATTCACCACCCTTGGTTTTAGGGAGCGCGATGATCTTAAACAGGCGATAACTTTTCTCAAAGAGCGCGGGGCCACGGACATCGGCGTTTTTGGTTTTTCCCTTGGCGGAGCCGTGGCCATAATGAGTGCCTCCGAGGATGAGCGCATTAGGGCGGTTGCCGCCTATGCGCCTTTTGCCGATCTTCGCACTCTTGGCCGTGAAGCCTATTCGCGCCTCTGGCTTCTGAAATATCCTCTGGTTGAACTTATGATTTTTTGGGGGCGGCTCGCCTTCGGCGCCGATTTCACCGCGCCCTCCCCGGCTCAGGCCGCGGCGAAACTGACCATTCCGGCATTTATCATCGCCAGCCGCGAGGATGAGCAAATTTATTTTGGCCACACTGAAAGGCTCGAGCGCGCGCTCTCCCGAAATCCGGCCGCTGAATTTTATTTCCTTGATCGCGGCCGCCACGGCGAGCTGCCCGAAGATTTTGAAAAAAGGCTTATTGATTTCTTTTCTAAGCACCTGGACTGAGTATCGCCGCCATCCCCATATTATCACCACGTTATTCTCAAATTCTTAAGAATATGAGAATGAC
>CAYIKH010000043.1:0-4414 GCA_964363965.1 uncultured Candidatus Saccharibacteria bacterium
TTTATATACGCGGAAAACTTCCTCGCCGCGGGGATTTTGGATGGAGATAGGCGCGAGGCCTTTGGTCATGGCTAGGAACTCCGGCGCTGGCGCAATGTTGGTCTGCATGATGAGATAGATGCGCTCAAACCCCGTTAGAGGCAGGATGCCGCGGGCATCCGCCGCACCTGTGGTGCGGGCCTCTGGCGGGGCAAACCAGGCCTGAGCCAAAGCATTCGGGCCCGCGGAGGCGGCTAGCCGGAGGTAATCCTTAAAGGCCATGATCGGCCAGGCCTGATAGAGGAGCCGGCGGTCGAAAATCCAGAGCTCCGGGGCAAGATCAAAGTTGCCGTAAAAAATTATGAGCGCGGGATAAGGTTTGTCTCCGCGCCTCCGGCCCTCTTCCAGTGCCGAGTTTTGAATGTCGCGGATGAAGCGGTATTTGGTCTCAAAAGTCAGAGCCGGAATTTTCCCTTCAAGCTCGCGATTAAGCCAGTCATCAAGAGCGTTGTAGCCCCAGTTGTAGTTCTCATAGCGAAGGGGGGAAGACAGCCACGGCCTCGGGCCGATGGGGTAGAAGGTCAGCTGGTTGTTTATCGCATAGAAGCTCTCAAAAGCCAGAGTCAGTGCTATGGCCAGGGTTCCAAGATGCGTCACGGCCCGGGGAAGGCGTAACGACGCAGCATTAAGAACGAGCGCTGCAGCAATGGCCAAAAACGGCGTAAGAAGCGTTAAAAACCGTATTGCCGGCCCGGTAAGCATGATCATGGCCAGGATATAGGCCGAGGCTATGATGGCTAGGGCATAGGGGCGTAGCGCCTCACCTCCGCGCTTTAGGACGGCAAGAAGCAGCGTTGCCAGGCTTGACCCGGCTAGCGCCAGGAGCAGCCAGGATTGGCTGGCCAGGAGCCGCGGAAGAAAGATGCTGGCCCGATCGGCAAACGAACCTATATCCTTGCCCGGAGTTTTGGACCACACGTCCGGGACTTTGCCTAAAAGGTATGAGAACTGTAAGTCGAGGTGCCCCGTGGCCTGGTAGAGTTTGAAATTATAAATGGCAATCGGGCTGGCTACGGCAACGGCCAGGGCAACCCCGATCCAAAAGTGCTTTTGGCGCAACGCCCGAGGCCGGAAGAGCACGAGATACGTGACAAGGATGGGGACAAGGACTGCGGCAGTGTATTTGGCAAGGAGCCCGAGGCCGACAGCCAGGCCGGTTAGGATAAAATACTTTTCGTTCTCCAAGGCTTTAAGAAATAGGTATAAGGCCAAAAGTATGAAAAATATAACATAGGCTTCCTGCAGTCCCACCCGTGAGACATAGACATGATTTACCGTCACGGCAAGAAGAGCTGCCGAAAGTAGCCCGACTCGCGCTGAGAATAGGCGGTTGGCTACGAGAAAAAGTAGAGCCACTGATGCAATGCCGAGGATGGCTGAGGGCAAGCGAAAAGCAAAGCGGCTTTCGCCAAAAAGGCGCATGAAAATATTCTGAACCCAAAAGACCATGGGCGGGTGGTCGTGGAAAGAAAGTTGCGCCCACCAGGGGATTTGGGGGTCAAACCATTCCCAGGGCGTGGATTGCACTCCCGGATCATTGAAAGAATCAACCAGGCCAATGGCCCGAAAGGCATAGGTCACCTCGTCATTCATCGGGTCGCCAGCCTCAAGCCCGACCAGGCGCAGGGCCGAGGCCAGGATCAGGATGGCAATCAGCCAGTAGGTTGTGGTCGTCATGATAATCGAGTCAGAAGGGATGATACCTCATCATACCTGGGGATAGCGATTTGTTTCCATTACCTCAAGGGATTAACCTGGAAGCAGGACTGAATCATAATTGCGGACAGCCCTGGGCTTTGTTATCAGCCGCAGAGCGTCAGGAGCTTTAAGGCATCGAGGCTGAGCTTATTCAGCAGTTTACAATGTCAATGAATCGAAGAGCGGCGGTAATCATCGCGCTTGCCGTGGCAGTCATTGCCGGCATTGGTTTTTGGTATTGGCAGAACTCAAAGAAAGAGCCGCCGGCGCCGACCGCCACAGAAGCACTTAAAGAAGTTGAGTCGGCGGCTCCGGAGGTCGGCGTGCCGGCAAGCCCGGTTGAGGGCAAAATTCCTTCGCTCAATCCCATTGAGCAGGCCAATCCGTTTAAATACAAAAATCCCCTCAGATAAAATATGCGCGCCGTTTTCTCTGTTGATAACAAAATCGCATCAGTTCTCATTTTGGCTGTGGTGGCGCTGGCTGCTTTTGTCATCGCCTATTATGCCGAAGCGGCCAAACGGGACGCCTCTGTTTCTTTGCAGCGAGAGCCGGGCGTTGGACTTTTTATTCTGACAATACGAGACCCCGACGGTATTCGGGAATTTTCTCTTCAACCGCCCGGCAAGCCGTCTTACGGCGGCGAAGTGAAATGTCCGGCATCATTTTCTTCCAAAAATATTGTATTTGATCCGGTAGGCGACTTTACACCGGCAATGAATGCGTATGTTATTGATTGTGCAGGAAATCGGGTTGAGTTTGAGTTGCCGCCGCTCGACGAAAAGGGGTTTACCCGAGGTAAAATCGTCGGCCCGGAAGAAGAAAAACCTGTATCCTTGCCAACTCCGCCAGCCGCTCCACCTTCCGCTCCTCCGCCGCCTCCAACCAAATCGCTTGTTGATGTCGAATACCCGATTCAAGAACTCGGCAACTGCACGAGTCAGGAAGCATGTATTGCTTATTGCGACGACTCCGCCCACATCAATGAATGTATTGCCTTTGCCAAAAAGCATAATCTTCTTTCCGGGGAAGAGCTTCAAAAAGCAGAAAAGTTCGCGGCCGCAAAAAGCGGGCCGGGCGGCTGTACCTCTCAGGAATCTTGTGAAGCCTACTGCAGTAACATCAATCGAATGGATGAATGTCTTGAGTGGGCGGAGAAAAACGGCTTTATTTCCGGCGATGAACTGGAAGAAGCCAAAAAAGTTCAAGCGGCAGTAAAGGCCGGCGCCAAACTTCCCGGCGGATGTACGAATAAGCAAAGCTGTGAGGCCTATTGCACTGATCCAAATAATATTGACGAATGCTTGGCCTTTGCGGAAGCATCAGGGTTTCTCCCCAAAGAAGAAATTGAGCAGGCCAAAAAGTTTGCCGAATTTATGAAAAAGGGTGAGACGCCCGGCGGCTGCCGCAGCAAAGAACAGTGCGAAGCGTACTGCTTTGAGGGTGATCGCATGGAAGAATGTGTAGCCTTTGCCGAAAAAGCCGGCATGATCTCTCCAGAAGAGATAGATATTATTAGGAAAACCGGCGGGAAGGGACCAGGCGGGTGCAAAGGCAAAGTACAGTGTGAGGCCTACTGCAGCGCTCCGGAACATCAGGAAGAATGTTTTTATTGGGCCCAGGGACATGGCCTCATGAAAGAAGAGGATTTAACGCGGATGCGCGAAGGGATGGAGCGCTTTAAAGAAGAGTTTAGTAAGATGCCCCCAGAAGTGGCGGAATGTCTCAAGAATACTATAGGCGAAGGCATTCTCAATAAAATGCTTAGCGGCGAGCCGGTATTTGCAAAGGATTTAGGAGAAAAGATGCAGGCGTGTTTTGCGACAATGCTTGAAAGTTTTGGCGGAGGGTTTGGGGGGTCGGAAGGCGGGTTGGGCGGTCCGGAGGGAGGATTTCGGCAAGAAGGGTTTTCCGGTCCCGGCGGATGTTCAAATCCTGAAGAATGTTTTAAGTACTGCATGGAGCATCAGGATGAATGTAAAAATTTTGCTCCGCCGGCGGGCGTGCCGGGCATGGAACCAGGCGGATTTCCGTCCGGACCGGGCATTCCTCCCGGCTTTGTAGTTCCGCAGCCTGGCGAAGGACTGATCCAACCCTCAACGCCTCCGCCCTCCTCCGAGTTTCCGCGGCCGAGCATCTGCCCAATGATGCCCACGGTAGAGAGCTGTCCCTCCGGCCAGCACCGGGTCGAAGTGTTTCGCTCCGAGGCCTGTGGTATTTACTACGCTTGCGTTTCGGAGTCTCCTTCAACCTCCCCGCCGCCCGGCGGTACTGGCGGGTTCCCGGGCATCTGCCCGGCCATGCCGACGGTTGAGTCCTGCCCGCCTGGCTACCGTAAGGCGGTCGCGTTTAGCTCTCCAGAGTGCGGCACTTACTACACCTGCGAACCGGAGGCAGGAACTGTGTTCCCGCCGCCTCCGTCGAGCCAAGATCCAGCGCAGGAGTGCACCCAACAGGGTGGCACCTGGGATCCGGCCACCTCGTACTGCCGGTTTGAGACCGCGCCGACTGGACTTTCGCCATTCTGGCAGGGCCTCGCTGGTCTCCTTGCTGGGTTCCTTGTCCTTTTGCCGTAGACCCCGGAAATTAAAAGCCGACAGGAACTCTCCTGCCGGCTTGGCTATCCGCCGCGTTCGTGCGGCGTTTTTGGCTCTACGCTTTGACCCTCTCTTTCCAG
>CAYIKH010000044.1:0-4345 GCA_964363965.1 uncultured Candidatus Saccharibacteria bacterium
TCAGGATGACCGCGCGGCGGTCAGTTTAGGATTTAGAAATTAGGATTTAGGATTTCATTTTGTTATGCGTTATCTCGGCATTGATTATGGTCTGAAGCGAATCGGCTTGGCTCTTTCCGATCCGGAGGGAAGAATGGCTTTCCCTTTTAAAACCGTTGCGCGGCTTGACGACATTGCCGCCGTGGTCAAAAATGAGCGGGTGGGATGCATTATTATGGG
This sequence comes from uncultured Candidatus Saccharibacteria bacterium, assembly GCA_964363965.1. Lineage (GTDB taxonomy): Bacteria > Patescibacteriota > Minisyncoccia > Sungbacterales > SURF-37 > CAYIKH01. The sequence goes on from CAYIKH010000044.1 coordinate 220, forward strand.
CTTGCCGCCGCCTGGCCGCTCCCGAGCTTGGCAAAGACAGAATGCGGCCGTGAAAAGGTTTGCCGTCGATCTCGCAAAAACGGTACAATTGCCAATAGAATTCGAGGACGAGGCTTTCACCACCAAAATAGCCGAGCGCCATACCGCCAAAGATAAAGCTGACGCTTCAGCCGCGGCCATAATCCTACAATCTTATTTAGACCGACAGCAGACCAAGGTTTAAAAATATGAAATTCGAATATCTAAATTCTAAACAAATTTTAATGATCCAAGCCACAAATACCAAACACGTTTGGAATTTTGTATTTCGGATTTGTGATTTGTTTCGTATTTAGGATTTCGTATTTAGGATTTTTGTTATGTACCTCTCTTGGATCATCCCGGCCTACAATGAGGAGCATAGGATTGCCAAGACCCTTCGCGAAGTGGGCGCCTATTTGAAATCAAAAAATTTCCCCGGCGGTTACGAAATTATCGTGGTCAATTCGGCCTCTCGTGACCGAACCGCCGATGTTGTTCGGGGTCTCACCACTCAAATTGCCAACCTTAAACTTATTGATGTTGATAATCGTGGCAAGGGTTGGGCGGTGAAGCAGGGGATGATGGCGGCCCGCGGCGACATTAAGGCGTTCGCTGATGCCGATAATTCCGTATCCGTTGAACAGGCTGACGCCTTCATTCCGCTGGTGTGCACGGGGACGAGCCCGGACTGTTTTGATATTGTGATTGGGTCCATCGAAGTTCCCGGGGCGATGGTTGAGGAGCAAGCCCAGTGGTACCGGCGACTACTCGGGAAATTGTCGAAGCTGGTCATCCGGGCGGTTTCGGGCTTATGGGAGATCCACGACAGCCAGCGCGGTTTTAAGTTTTTTTCGCGGCGAGCCGCGGGCATTGTTTTTCCTCGCCAAACTTTGGTCGGGTGGGGGTTCGACTTTGAGATTTTGCTGATTGGCAAGCGCCATCACCTGATGATCAAAGAGTTACCGGTCAAGTGGGTGAATCCTCCGGATTCAAAAGTGAAATTAAGCGCATACGCGACAACATTGATTGAGCTTCTCCGCATAAAGTGGAATGATATTCGGGGAATGTATCGCTAGGGCACTGCAATGAAAAATATCTCCGAACTCCGCCGGGATCTCGTGACTGGCGACTGGGTGGTGGTGGCTACCGGACGAGCCCGCCGGCCGAATGAATTTGCCAGGCATCGGGTTATCGAGCGCCACCAGCCCAGATCCAGCTGTCCTTTTGAAAAGCTTTTGCCGCAGGCCCTGCTCGTCTATGACCGCTCGGGTAAGCGTTTGCGCTTAACCCCGTTAGAAGCAAGTCGTCGCAGGCGACTGCCCCGCGGGCCGCGGGGGCTTCTAACGGGGTTAACGCCCCAAGACCGGGCTTATCTTCAAAAGAACTGGTGGCTCCAGGTGGTGCCCAATAGATACCCGGCTTTCGGCCGCGGGGTATGCGCCGTTGAACGTAAAATCGGACCCTATCGCTGGCAGGATGGCGTCGGCTTCCACGAGGTGGTCATCACCCGGGATCACCGCCGTTCCATCGCCGATATGACTGTGCCGGAAGTTCAAGCCATACTCCGAAGCTACCGAGATCGGTATCTAGAGCTGAAGGAGGAAGATTGTATTCAATATATTTCCATTTTCCACAATCACGGTCGCGAGGCTGGCGCCACCATCTCTCATCCTCATTCCCAAATCATCGCCATCCCGGTCATTCCGCCGGATGTGGCCCGATCCATCCGCGGTTCGGCCATATATTTCGGCAACAATCGCACTTGCGTCCACTGCGCCGTTTTACGTCAGGAGAGAGCGAATGGCCGGAGGATTGTCTATCGGAACCGCCAGTTTCTGGCCTTCTGCCCGTTTGCTTCTCGGCAGGCCTTTGAGGTGCGGATCTTCCCTCTTCAACACAGGTCGGAGTTTGAGACCGCGAGCGACGCGGTGATTTCCGCCTTGGCCGATGCCTTGCGGGTGGTGCTGGCCAAACTTTCGCGTGGGCTGAAACGCCCGGCCTACAACTTCTTCATCCATACCGCACCGGTTTCAAGCGTGGGCTTAGCCCGCTACTATCACTGGCATATTGAAATTCTTCCCAAGACCGCGGTCTGGGCCGGGTTTGAGATCGGCACGGGAATAGAAATTTCAACAATCGCCCCGGAATCCGCAGCCCAGTTTCTTAGGAAGATTAAGGTATAGCAATGAATTTCTATCAGTTTCTTTAAGTTTCTACCAAATTTCTGGTGATTTTTAAATTCGCAGAAACTTGCCGCTTCGTTGCGAAATTAAGTAGAAATTTATTGTCCATATGAAGCCTCTTATCATCGCCAATTGGAAGATGAATCCCTCAACTCTGGATGGAGCGGTGTCGCTCGCCAGACGCATTGAGCGCGGACTGGCTAATATCAAAAACGCCGAGGTGGTTATCGCGCCGCCCTTTCCCTTCCTTACTTCGGTCGGCCGGCTTCTCCGGCGCGCCCAGCTCGGCAGTCAGAACGTCTTCAGCCAGAGCCACGGCGCCTACACTGGCGAGGTATCAGCCCCGATGCTTCGCGACCTCGGAGTTGGCTATGTGCTCATCGGCCACTCGGAGCGGCGGCGAATTTTAGGCGAGTCTGATGAGGTTATCAACCAAAAGGTGAGGGCGGTGCTAAATTCCCGCCTGACACCGGTCATTGCCATTGGCGAGGAGCTGCACGAATCTCAAGCCGTGGTGCCGAAAATTCTTCACCAGCAGCTGGGGCGGGCCATCGCCGGCATGTCGCGCCGCAAACTTTCCAGAGTAGTTATTGCCTATGAGCCGGTATGGGCCATCGGCACTGGACGCGCCGATACGCCCGATAATGCCACGCGCCGCGCCATTTACATCAGGAAATTCCTTACCAAATTCCTAGGCCGGGGCGTTGCCGACACGATCAGGATTCTTTATGGCGGGTCAGTAACGGCCAAAAATGCCGCCTCATTTATAGCTCGCGACATCCGGGGCATGGAAGGGTTGCTGGTGGGCGGAGCCAGCCTGGATGCCGAAGAGTTTGTCAGAATCGTTCGGGCTGTCTCTGGGCGCCGAGTTTCCACGTCGTCCTAATCATTTCTGGTTGAATAGTATACCGCCCTAAGCCACATCCGGAAGGCTTTGCCCCACGGGAGTATGAATAGAAGATAACGGAGTTCGACCAGTTGCTTGGCGAGCCACCCTAAAAATCCGGAAAATTTTAAGATTACGAGATCGGTAAGCGCATATTTGCCGCCGACCGCGAGGATAAACGGGTAGTTTGCCAGAGGCCGGAAGCTCGCCGGACGCTCGCCGGCGATGGCCCTGACAATATTTTTGGCCGCAATTCGAGCTTCAGTCTCGGCCACCGGGACATTGCCGCCGACCGGCTTTTTGGTTTTGGGATGGATGAAGCTTGCGCAATCGCCAATAGCATAGATCCGTTGAGAGGCAAGGCGTTCCTGCGAAGCAGGACGCCCCCTCTGCGCTCTGGCTTCCAGGAATTCGTTTACCACGATTCCGCCCTTTTTATCCAGTTCAAGACCGAATTTTTTCAGAACCTCGGCCGGCCTTACCCCGCCCGCCCAGACCAGCATCTGGTAGGGGAGGGTTGAGCCGTCCGCGAATACTACCTCCGCAGCCGTGACGCGGCTTAAGAATTTCCCGGTCAAGATTTTGATGCCGAGCTTCTGCAGCCTTTTACGCGCGCGCCGAATGGTGCCAGGACTGAAGCCGCTGAGTATTTCCGGTGCGGCCTCGATCAATATGATTTCCGCCTGGCCGGACCAAGTCCTTATCTTTTTTTTGATGTGCCCAAGGAGGTTTACGAATTCCGCGGAGAGTTCAACACCGGTGGCCCCGGCGCCGCCGACGATAACCTTAAGCCGGCCGGAGGTGCTCTTAACAAGCTCTTCAACCCGATTTCTAAGGCGCACGGCATCCTCAAAGGTTTTGAGCGGATAGGAATGTTCCTTAAGGCCGGGAATATTGAAAAAATTTGTTTCCGCCCCGAGCGCGATCACGGCATATTCAAACGGCAGGACATCTCCGCTCGCAAAGATAATGCGCTTTTCCCGAGGATCCAGCGCCCCAACTTCCTCGCCAATGAATTTAATGCCCGGGAAGCGAG
>CAYIKH010000045.1:0-4238 GCA_964363965.1 uncultured Candidatus Saccharibacteria bacterium
AACCGAGTCGGAAGTATCGACCTCGCCATCGCCATAACCTCCCTTTTTCTTCTTGCCGGTCACAGGCTTCTCTTCGGTCTCCAGAAGATCCCGCGTTTCAATGACCTCAATAGTGGCCTCTTCGAAGTGATGATAGAGATCTTCCAGGAGCGGGATGTCATCCTCGATGTGCGGAAAGGCGTTAAGGATTTCCGAGTAGGTGATAAAGCCGCGCTCGCGCCCCCGCTTAATAAGCGCCTGGATTTTGGTTTTATTCTCCGCCCATCTCTTCTTGGCCTGGGGCGAGAGGGTGATTGGTTTTTCCGGTGTTGCAGCCGGCGGCGCGGCTGGCGGCAGCGGTTTTCGGACGGCAGGTTTTTTCTTTGCCGCCGCCAGGCCCTTTTTTTGTTTTATTTTTTTCTCTCTCATGTATCGAACGCGTTTCCTTCAAGACACATCAAATTTTGACGGTCGCCAGGTTTGATGTATCCGCCGTTTGAGTTCTGTTTCTTTTTACTGCACCTTCGCGGAAATAATCCGGAATTCATCAAGCAGCATGGCCAGTTTCCTTTTGTCGCCATGCGTCTCGGCTTCGGCTATCTCAACCGAGAGACCGCGCAGTTTTTCGCGGGCCCAGGCGAGCTCAAGCTCATGCATAAGGACCAATATTTCCCTGGCCCGCTCCGAGGCGCTCTCTATCCGTTCCAGGACGACCTCGGCCTGGAAAGCGAGGTAGTTGCATGTTTCCTGGAACTCGGCCGGGATGGCGCTAAGCAGGGCATTATGCTCGCGGACGTTTTCAGTCAGAGCCCGCTCGATGATTTCGAGGATCTTGAGGTGCTTGTCGCTCAAAAAAAGATGCGGCATGACTTCGGGCAGGCGCGATCTTTCCTCGGGATGGAGGATTAGGGTGCCGAGGAGCAGCGACTCGAGTTGGGATCGGCGGTCGGGTGCGGCTTTGCTTTCGGATTTTTGGGGATAAAAAGCATCAACAGAGGCCGGTTTTGATTTTTTAAGCTCGCGCCAGAGCGCCTCCTCTTCAACGCCAATGGCCCGGCCGAGCGTCTGGATCCAGTGAGCCTTTTCAACTTCACTTGAAAGGATTTTTATTTCCGGGAGGACGGATGCGGCAGTAGTCCGCTTACCAGAGGCGCTCTTGAGATCGTTTTTGGCCAGAGCCGTTTCCAGGAAAAACTGGACTATGGGTTTGGCCTTAGACACGGCTTCGCGCCAAAGCTCCGGATTTTCTGCCACGGCTTCGGCCGGATCTTTGAACGCGGCCGGCAGGATGGCCACTTTGCGCTCAAAATCATGGGCCGCGGCAAGATCCAGCGATCGCTTGGTGGCCATCTCTCCGGCGGCGTCGCGGTCAAACGAGCTTATGATGGTTGAGGCCAGGCGCTTCAGGGTTTGGAGCTGCTGCGAGGCGAGGGCGGTGCCGGATACGGCCACGGCGTTTTTGACTCCGGCTTGATGCGACAGCACCACGTCCATCTGGCCCTCAACAAGGATAACTGCATTTTGCTTCCTGATTTCTTCTTTGGCCTTGTCAAAGCCGTATAAGATTCTTGACTTATCGTAGATTAAGGTCTGAGGCGTATTTATGTACTTTGCTGGTTCCTGTGGTGACATAGAAGCTGATTCGCGCTGATAGGTACGCTGATCAGAACGCTGAACTACGTCGAAGATGCGACCGCTGAATCCCACCACCCGGCCGCTCGCATCCGAGATCGGGAATATGATTCTCTGGCGGAAGCGGTCGTAATGGCTGCCCTGCTCGGATTTCACGGCCAATCCGGCTTTTTCAATCTCCGAGATGCCATAGCCTTTTTGCTGGAGCGCTTGCGTCAGGAAATCCCAGGAATCCGGGGCATAGCCGAGGCGGAAAGATTTGATGGTCTCGTCGGCCAGGCCGCGTTTTTTCAGATAGACAAGCTGTGGGGAGACGCGAACTGACGGGTCTCTCGCGCTATGAAGTGTTGACTCAAAGATTCTGGCGGCATCCTCGACGATCTGGTAAAGGCGCGTGCGCTCGGAGCGAAGCTTCGGATCCTCGCGCCTGAGCTGGATGCCGGCTCTCCCGGCCAGAAGCTCAAGAGCATCGCGGAACTCCAGGCCCTCGATCTCCATTACGAAATCAATATGTGTTCCACCTTTGCCGCAGCCGAAACAATGCCAAATCTGCCGCGCCGGCGAGACAACGAAAGACGGCGTTTTTTCGCTATGGAACGGGCAGAGCGCCCTCCAATTCACCCCGGCTTTTTGCAGACGGATGTAGGATTGGACGAGCTCAATCAGATCGAGCCGTGATTTGATGTCATCCAGGGGTGAGGGCATGAAACGGAGGCGAGAGGATTCGAACCTCTGATACGGTTTCCCGTATACGTGCTTTCCAGGCACGCCCATTCGGCCACTCTGGCACGCCTCCTTTTGTATTATCTCGGCGGAGCCTCGGTCAAAAATTTGGGCCAGAGTGTCCGCCGGGGCGACTTTTGTCGCCCGTCGGATGCTCCACTCGTTCGCATCCGACCCACTCTGGCACGCCTCCAATTTTATATTCTATTTTCTGCTTTCTAGATTCTCTTTTTGGCCATGATGGCGACCCGTGAGAGGTTGGCCGGGAAGTCTTCGGCCGAGAGCCGCAGGGTCCTGATTTCCGCCAGGCCGGCCAGATCACAGGATCTTCGCATTTCGGAGATAGTATAGGGGCGGAAGCGGTAGACCATGGCCAGCACGGCTCCGGCCGGATTCCGGCGCACTCCGAGATTAAAGAATAGGCCGCCCGGTTTCAAGAGCCCGGAAAGCCGCATCACCGACTCCTGGAGCGGGACGTGCTCAAGCGCTCCGGAGACAAATATGCCGTCCACGGATCCATGGGGAAGGAGTAAGGATTTTCCGGAAGGGAAGACCTCAAGGCGATCCGGCGAAGTGATGTCGCCCACGGCAAGGGTGAGGCGGTGGCGAAGATGCCGCTTGGTTAATTTAAGCTCGGCGGCATGGAGCATCCGCGGATCAATATCAAAGGCAATGACCTCGGCGGTCGGGAAGCTTGAGGCCAGCCACCGGGCCACGAGGCCGGTGCCGCAGCCGGCATCAAGCAGCCGCGCTCCCGGCCTGAAACTTAGGTTCAGCCGGCCGAGGAAATTTTCAACGCCGCGCTTAAACCCCGAGATGGTGAGGAAAGAGTCGTAGAGCGGAGCAATTTTTCCGTACGTGGAGGGATGGGTTGATTTTAGCATTGTGCCGGCTAGCGTGAAGCAAATATGCCCAGTCATTAGCGCGTGGGACGGTTTTGGAAGTGGCCTCGAATCTTCTCCACGTCGGCGGTATTAACTTGCCGGTAAGAAGGTGCGCTGGATTCACGGCTAGACCCCAGACGCCGCAATGCTTCCTCGAGTCGGGGGGAGGAAATTTTCCAATCCGATCCGCTCCGCTCGGCCTGGCCCTCTAGGTAGCCGAGGATGTATTCGCGTTTTTTGGGGTCGGAGATGCTTTTCTCAAGCATTTTTCTGACCTCGCTGAACGAATGATGGCTATCCATAGTCTATTCTGTTTTTATCTTTGACCTTTTAAGCTTACACTTTCATACCTTGCAAGGCCCGTATTCTATCCTCCATCGGCGGATGAGTCATAAACAGTTTAACGATCCAGGGCGTGCGGCGCGCTTGGTCTGGTTTTGTCAGAGCATCGGCTTTGAACGGATTTTCAAAGAAAAGATGAGCTGTGGCCGTATGGGCATGGGCAAGCGGTCGGGGATCAGCAGAGATTTTTCGCAGGGCGTTAATCAAACCTTCAGGGTAGCGGGTCAATAGCACCCCCGAGGCATCAGCCAGTAACTCGCGCCGGCGCGATACCGCCAGGCGAATCAGCATTGCCGCAAACGGCGCGAGAATCGCGCCGATAAGGGCGACAGCCATCAAGATGCCCCCGGCTCTATTGTTGCGGTTATTCGAGCGAAGCCCTCCAAACCAGGTCATCCGGAGAAACATGTCCGAGATAATGGCTATGATTCCGGCCAGGACCACGACAATGGTTGAAATCAGCATGTCGCGGTTGCCGATGTGTGAGAGCTCATGAGCCAGCACGCCTTCAAGTTCGCTCCGATCCAGCCGTTCCAAAAGTCCCCGCGTCACCGCGACCACGGCATGCTTTTGATCGCGGCCGGTGGCAAAGGCATTGGGCGAGGGGTCGTCAATAAAGAAGACCCGGGGCTTGGGCAGGCCGGCGGTGATGGCCAGGTTTTCAATTATGCGGTGGAG
>CAYIKH010000046.1:0-3916 GCA_964363965.1 uncultured Candidatus Saccharibacteria bacterium
TGTCCGGCTGGCGGACCACCGGCACCGTCCGGCGAAATCTCGCGATAGTCTATTTGGGCCTGGGCGTATGATGGCGAAAATCCAATATCGCCTGCTGACCCAAGGAGTGAAAGACCGAAAATAAGAATAACGGCAGTGCTTCTCATTTTTCTTTATTCTGTCTCATTTCTTAAAAATCTGCGAGCACGCTGTGGATAATTAACCTCGGGTCCTTCGGGCATCGATTCGCAGATTGGCTTCGGCATGAATGGATCTTAAGCTTTTATTTTTTTTCCGGTTAAAATAGCCAGCCCAAGCAATCATAAGGGCGTTGTCGCCGGTCAAGCGGCTATCGGGTACGAGATAGCGGATGCCGGGGAGACGTTTGGCCAGCACCTCGCCGAGGTCGGCGCGGAGCTTCTTATTTGCGGCCACACCCCCGCCGATCATGACGGTTTTGGCCCCGAACTCGCGTGCGGCACGAATAGTCTTGGCCACAAGGACATCTACCACGGCTTTTTCGAAGCTCGCCGCGATGTCGCGCTTCCGCTTATCATCAAGGCGCTTTAGGTCTCTTAAGGTATAAAGGACCGCGGTTTTCAATCCGGAAAAACTGAAATTGAAATCGTTGGAATGCAGCATCGGCCGGGGGAAATTAAATGCGCCCGCATCGGCGTGTTCAGCCAGTCGCGAAATAATCGGTCCGCCCGGAAATCCGAGTCTAAGCATCTTGGCCACCTTGTCAAAGGCCTCGCCGGCAGCGTCATCCAGGGTCTCGCCCACGACACGGTACTTCCCATAGCCGGACATCAACACAAGCTCGGTGTGCCCGCCGGAGACAATGAGACAGAGCGCCGGAAATGAGACCCTAGTCATAGGTAATGAGTTGCGGGTTACGTGCCAATCATGCGGCAATAGATTCGTATAGATATGGCCTTCTAGGTGATTAACCGGAATAAGCGGTTTTCCCCAGAGAAAGGCGAGGGCGCGAGCGAAGTTCACCCCTACCCAAAGCGCCGGAGCCAGGCCCGGCCCCACGGTAACGGCAATGGCATCAATCCTGGGCTTCGAAAAAGGAAGAATATGCTTTTCAAGATGCTTCAATAATTCTTGCTCTCGTTCCAGAAGTTTCTTCACATAATTTTGAACTTTAAACTGCAATTTTGCATTTTTAATTTTTAATTTTGAATTTCTGAAGTCGGCTTCTGAAAATGCTTGTAATAAGGTTGAGACCAAATTTTTCTGATGTTCCCGCTTAGCCAGGTTTGGCACCACGCCACCGAACTTGGCATGGAGCTTCACCTGCGAGGCGACGGCGTTGGCCAAAACTCTAATCCGCGGATGCGCAAGAGACCCGCGGACCTCAATTATAGCCACAGCTGTCTCGTCGCAGCTTGTTTCGATTCCGAGGATGCGCATGGCGGCATCAGTATAGCTAAAACATTGAGATTTTCCAATTATTTTGCTAAACTCTTTGCGCAAGGCCCCATCGTCTAGTCTGGCCAGTCCCGCACGGTCTCCGAGCTTACGGCGAGGAGCTACCGTGCGGAGATCCCGCGCATTCTAGACGCCCATTGAACCAATAAGTATAGACCAGCGGGATCCTCGCACATTCAGCTGCTCGCCTACGGCTCGCCGGAATGTGCGGGAGACCCACGCTTTTTCACCCTCCCACCTTTTGTGCCGCCATCGTCTAGCTTGGTCTAGGACACGGGCTTTTCAAGCCCGGTACCCGGGTTCAAATCCCGGTGGCGGCGAGAGGAAAAAGGTAGCTCAACAGACCCCGCACTAAAATTTGCCCTCGTCGTCCAACGGATAGGACTGCGGCGTTCTAAGCCGCGTATGGGGGTTCGAATCCCTCCGAGGGCGAGCGAAGCGAGACCGAGAGCGAGCCAACTGCTTGGCTCGCGAGAGGGATTCGAAAGCCGGAGCATGTGCCCGAAGGGCACGCGAGGCGGGGTCGCGGGGCGCGAGCGAAGCGAGCGAACCTGTGACCGAATCCCTCCAGGGGGATATGAATGTGGGGGTGAAATTCCATCCGGGGGCGTGCCAAAATCAAAATCGGCCCGATAAATATCGGACCGATTTTGTTTTCTAGAGCTCCACGATTTCAACTTCAGCCTGTTTCTTCCCGAAGTGTATAGCTCGCCACTTGGAAGGCATCCAGATATCAATGCGGTCAGAAAACCGCTCATGCATTCGGTCCTCTACGGTGAACGTCTTATCGCCGAAGAGTTCCGGAATCCTGATCTGGGTGCCCAGCGGGAAGACATTGGAAGCCACCACACCATCCCTGGTATTCGTTCCCGACGCCGTGAGATACGGCGTGCTGTCGGTTTCGTCCGCCGAGCTGGAGTAGGCAGTTACATGCATTAAAAACTTTGCGGCCAACCCCGATTGGCTCGGCGGATTCGCCTGGAAAATCGAATTAGAGTTGATGATGAGGACCCCCAGCGGAAGTCGAATTTCAATCTTGTCAAAGTCGGACTCGGCAACCGTCGGGGCCGAAACCCCGATAGCCGCCGCCAGAAAGAGGGAGACCAACCCCCCTGCTTTAAGGCTGGTACGCATATTTTTACCGCTCTCAGAGCGGTACTTTTTACCCTAGCATATTTCTGAATGTCGGTCAAACTCCGCTTTACTGTCAGACGGGCTTGACATAAAAGCATCCGGCCTGCTATTCTCTTTTTAAGAAGTCCAAAGACGCTAGGTAGTCCCAGCTCGCCCTCCTCCGTTAAAACTTCGGCGGGCAAGTCGGGGCAGAAATCCTACCGAGGACGGCAACGATTTTTTGTCTTTGGACCGTATTCGGTCTATTTTTAATTTACTGCTTACTAAACCCAGTATGCTCAGCCGCGACCAGAAATCAAAGTTAATCACTGAGCTCGCCGAGCGCTTCGGACGCCAGCGTATCTCCATTTTTGCCGATATCCGCGGCCTCTCGGTCATGAAGCTCGCCCAGTTCCGGCGCGAATTGAAAAAGATCGGCGCGGAATTAAAGGTGATAAAAAAGACATTATTAAAGCGCGCGCTTGATGCTGTTGGCGTTGCTATTGAGCCTAAGGCTTTGGACGGGGAAATTGGTGTAATTTTTGGTTATGAAGATCAGATTGCCGCGGCCAAAGCCGCCTCAAAATTCGCCAAGGATAATGAAACATTCAAATTCCTAAAGGGCATCCTCGAAGGCAAGATTCTGGAAGCTTCCTCAGTGCTGGCTCTCGCTAAATTGCCGCCGCGTGAGCAGCTACTGGCTCAATTAGCCGGGGCATTGAATTCTACGATTCAGGGCTTGGTCAATGTATTGCAGGGGAATATTAAAAATTTGGTCGTGGTCCTTAGTAAAATTAAGAAGTAATTCTATCAGCGCATCATCAGCGTACTTACCAGCGTTGTATCAGCGGTTTTAAGCGTAGGCCGCCGAAGGAACGCTGATAAGAGCGCAAAGGGACGCTGAACATAACAGAAATGGACAAAGAAAAAATGTTGGAGGCTATCGAGAAAATGACGGTCCTCGAGCTCGCCGAGCTCGTCAAGGCTCTTGAGGAAAAATTCGGTGTCTCGGCGGCCATGCCATTGGCCGTCGGGATTCCGGCAACGGCTGACGCAGGCGAAGAGGCCGGCGCCAAAGAGGAAAAAACCACCTTTACGGTGGAGTTGAAATCGGGCGGCGGCCAGAAAATCCAGGTGATCAAGGCGCTCCGCGAGCTTACTCAGCTCGGATTAAAAGAAGCCAAAGACCTTGTTGAAGGCGCGCCAAAAGTGGTCAAAGAGGGCGTGGACAAGGCCACCGCCGAAGAGATGAAAGCCAAGCTCGAGGCCGCCGGCGCAACGGTGGAGATTAAGTAGTTCTGGGGAGAGCCGCGCCGGCATGCTTTTTCGACGCGCTCACTCCGTCCAGCGACGGAGATTCGCTCAGCGCTCGGCGCGTTGCCCCCGA
>CAYIKH010000047.1:0-3216 GCA_964363965.1 uncultured Candidatus Saccharibacteria bacterium
TAGACGCCGGGCAGAACGCGGTCGGCCGGACCAGTCGCTGGGAACGTCACGTCAGGCGTCGCCGGTTCGAGGTGTTCCTGCCGCACGGACCAGCCACCGTTCTTCAGACGGTAGCGTTCACCCGGCACATAGACCGCCTCTACTTCGTCGGTGGTGCCAATGATCCGCAAGGGACACCCATAACTCGTCACGCCCGGCAGGATGCGAACCTGCGACCTGCGCGTTACGAGTGCGCTGCTCTACCAACTGAGCTACGGGCGGAAATGCCCAGGGAGAGACTCGAACTCTCATGGCCTTGCAGCCAGTTGGTTTTAAGCCAACCGCGTATACCAATTCCGCCACCTGGGCAAAATAAATTAAGGCCGCGGTGGGAATCGAACCCACGTATAAGGCTTTTGCAGAGCCATGCCTTACCACTTGGCTACGCGGCCGGATATCCAACGCTAGCACAAAGATTTCACTGTTTCAACGCGTGTTGCTTTCATCACTCAGCAACTTCTCAATCCGCTCACGGCGTTTTTCTTTTTCGTCGATGTCAAAAGTAATCTTCGGCACCGGCCGCATGCGGAGCTTGCGGTTGAGTTGATGCTGAATTAGGCCTGCGGAGCGCGAAAGTTCAGTGATGATATTTTTTTCCTGGCCTTCTTCACCGCCGAACACAGAGATGAAAATTGTGGCGTAATGAATATCTTCCGACGTCTCCACGCGGGTCACCGTTACCATTACGCCCGCCGGAGGCGAGAAATCGCGGGAGAGAATAGCGGAAACAACTTCGCGTATCAGGATATTTATTTTTTCAATGCGCCGGGCGTTGGCCACAAAGCTAAAGTTGCGGAATCACCTTTTCCTCGGTGAAAATCTCAAGTCCGTCACCGGCCGCAATAGTGGTGTCAGCATCGGTCAAAATTCCGAATTCCTGGCCCTCGCCCACCTCCTCGGCGTCGCGGCGGTTAGATTGAAGCTGGAGCACCTTGCCGCTGCCGATTTTCACGTTGTTGCGGATGAGATCAAAGCGCGCTCCGATCTTTATCTTTCCGGTCTCCACCCGGCCGCCGACTATCTGCTTGGAGCGGTCGGCCTTGAACAGGGCTAGAATCTTGGTTCGACCAAGATCCAATCGCTTCAGTTCAGCCGGCGCTGCGGCGAGCATCGCCGCCTTTACTTTATCAATCAACTCGTAGATTACCTCTTCCAGTACTACATTCACTCCACTGCGCAGAGCCAGCTCTCGAATGACCGGAGGCATTTTTACTCTGAAACCTACGATGATGGCATTGGCCGTAGCCGCGGCAAGCTTTACATCCGACTCAGTGATGTCCCCGACATCGCTTTTTACTATGCGGTTGGCGAGCTGGGGGGAGGCGATGGCGCGGATGGCCGCTTCAACCGCTTCCTTGGAACCGAGAACATCGGTTTTGAGGATGATGTTGACCACTGTTTTTGCCTCCTCGCCGGGTGCTATAGCCGGGGGCATTTCCCGCCGCACCTCGCGAGCGCCTCGGTGCGCCTCGGCTTCATCCCGACTTCTAAAAACTGAAAACAGTTCGCCGAGTCCGGGGGGTCTGGAAAATCCAGTGATTCGTATTGGTTGCGATGCTGTCGCTCGATCAATGGCTTGTCCTTGGAAGTTTTCAAATATACGCACCGGAGCAATCTCATTGCCGATGACAATGAAATCTCCCCTTTCCACCGTGCCATCTTCAATGAGCAGAGTTGCCGTTGCTCCACGTTTGGGATCAATATGCGACTCTATGACTACTCCCTCGCCGGGCCTCGCCGGATCAGTCTTTAATTCTTCCAGTTCAGCCAAAAGTAATATGGTTTCGAGCAGATTTTCCAGGCCCTGGCCGCTCTTGGCTGAAATGTTCACCACCGGCACAGTGCCGCCGAAGCCCTCCACCAGCACTTCACGCTCGGCCAGTTCCTTTTTGACGCGATTGGGATCAGCATTGGCTTTGTCAATTTTATTAATGACCACTACCAATGGCAGCTCGCCTTCGCGCATGATGCGGATAGCTTCTTCGGTTTGCGGCTTCACCCCTTCGTCCGCAGCCACAACCAGGATGGCTATATCGGCGACATGAGCTCCGCGGGCGCGCATGGACGAAAAGGCTTCGTGTCCGGGCGTGTCAATGAAGGTGATTTTTTTGCCGTGATACTCCGTTTGATAGGCGCCGATGGCCTGGGTAATTCCGCCGGCCTCGGCCGAGGCCACCGAGGTTTTGCGGATGGCGTCTAGAAGCGTGGTCTTGCCGTGATCAATGTGGCCCATCACTACCGCCACTGGAGGCCGCGGGATGAGCTTAGGCGATGTTTCAGCTTGTTTTTCAGCAACTTTTTTCATGTCTTTGATTGCATGGCTTCGGCGAGCACGGTGCGCTCTTCGTCCGAGAGCTGATTTTTCGAGATGCCGCCTTCAATCTTCTTGGCGTAAATTCTTACTCCTTCGCGGGTATAAAGAGAAGAAATCACCACGCCGTTATTGTCGTGATCCAGAAGGGCAACGGCAAAACTCTGATCACCGCCGGTGTGTTCAAACGGATTGAAGCGCAGGAATCCAACTTTCTGTATGGCAACTTTTCCGACTTCCTCAAGAGCGCTGATCCGCGGTTTGAGGAGGGACAGATTCTCTTCGGCCTTGATTAGGCGCGCGATGATGTTGCTTAGAGCATCTTGAGAGTTCATGTCGCGTTGGCCAAAGACTGCGTTCCATTTGCGATACAGGCCAAAGGTAAACCAGGCCAACGTCATTACCGCCAGCGCCAAGATGATAATGAGTGTAATGAGAGGATTAATTTGGAGATAGGACATAGTTGGGGTCGGGGGAGATCAGAGCACCAAGTAAGTTTAGCATTCAGCCCCGTGCACATAACATGTTATGTGCGCTGGTTCGTCGGGCACTCAGCGGAGGCGAGAGGATTTGAACCTCTGAGGGGATTTCTCCCCAACCGGTTTTCGAGACCGGCGCATTAGACCACTCTGCCACGCCTCCGCTGAGTGCCTGGGGCCGCTACATCTGAACACTTTTGCCCCCAGCGCAGAAACACAAGCGCAACAGTAGCATTTTTAATTGCTTTTTACAACAAAAAAGCCGCCAGGGGACGGCAGGATGGGCGCGCTCCGACTCGAACGGAGGACCTTCTCGGCTTGCCCGCCCAAACTTCGGGCGATGGGCGGTGTAGGATTTGAACCCACGGCCTTCCGCGTGTAAAGCGG
>CAYIKH010000047.1:3226-3756 GCA_964363965.1 uncultured Candidatus Saccharibacteria bacterium
ACGAGGCGCTCTACCCCTGAGCTAACCGCCCGAAGTTTAGGCGGGTGAATAACCGAGACGCTCTACTACTGAGTCCCGACGCCCGCGAGGGGTCGGGACCCCGACTACCAGTTCTATTGGCGCGTCGGGGCTACTCGTCCCCAAAAAGCAAAATGCGCGGGAGAGGATTTGAACCTCCAAGCCCTTTCGGGCACTAGCCCCTCAAGCTAGCGTGTTTACCAAGTTTCACCACCCGCGCATATTTTTATCTAAGGATTGTTCTCTTCATGAGGGGTTGATTCGACGGGGGCCCGCAAAGCCTTCATTTTTTTCCGCGTTTCCTTGGCGGCTTTCTCGCGTATGTAATAAAGTTTGGCCCGGCGGACTTTTGAACGCTTGATCACTTCAACCTTCTGGATGGTCGGCGAATGAATTGGGAAAATTCGCTCCACGCCAATGCCGCCTGCAACCTTGCGCACCGTGATGGTCGCGGAAATTCCCTGGCCGTGTTTCCTGGCGATGACCAAGCCCTCAAAGGACTGGATGCGTTC
>CAYIKH010000048.1:0-3712 GCA_964363965.1 uncultured Candidatus Saccharibacteria bacterium
CAGCGACTACTGCAAGTAGTTCATATAAACGGATTAGGTATGTCTGGAATATTGCCGGCGCTGGTGTCGCTGATGCCTGTGTATAAAGTAGCCCGACTGCCCAATAATTTAATACCGCCAGGAAATAGTACATTTTCTGTGTCTGGCTGTTTGGATTCAGTTGCAGGAAAACAGCCTCGGTGCACCAGAAGCAGCCTCCCCCGAAAACGACAGTTTCTGTTCGACCCTCGGCCATTAATTTAATTCAGCGTAGCTGAAAAGCACCTGAAAGGGCACACACCAGACGAGGACCTTCGAGTAGCGGGCCGTATCCACTCCGGCCGGCACTTCGTAATTCACATTGCCCTTGGTCGCCCGGATGGCTCCCAGATCCACATAGTCTTCATCGCCAAGGGATGAAGCCAGATAGATATGGAGATTCGGCCCGTTGATGGTTTCGAATTCCTCGAAGCGGATGATCTTGCCGCTCGGCGTCTCGATCAAAAGCGCCCGGCCCTCCACCTCGTGGGCGCGCGTCATGAACTCGCCCTGGGCAATGATCCGGGCTGAGGATTGGGGCATGGCCTCGCCCATGGTCTTGATCTCGCCCTGGGCTTTCTCAACAGCCGTCTCAAACTGCGCTTTCTTTTCCGGCGTCATGTCATCAAATGCGTCATGGACCTGCGGCGCGGTGAGCGGCGAGGCCTCGTTCCGTTCCTCAACTCGCCAGAGCGGCGAGATTAAATACCAGGCGATTGGGAGCGCAATGACGATGAAAACGATAATAAAAAGCCGCCTGCTCATATAGAAGACTATTCTACGGCAAAAATATATTTCCGCAAAGTAGGAATGGATATGCGAACATCGGCCCCTTAGGGCCGATGTTCAATTTGTGTCCATCGCTTATCAGGGTCTACTAATCCTCGTCCTCTTCCCCGCCGATCTCACGCAACCGCTCTTCGGCCTTGCGGCCTTCCTCTTCGGCTTTCTTCCTCTCCTTCTCTAACCGTTCCGCTTCTCTCTCTGCTGCCTTCCGTAACATTTCATCCTGTTTCTCTTGAGCCTCGCGTTTCTTGTCCTCCCGTTCTTCTTTCAATTCCTCCTCCTCTTCACTGGCTTCTTCCAAATCTTCAATGCCATCCTCTATCTTCTCAAGGTTTTCCTTGGCCTCTTCAGCATGATGATGGGCTTCCTCGAACTTGCCGGCAGTAAGCGCTTCTTTGGCCTCGGCAATATGGTGGTCAAACGCATTGAAGGCCTCGGGAGGAATAGTAACGCCTTCTTCGACAGCTTCCTCAATTACTTCTTCTTTCTCTTCTTCGGCTTCCCGAATGGCCTTCTCGGCTTCGGCTTTAGCGTCCATTTCTTCTTCAATGCGCTCCTCTTCGCGCTCCAGCGCCTCTTCCTGCTCTTCCTCTTCCTGTTCCAAAAGATCTTTTTGGGCTTTCACTTCGGCAAGCTGTAGCATCAGCGCTTCCACCTCTGCGGTATTGCCGGCTCTGCGGGCTTCACGAATTTTCGCCTTCAGCTCATTTTCCTCGGCCTTGAGCACCTGCTTTTCCTCATCAAATGCTAGCTTTAGCGCTGCCTTCTGAGCGTCAAATTCATCATCCAGGTCGCTTGCAAGCGAGCTTACATCTTTTCCTGCTGTCCGCTGGTCATCCAGGATAGATGCCGCGTTGGCAAGATGCGCCAGAAGCCGACTATGGGCAACCTCAAGTCCTCTTGCCTGAACTCCTTTTGTTTCGAGGATAATTTTGATCTCGGCAATACGCTCGGCGGTGAAGGCGAGCTGAAGCCTGGCCTTGCCTTCGGGGCTAAAAGTGAAGAATTCTCTCACGGCTTCCCCGAAGCGATCGAGAAAATAAAAAGGACTTTCGGCTGTAATTCCTGGATCGGGCAGTTCGACTGCGTTATGCGCAGCAACCGACATTGCGGCAAGAAGCAGCGGGATAACAAACGAGGTTGGGATTTTCATATATTTTGCATTGGTTAGAAATAAGCCCGGACTACCTTGGCTTTTTACCCCTGCCGCCGGAGTTGGCTGCGAAATAGGCGTTGATGGCGTCGAATTGAGCTTGCGCTTCCTGATTCACCCGATCCCCTATCAAGACCGTGTAGCCGCTCGGGGTCGCGAACGGAGTTCCGAGAAGATACTGCCCGGCCTCCCAGTCGTTGGTGATGTAGTAGGCCTCGGTGAGCGCTGAGACAAGGTGGCCGTAGACAGTGATGCCGTAACCGCCGTTATCATAACCTTCGTCGGTGCCCGTGAGCGGCACGAGCGCATCGTGGAGCGCGGTCGCGAGCGGTTTATCCTGCTTCTCGTTGAAGATCACCATGGTGCCGTCGTGACCGGGATCCGTGCTGCCGTTGTGGTGCACCGAGACGAGGATGTCGCACTTCCGGCCGGCGGCGAGCTGACACTGCTCAATCGCATAATCCACGCGGCTTCTCCTGCTGTCGAGCGTTTCATCGCCTTCGCGCGTCAAGACGACCAGTGCATCCACGCCGGGCGCTTTGAGTTTCTCCTTGAGGGCATAGACCACTGCAAGGTTTACGTCCTTCTCACAGACAGGATATTTCGCGTTGCACGCGCCTTTCTCCGTCCCGCCATGGCCGGCATCGAGGGCAATGAGCTTACCGGCAACGGGTGATACCGCGCCCACCGGCAGCGACAGAAGGAGTGAAAGAGCTACTCCGGAGAGAAATAGTGTGGAGTGTTTCATACGGCGCTAGACGTTATCTATCCGGATAACATCTTTTGCAGAGCTGATAGTTTTGAGAATCCGGCGAGCCGATATATGAGCAGGACGGAGTTTGGGCAAAGTTAGCGCAGAGTTCCGGAGTGATTGGAGTTTCAGATGGCGATCCGCTGGGGGGTGGTGCCGGCGGCTGGGAAGGGCCTGATGGCGGTTGAGATCCTTGAGAAGGCTGTTGCCCCCCGCCGCCTCCATCCTTGGGCTGACACGACTTCATTTTGGCTTCAACAGCCGGATTAGGCGTTCCTTTCTGCTGTCCGCCTCCACCTCCTCCTAATGAACTGATACAGGTCATGAATTCACCACAGGGTTTCGCAAGACAAGCGTTGATTTTTTCATCCGCGCAGGCCTGCATTTTTGCTTTAATTTTTGGATCCGGCTCCCCTTGTTGTTGCTGGATTTGATCTCCCGCGCTCTGCGGAAAGGACGACTTTAGGCAGGCGTCGAATTCAGAACATGACTTGGAAATACAAACGTCAAGCTTTGCCTGAACTTCTTCTTTCTGACAGGCCATTAACCTCGACTCCACATCCACCGGGAGCTCGGGCTTTTTACTCTTATCTTCAGCGCCTCCCGCGGGACCTCCCGACTGCTGGGCTTTCAGACAGGTATTGACCTCGCCGCAAGTCGGTTTATTAGTGCATTCGCGCATTTTAGCGTCGGCGATTTCTTTCTGACAGGAATCCATCCGTACCTTTAGTTCGGGGGGCATCTCGCCCGACGGCTCGCCTTTAGGCTGTTCTTCCCCGCTCGGATTAAGACAAGAAAAGAACTCCGTGCAGGTCGACTTACCTACGCAAGCCAGGGGATCCAAGTTAGGATCAATGCCGCATGAGCTGAGTTTATCTGCTATTACTTTGGGAAATTCCCGTTTTTGGGATTTTTCTTGATCACTGGGTTCAACCTCCCTGGCAATGCCCATTAACGGCTTGCTTACTTCTAACATACAGCTTTGGACCTGATTACATTCTTTT
>CAYIKH010000049.1:0-2899 GCA_964363965.1 uncultured Candidatus Saccharibacteria bacterium
CCAGGATATGCGCGGGCATGTGGGCGGCGTGGTGGGTGTGTCCCGCTTCTCCCCGCGAGGGGATCATCACCTCATAGGCGCCTAGGAGGTCCACATCCAGAGCCGGGTCCATGTGTACGGTGGTGGTGGCCGCCGTTGTGTGGCTGAGGAAGAGGTGGCAGAGTCCATCCTTGGCCGATTTCCGTTCAAGAAGCGCGTTGATTTCCTTGGTGATGTCCATCACCTCCCGGGTTTTATTCGTTTTGATAGTTATTTTTTCCATAAGTTTTTTTGCATGCATGCGTGGCAGACGCATTATACATTTTTCACCTCCACCATTCCCGGATGGATCTCGGCCAACCTACTAGGAGAAGCAGAGCCAATGGTGCTCCCCAATTGGCCCATCTCTCTACAAAATCCCACACTGGCATGCCGACGATCGGACGCAGGAGCGCGGTCCAAAATCCCCAAAACGCCATCCATAGGAGGACGATACGCACCGGCTTAACCAGAATAAGAATTGCCAAGGCAATATCCATGACGCCGACAAGAAACAGCAGTTGCGTTGCTGTTCCTGGATCAGAGATGCCGAATTTCGCAAACCAGCCAATCCAATCTTTTTTGCCCTGCAGGGCAAAGACGCCGTGCCCCACAAATTCGCCGGCAACGGCAATGCGCAGGATCCACTCGATAATTTTCAGATTACTCATGGCACGCTTTTTATTAAGACTGCACCGTTGGGCCTTTGCGGATTTTGCGCGCTATAGAATATAGCGCATAGATTAGCGATGCCCAGAGAACGATGCTCAGGATAACCCCAAACCAGTGTCCATGCTCAAGATGCTCGAAAGGCAAAAACTCTTGGAGCTGGTGACTGATACTCGGGTCCTCTGCGCCGTTGGCCAATGCCGCGAAGGGCAAGAGCAAACTAGATAGGCCAATGCCGATGTTTTTCATATAAAGGTCGTGATTATTTATATTTTTAATTTTGATTCGACCTTTTTTAATAATACCGCGTTTGTGGCTACAATAATAGAAGAAGCCGACATCAAGAGAGCCGCGATTTCCGGCCGCAGCGACCAGCCGAGTGAGTTATAGAAGGCACCGGCCGCGACGGGGATAGCCAGCACATTATAAATAGCCGCCCAAAAGAGATTTTGCTTCATCTTCGTAACCGTAGCTTTGGATAACCGAATCGCCGCCACGATGTCGTAAGGGTCTGATTTCATCAGGACAATGTTGCCGGTTTCTTTGGCCACGTCGGTTCCGGCGCCGATGGCAATGCCGATGTCGGCCTGCGCCAAGGCCGGCGCATCATTTATGCCGTCGCCAACCATGGCCACGAATTTCCCTTCTTCCTGGAGCTTCTTTAAGTATTTGGCTTTATCTTCCGGCAGCACTTCGGAGAATATCCTTTCGATGCCAAGCTCTTTACCCACTGCTGCGGCGACTTTTTCATGGTCCCCGGTTATCATAGCCACTTCAAGCCCGAGCGCTTTCAACGCGGCCACCGCTTTTTTCGCGCTCGGTTTTATAGGGTCGGCCGCGGCGATCACCCCGGCCGCCACCCCGCCGATGGCGAGTAAACTCAACGTCTTACCTTCTCCAGCGAATTTCTCAAACGCTGATATTGCGTTGCCTAAGTCAATGCCGTTATCCCGCAGCAGTTTTTCATTTCCGGCGAGTACCACCTTGCCTTTTATCACCGCTCTCAAGCCTTGTCCGGCTATTGATTCGAATTTCTCCATCGGCTCAAGGGGTAAAGCCTGCCGCCGCTCCGTTTCTTCCAGTATGGCCTTGGCCAGCGGATGATTTGATCCCGACTCCAAGCTCGCCTCATAGCGGAGCACGTCATGCTCGGTAAAACCGTCAAAGGCGATGACGTCCGTCACCCTTGGTTTTCCCTCGGTGAGCGTGCCGGTCTTGTCAAGGACGATAGCGTTGATTTTCGAGGTGTTCTCGAGGGTTGATGCGTCTTTGATCAGGATGTTGTACTTGGCGCCGATGCCCGTGCCGACGGCCACCGCCGTGGGGGTGGCGAGGCCGAGAGCATCCGGGCAGGCGATGACCACGGTGGATATGGCAAAAGTAAGGGCAGTGAGCAGTGTTGCTCCGGCCACGGCGTACCAGCCCAGAAACGCGGCTACCCCCGCCCCGACCGCGAGCACCACGAGCCACGCCGCCGCCCGGTCGGCAATGCGCTGGCCCGGAGCTTTTGAATTTTGAGCGGTTTCTACGAGCTTTATGATGTGGGCAAGGACCGTCTCGGCTCCGACCTCTTTTGCGCGGAACTTCACTGTTCCCGTCTGGTTAACCGATCCGCCGATGACTTTATCGCCTATTTTTTTCGAAACGGGGATGGATTCTCCGGTTACCAGTGACTCATCAATCGCCGATTCACCCTCAATGATTTCGCCGTCCACCGGCACCTTGTCGCCGGGACGGAGCACGACGATATCGCCGTGGATGATTTCGGCGCTGGAGATGGTGATTTCCTTACCATTACGGATTACCCTGGTCTGTGGCGGTACAAGGTCAAAAAGCGCGCGCAGCGCCTCCGATGTGCCGCGGCGGGATTTCATCTCCATCCAGTGACCGAAGAGGACGAAGGTGACGAGGAGGGCCGCGGCCTCGTAGAATGTTTCGCCGCCGACGGTAAAGGTCAGAAGTACGCTGAAAAGATACGCGGCCAAAACTCCGGTCGAAATCAAGACCGCCATATTGAGCTTGCGGGCCCGCAACGAGTAATAAGTGCCGGTAAGAAAAATTGACCCGGTCCAGAAAACGATCGGCGTGGTGAGGATCAAAAGGAGCCAGTTTACCGGAAGGGGTGATGGAAGATTGAGTTTGAAATAATTGAGCCCAAGTGGCGAATAAAGGACTATGGGGATGGAGAGGAAAAACGAGATCCAAAACCTGC
>CAYIKH010000049.1:2909-3683 GCA_964363965.1 uncultured Candidatus Saccharibacteria bacterium
CTGCGGCGCATGTCAGCCTCCATGGTTTTGGCCATTTGAGGGCTTGTCATAGCTGCCTCATGGTCCCGATGGCTCAACGCTGCGATCTCGCGCGCTTCGTCTCTTCGAGGCTCGGCGGCCGCCTTGGCCACAAGCTCCATACCGCATCCGGGACAACGGCCCGGTGCTGATTGGCGAACCTCTGGATGCATCGGGCAGGTATAGACGACTTTCCCCTCTTCCGCGGAAGGCTCTTCATGATCGCTGTGGGCGGTATGCTTTAATTCCTCGCTAATCCCATACTCGTACTGCTTGGCTTCCATGGCACAGCCGCAGTTGACGGCCTGTTTCTCGGCCGCGCAACACAAACACTCTTGTCCGCAAGGGCAAGGATGATTCATTGGTTGTGTCTTATTGGTTAGGTGATGATGATTGCGGTCCATTTTCTCCGATTTTGTAAAACCATCGCAGCGAAGCCACGGCGAGTACGCTGAAAAGAACAATGGGAATCCACACCGGCCCGACCCACGGCCATGGAATCAAGAAATAGACGTCCATCGTTGTGAACGAGGGCGGCCACTTCAGGAAAAAATAAAGAAAGAGGTAATATCCCAAATCCCAGACGGCGAAAGTCAAAATAAAAGCCGCAACTTTTTTTCTCCAGTCGGCAAAGGCAAGAAAGCTCACAGCCATTAGCATCACGATGGTCGCCGCTTCCCGCCATAACTCAATCTTTAAGATTGGCCAGGGAAGTGCGGTCAGATCCGCAACCGAACTGATGTCAAATCCGGCCGG
>CAYIKH010000050.1:0-3546 GCA_964363965.1 uncultured Candidatus Saccharibacteria bacterium
ATATTATCCTGGCCGACCATTCCACCGGAGCAAACAAAGCGCTATATTATCTTTACAAAACCCGCGATCGTTCGGTAAAAGGACTGGCTCTGGTTGGGCCGCTTAATGACATCTTGGCCGAATCTAAACGAATCGGCCGAGCTAAACTAGTGAAAGCCATTGCCATTGCCGGCAAGCTGAAAAATAAAAATCCGCTCGCTTTGATGCCGCAGAACTACGGCATTTGGACCAGCCGCCGCTACTGGAGTTTGTTTCATCCCGGAGAACGCGAAGATGTCTTTCCTTATTACAATCCCCGCGCCGGATGGAAAGAATTAAAAAGCGTGCGGCCGCCAATCGCAGTTATTATTGGCTCACGCGACGAACACCTGGATCGGCCAGCGAAAAGTCTGATTGAAGTATTCCGGGCTCATGCCGCAAAGAGCAAATCATTCTCTGGAATCATCGTCAGAAGCGCCGGCCACAGTTTCATCGGAAAGGAACAGGAACTGGCGCAGTCAATCATCAGTTGGATAAAGGGAATCTGTAACCCGCCTTCGCGGTCTTCACGGGCTTCGCCCGCGTGAGCACCGCTACGGCGGGCGAAGGCGGGCCATAGTATAATGGCAGTACGCAAGGCTGGGCCCGGCACTAAATTTTCGGGGTGTAGTATAATGGCAGTACACAAGGCTGGGGGTCTTGTAGCGGGAGTCCGATTCTCCCCACCCCGACTGCTAAAAATTAGTGCCGGGTAAAGGTCTTGCTTGCCCCGTACTGAGCTCTGCTCTAGTGCGGGGTAGTCTGGGTTCGATTCCCAGTGGCCCGAATGAAATGAGGGACGCAGCACGCCACCTGCGTGGCGTGCGTTGGGAATCGAAGGACGAGCGTTGCGCTGAGAAGCACCGCGAGCCCAGGAGTTTCCGAGAAGGAAACTGATTCCCAGTGGCCCGATAACATCCCAAAAACCCGCCTGTAAGCGGGTTTTTGGGTGGCGAAACAAAAAAATATCCCACCTTGTTACAACATAAGGCAGACTTGACTTTTTTTGCAGGTTTCCTATCATAGAAATCCAGCACAATAAGCCCCAGTATTCTCCTTATTTTCATAAATAGAAGGAGGTGAGGAGGCATGACTCCGCACGAGCTTCGTAGCGCCGTCACTGAAGTGTGGACGCGCCTCCAAAACTCTCCGGCGGGTCGCACACTTCAGAACGGCTGCCGGGAGGAACTTCTCGGCGAACACATCAGGTACGCGGAGCGGACCCGTGAAGTCATTACGACCATCGCGGTGGAATACGGCCAGAAGGGGGGATGGTTCTCCCTGTGGCAGGCCGGCGGGGGGCTGAAGACGATCATCTGGGTCCAGCCGCTTATCTACCGCATGCCGGAAGTCAAGTCCGATGTGGAGGGACTCCGGCGGGACCTCGTGGGAATCCTGCATTTGAGCGAGGCGCAGACCCGCGTCAAGGAGCCGTACGAGTGGCTCGCCCAGAAGGGTTGGCCGCTCCGAAACGGTCTTTGCGCTAGGCGCTGAGCATTAAGGGCAGCGGAAGTAGTAAAGTACGCTGCCCTTTTTTTATTCCAATTTTATCTCCGAGCGCGAAAGCGTGAGGAGCTGGGAAATTGAGAACCCGCCAAAATTTTGTAGCTGCTCCTCTGCGGGAAGTACTTTACCAAGTGTTCATGTAATGAATTTTGTAACCATGCAATAAAATTTAGGCGGGTTATTTATTTATTCCTGCTCGGACTGCGCTTACCAAGCTTGTCCTCGCAGACAAACAAATAAAAAACCCCGAGCGTTACTGCTGGCTCGGGGTGTGGCCTGGACCCGTCGACTGGGTCTTTGGCTCGGGGGAGGGTATGTTATCGCAAAGGTTCTCCTGCCGAACTTCGGGGGTTAGCGGCGCTGGAAGCGGAACTGAAGGCCCTGCTGTGGGCGCCCGTTGATATTCTCACCTCCCTGAACGGGTACGCCGTTCTGAAAAACTCTCTTTACCGTGGCCTGCCAAGACCTGAGACATTCGCCCTCGACGAGCATCTTCTTGCCGTCGGAGCGGATTGGAAACTGGAGACCGGGCTGACCGATGCCAGGTATGCGATGGCAATAATCGCACACCCACGCTTCTACTCCGTACCGTCGGGCTTGTTCGGCTAGTTTGTCCGGTGACGCCACGGCCATAGGATTTCCCCCGCTTTGTCGTGAGGTTGGCGCCAAACCCCTCCCCTTGCCCCTAAGATACTACCAAATCCCCAGGCCGTCAAACATACCCGACTGGCCAAAAACAAAAAGCCCCACCGGATCGGCAAAGCTTCAGCAAAATATAGGTGGGTATCCGCAATTCTCGGCCTCGAAGCAGTGGCACATTAGAGGCATATCCACCACCGCTTCGAGGCCGGAATAATATGAGATTCCCGAAAAGAATGACTTGATCTAAAGCGTATGTCCGATCAGCGGAGCTTTCACTTCTAGGATACCACCATCTCCCCCGGTTAAGTCACGTCCCTCGCCCTTGACGGACGTGCAAAATTTCGTCCACTATGAATAGCTCCTTCCAAATACCCTCGATTAGGTCGTAGTCTTTAGCTTCCTCCAGTGAAACCCAAGCATGATCGGTGAGGTCTTTCCCAAGCTTCACCTCGCCCGACTGATACGGCGCCCAAAAAGAAAGCGTTACTACAGGGTAGCCATCGGGTCGGAAGAACACTACATCAGTTACGTAGCCGATAGAACCGATCTCGAGGCCGACCTCTTCGCCAACCTCCTTGCGAACTAGCCAATCAATGAGTCCGTACCAGCCGTCATAATTTTGAACGCTCTTCGGCAGCTCGCGGTACTCATGCGTGACGAGCTTCCCGCCCGGCACCGTCCACATATTGGGAAATGCCTTTTCGCGAGCGGCGCGCTTGGCAATCAAATACTTACCGTCTTTGACGATGATGGCTGTCGCAACGACGAAATGCAGTCTAGGATCAAGTTCCATAGTTTCCAACAATTTCTAACCCCCTATACCTGCTCGCGCATCGGCAGAGCCTCGCGCTCGCAGATAAATGCTTAAAACATAATATCCTCCTCGGCTCGTTTGTAATCGTGAATTTCCTCCGGCTTGAACCACTGTTTGAGTTCGTGTTCAGCCTCTTCCTTGTTGCCGGAAGCGTGAATTAGATTGCGGATGGCCCGTTTCTCCGGATTGGCCAGAGCCGGCGAATCCACTGAAAAATCTCCGCGGATGGTTCCCATCTCGGCAAAAGCCGGAATGGTCGGGCCGACGATCTTACGCGCCATGTCAATGGCATGCAAGCCCTTGACCACCATCTTGACCAGCGGCCCGGAAACCATGAAGTCTATAAGCCAATCGCGGACAAGCTTGCCAATCTCGTGGGGATCGTCCGAGCCGTACTCCGCCCTGACATCAACCTCAATCCCGTACTTCTCAATCGTCTTAAACATGTTCAGGCCGAGGTTGGTGATCCAATCTTTGTCCTTCGGGTAGTGCTCATCCATCTCCTCCTTAGTGGCCCAAATCATCTGCAGGGCAATGATCTTAAGGCCGCGCTGCTCAATCCGGCG
>CAYIKH010000051.1:0-3386 GCA_964363965.1 uncultured Candidatus Saccharibacteria bacterium
TAGTGTTAGCCCCAATAGCAGGAATGGTTGCGAAGCAGCTTTCCTCCGTCCGCTCTCTTAAAGGTTTTCTCTATTTTGCGATTGCTGTGATTGTGGGATGTGCCGGGGCTTATTTTAGCCAAGGCTATTTCACCACTTTAATTTCCTAGAGAGTTCCGTTGGCTGAAGAGAGGCCCGTCGGTTTGGTACCATAAAACCCGCCAAAGAAACCTTGTGGCACTTGACCCAAAAGATACCGCTTGTAAATAGGGGGGAGGCGGTGTAGTATGGACCGGTATAGTATAGGTCGATTTGAGATGTAACAATATAAGCTGACAGCCATGACTGGAACAGGAACGATCAAGACGCTTACGGAGAAAGGATTCGGGTTCATTGCTCGCGAAGGCGAAACAAAGGATCTTTTCTTTCACTCCAAGGACTTGAGCGGCGTGACCTACGACGAGCTTCAGATCGGCGATGCCGTGACTTTCGACGTCGTCGAGACCGAGAAGGGGCTTGCCGCAAAGGACGTAAAGCGCGCCTAATACATTGATGCTCTGGGAAAACCGCCCGCCTCCGGCGGGCGGTTTTTCGTACCGGAGGCGGCATTGATTTTTGGAGTAATTCGTGATACTCTTATTTTATGAAACGATTGGATATGCAGCAGGAATTAAACGAGGCGCTGACGTCACTTTCCAGCTTTGCCGAAGCATACAATAAGACCCTCCCGCTTGGGTTTCCGCGCGCGTCAGTCCAGGTGCTTGAGCAGTTTCAGGCGACGCACCCGTTGCTTTTTAGGAAAGGGGATGAGTGGTCAATTGTTCGGCATCGCAAACGAGTGATGGATTGGCTTTCGTCGCATCGCAATGCGTTCTAACACTCTCCCCGCGAATTTTCACGGTCTCGGCATTGCGCCAGCGCTTCTCGAAGCGCTGGCGCGCCTGCGCTACGCCGCTCCCACTCCGATTCAAACGCAGGCCATTCCCGTTGCCGCTGAAGGAAAAGACATCGTGGGCATTGCGCAGACCGGCACCGGAAAAACCCTTGCCTTCGGGATCCCGATGATTCAGCGTCTAGCCCAGGCCAAGGGGCAGGGGCTCGTCGTTTTGCCGACGCGGGAGCTCGCGCTCCAGGTGGACGAGATGCTGCGGGACATCGGTCGCGGTTTGGGGCTTCGCACCGCGGTATTAATCGGCGGGCTTTCCCTGGGGCCGCAGATTCAAGCTCTTTCGAAAAAGCCCCATATCATCATTGCTACTCCGGGGCGGCTTATTGACCACCTGAATCAAAAAAATATTCATCTCAATAATGCAAAAATTGTTGTCCTGGATGAGGCCGATCGGATGTTGGATATGGGATTCCTCCCCCAGATCCAGAAAATTTTCCACGCGCTGCCCAAGGACCGCCAGACCATGCTCTTCTCGGCTACCATGCCGCCGGAAATCATGAGGATGGCGACGGCCTACATGAAACTTCCGGTGCGGGTGGAAATCGCTCCCACCGGAACAACAGTTGAGCGCGTAACGCATGAAGTTTTCATTGTTCCGCGAGAGCAGAAAATCGGACTCTTAGGGAAACTACTCGGAAGCTACCGCGGTTCAGTCCTGGTATTTACAAAAACAAAGCACGGCGCAAAGAAAGTCGTGCGGCAGATTCGGGCCATGGGCGCGAGTGCCGCTGAAATTCATTCGAACCGATCGCTCAACCAACGCCGCGAGGCCCTCGATGGGTTCAAGGCGGGGAAGTACCGGGTGCTGGTGGCGACGGATATCGCCTCACGGGGTATTGACGTTGTCGGGATCGAACTCGTGCTGAGCTACGATTTACCCTCCACTTCAGAAGACTACGTGCATCGGATCGGGCGCACCGCACGCGCCGGCGCGGGCGGGCACGCCATTACCTTTGCCATGCCCGATCAGTTGCGTGAGGTTCGGGCCATTGAGCGTCTAATCCGAAAGCCGCTCCCCGTATCAAAGCTTCCCGAGCTCCCGCCGGCCCGCGTCTCCGGATTTTCACACCACCCGCAGCCGAGAGGGGTGCAGGCATCGCGCCACTCTGCCGGGTTTTCCCATCGGCATCGCGGTCGCGGCGGCGGGCATTTTCGCTTCGGCACAAAGCATCTTTAGTGCTGTCTCATTTTGCCGAGAATTGACTCCCGCCTTCGCGTAAAGCTCCGGCGGGCAGGCGCAACCGGGGATGCCAGCTTTCCGTAGGGTTGCTATGGACTAGCATTTTATATAGACTCAAGTAAAATTCACATCGAATTCCATGGCAAAAGAAGAAAAATCCACCAAAACCGAAGTGAGGGAGGAGAAGGTGCGGGTACTGGAGGAGACGGTGAAGGAAATCCAGGAAAAATACGGGGAGGGGGCGATCATGACCCTGGGGCAGGCCCGTAAGGTTGACGTGGATGTGATTCCCACCGGCTCGCTCGCCTTGGATATGGCTTTGGGCGTGGGCGGAGTGCCCAGAGGCCGGGTCATTGAGATTTTCGGGCCGGAGGCCAGCGGCAAAAGCACATTGGCCCTTCACGTGGTGGCCGAAGCCCAGAAACTCGGCGGACTTGCGGCCTATGTGGACGCCGAGCATGCTCTCGACCCCGATTACGCCAGGCGCCTGGGCGTGAAAGTCAATGAGCTTTTGATTTCCCAGCCGGATACCGGGGAGCAGGCCTTGGAAATTGTTGAGTCTCTGGTGCGTTCCGGTTCGGTTGATGTTGTGGTCATTGATTCGGTAGCCGCGTTGACCCCGCAGGCCGAGATTGAGGGCGAGATGGGCCAGCAACATATTGGACTTCAGGCGCGTTTGATGTCGCATGCCCTGCGCAAGCTCACCGCCGTAGTTTCTAAAACCAAAACCGCAATCATTTTCATCAATCAAATCCGCATGCAAATTGGCATAATGTTCGGCAATCCCGAGACCACGCCCGGCGGGCGGGCCTTGAAATTTTATTCCTCGGTGCGGATTGATCTTAGGCGAGCCGCTCAGATCAAGAAAGGCGAGGAGATCGTCGGCAACCGCGTCAATGTCAAAGTGGTGAAAAACAAGGTGGCTGCGCCTTTTCGGCGGGCCGAGTTTGACATCTTTTATAACGAAGGAATTTCCAAAGACGCCGAGTTGCTGACCCTGGGCGAAAAATACGGCGTTTTGAAAAAAGCCGGAGCCAGCTTCACTTTTGACGGCACGCGCCTGGGCCAGGGCTTTGACAATGCCCGGATGTTTTTGAAACAAAATCCCAAAATCGCCGAGGATATCGGCAAGAAAATCCGGGAGGCCATCAACAAACCGGCTGAGTAGTAGAGAGTCCGCGGAAGTAAATTGCCTCCGGCTGTGGCCGGAGGCAATTTCGCTTTTAGACGCTTGCGGGACTATTCTCATATTCTTAAGAATATGAGAATAGTTTTTCT
>CAYIKH010000052.1:0-3335 GCA_964363965.1 uncultured Candidatus Saccharibacteria bacterium
GATCAGGCTTTCGCCCATTGTCGAATATTCTCGACTGCAGCCACCCGTAGGTGTACACCCCGTATCTCAGTGGTGTCGTTGGGGGTCGCGCTCTCACGCCCCCTACCCGTCATCGCCTTGGTGAGCCGTTACCTCACCAACTAGCTGATAGGACCTAGGCCGCTCCCGGAGCGGATTGCTCCTTTACTCCGACGCTCTTGCGAGGTCGGAGACCATCGGGTATTAGCCCGCCTTTCGGCGGGTTATTCCCGTCTCCGGGGTACGTTCCAAGGTATTACTGAACTCGTTCGCCGCTAAATATTATCATCCGTCGCCTTGATGTAATCGCAGCGCTTTCAAAGAATATTTCGCACGACTTGCATGCCCTATCCACGCCGCCAGCGTTCGTCCTGGACCAGGATCAAATCCTCAATTGGATGACCCGCCTTCGCATAAAGCTTCGGCGGGTACGATCGGAACAACTGGAAAACTACAACGTCTTCCGTTGCTCATTCACTTGTCAATGTCCTCTCCGAACAAAACACCCACGCGAATCCCCTGCTGGAAACTCGCGTGGATGTTCAGCTACCCAGTTGTTAAATTTTCTCACTAGGTATCGGATGTATCCATATTGGTCTATGCGGATTATAGGCCGGCCTCCCATTCCCTGTCAAGCCCTGCAATCCCCAGGAAATCACTCTTGACCGAAGAGCATGGCTGCGCCAATGGCTCCGGCATTTCTCCCCAGGCGAGCCCGGCGGATCGGCTGATCTATTCCCCGACTCACGAGTTCACGGGTAAGTTGTCTCAAAAACCCAGGACGTCCCAATACACCCCCGCCAAAGAGCAGAAGGTCGGCATTATACCGTTTCGAAATAGCAGCAATTATATCCCCGAGAAATTTTACCAACACACGGCTGTTTCCGCCGTCTCGAATGCGGTTATAGCTATGCTCGCTCTTTTCAGGATGCTCAAATTTTTTAAGCACCACAATCCGCCCCTGTCGCCCATACGCGCGGCCGATGCCCGTACCAATGGTGAAACCGAGGATGCGCTTTGCGCCTTTTCCTGCTCCGCGCATCCATTCCGCCCGGACAAACGCTCGCGCGTCGTTGTCCACTCGCAGCGGGACCGAAGGAAAAAGCGTCCTAAAATCGAAGTGCCTCAAATAAGGAATGTTTGGACTATAACGCACACGGGTTTTCTCGATTACTCCGGCCGCGCCGATCCCAATGCCCCGGATCCGCCCATTGGCCCGTAGGGAAAGTCTCCCGACGAGTCGCCGCAGCGTTCGGACGAATGCGGCCTTGGTGCGCGGCGTGGGAACTTCGTATGCGGCAGCGGCGCGCCGGCCGTCCCAGAGCACGCCGCGGATTTTCCAGCCGCCGATGTCAATGCCGAGATATAACTTTTTGTTCCGGGTATCCATTAGTCACGCTCGTCATGTTGAGCGCAACGAAACATCTCGCACCATGCCTGGCGAGATCCTTCGCTATCGCTCAGGATGACGGAATAGAGATCTCACAATCTCCCAATAACGTGCGTCGTCGTATTTTTCTTTCATGTAGTACCACCACTCTGCGCCCCAGAGATAATATTCTTCAAACCCGGCGGCTTTGGCATATTCAATTGTATCGCGGAAATATTCGGGGCTGAAGGCGGATACGAGCTCCTCAGCCGGGATGCCAGCAAGAGAACGAGGCTCCCAAGGCTCGCCCTGAAGTTCAATCACCAGGAATCGTTGCTCGGGCGTGGCATTCCACCACCGGACGATCCGCTCTTTCACCCGGAAATATGCGGGAGCAATGGGGTATTCAATTACGCCAAACAACGGACCGATAAAACGAGGGTAAGCCTTGCGGTACATTGTCGTGCCGAAGACGTCGCCAAAGCGGGCCACCGGAGCCCACAGGCCGAATTCGCCGCCATCGGTGGTGAGGATGGGACGGCGCGGGTCGAGCAAACGGACAAGAGATACTTCACGCTCCAACGATTCTCGGCTTTGCACCGGGCACTCGCCAAACCAAAGAAACGGCTCGTTTTCCACCTGCCATAGCATGAGGAACGGACGGTGCTGGTAGCGCTCCACAATAGCGCTGATGTAATCGTTAAGTGCGGCTTCTTGTTCCTGCGCCGGCAGGGCAGCGGCCCAATCCGGCAGATGACATTCCGGCCAGCGCGGAGTTTTTGCGCCCACGGCCAGAATATACGGGATAGCGCGCTCTTCCGCCTCCATAATCTGCCAATCAAGGTCATCAAAACTGAAGGCATTGTCCTCAGGCTCAATTTCGTCCCAATAGGCAATAAGACGCAAGCGCCTCGGCTTAAGCTCATTAAGGATGGCTTGATAACTGGCTTGCCAGTCCAAGCCGATCTCGCGCGAAAACTTCGCGGAAAAAGTCACGCCCCAAGAAATAGGCCGATTTGGGTCAATGGACGGCAGACGCCGGACATACTCTCCTCCGGCGAGGGCGGCCAGCCCGACAATGATCAGGCTAGCGGCGGCGAGTTTTGCGGCGAGGACGCGGCCGCGGAAACGTTCGTGGAGGATGAGCGCTCCGAGGGCAAAGATCACTAGGTAACGGAAGTTCGCGGTCGCCTCGACGAGGGCCGGCGAGCCGAGGGAGATGGCAAAACTTGTGAGGAGCGATCCAAGGCCGGCGTAGCCGCGGTTCATAAAGTAGGCGAGGCGTGATCGTACGGCCGTATGCGCTGACTCCGCGAGAATCCGTTTCCGGATATGTGGAACAAGGAGGAAGGCAAGAACGGCCAGGATCCCGCCGACCTTAATCCAGAAGAACCCGGTTATGAAGTTCGTTTGATTGAAGACAACCTTCGCCGTGACAGTTGAGCCAGCGGCGAGCAGGCTTGCGGCGAGGCTGAGGATAATTGTCTTCCAACGCCGCGAGGCGCGCTCGACCAGAGCCAGGAGGAGTCCGCTTAAAACAAGCATGGCAAATCCGATGAAATCGAGGCGCCCCAGGCCACTGCCGAGGATTAGAGCGGCGAGACCGAGGGTAAATATGGGAACGAGCGCTCCCATGATTGGGAGCGCCTCGGAAACTTCGGTAATTTCGAGCGCAGCAAAAAGGGCAAGCGATGCTCCGATGAAGAGGATGCCGGAAATCATCGCCAAAATGACCGTCGCCTGATCTGTCCCCTGAAACCCGAAGGGGAGTAGGACGACGGCGAGCGCTCCGAAGATGCCGAGCCAGAAGGTATAGGCCCAAGGCTCAATGGAACGCTTGGCCAGCAGAAGTTTGTCGAAGACTACTGAACTGCCGAGGATGATTTGCGCTACAGTGGCGACCCAGAGCCAGTTCATATCTGCCGATGCGGGCTATCTTTTCGAAATT
>CAYIKH010000053.1:0-2930 GCA_964363965.1 uncultured Candidatus Saccharibacteria bacterium
CGGTGGTGGCGATGAGTACCTTGATATTGTTCATTTTTATAAAATTACTGAAATTATATGACGCTTCGACCTTAATTAATAAAACGATTCTCTCTGTAAAATCTTACCGCTCATATAAAAAACGAAATATCAATACCCGCCGCCATCCGGCGGCATCGGTTCTCTGGGCATTGGCTAGATGTTTGGCCAACGCTTATTTTACCTGCTTCATCTTGCGGCGGGCGCCGCAGGAGAGGCAGACCACAGGTTTATTCCGCCTGGTGCGGCGCTTCGTGCCGCAGGCCGTGCATTTCCAGGTCATAGTACGCCTTGAACCTATCATAGGCCCTCTTTCAAGACCAGACGAATATCCACAGTTTATTTGTTTGTCCAGAACCAAAGCACTTAAGCGCTTCGTTAAGTGCTCGGCCGAACACACAACACGGTTGTGGGCTCTGATATCCAGCAGTAAAATCGCTCTGAAATCAATCTCAACAAAATGAGGACGATCGTCCTCATTTTGTTGAGATTGAACTTTAGTGGAAAGAAAAGCCCCGGCTCGGAATGGATACAAACAAATAACCGAGCACTCAAATTTACATCGGTCGCCATTACTACATTGGCAAGTCATCAAACAAAGGCCGGGCTGACATTAGTGGCGGATGTAAATTTGAGTGCTAGGTGAATAGGAGCTTGCCGCGCTCCGATTACGATCGGAGCGCGGAGCTTCGTGTTCACTCGTAACGCAGGGCCTCAATGGGATTTTTGAGCGAGGCCTGCCGGGCCGGGTAAAGGCCGAAGGTTATGCCGACAAACGCCGAGACGCCCAGGCCCAGGATCACCGCGGAGATCGGGAAAACAAATGACCAGCCTAGGCCGACGACCTGGCCGAGGATCACCGCGGCCAGGAGCGAGAGCAGGGCGCCGGCAATAATGCCGATAGCGCCGCCGAAGGCGGTGAGCATGACGGCTTCCAGCAGGAATTGAGTAAAGATGTCGCGGTTGGTCGCGCCGACGGCCTTGCGCAATCCGATCTCGCGCGTCCGCTCGGTCACCGAAACAAGCGTGATGTTCATTATGCCGATTCCGCCGACGACGAGGGAGATGGCGGCAATGGAGGCAAGGAGAATCGTCAGGACGGTGGTGATGGTGCCGAGGCGCGCGGTGAGGTCGGATTGCGTTTCCACGAAGAAATCGTCTTTTTCCGGATCGGTGATGTCGTGCGACTGGCGGAGGGTAAGCTCAACGTCGCGGACGGTGCGCTGGATATTCTCCTCCTCGTCGGCCTGGATAATGAAGCGGTGAAAGTGCTTGATGCCGAAAATATACTGCTGGGCCGTGGTGTACGGGACAATGGCCATCTCGTCAAAATTAAAGAATGAAACCTGCCCCTTTTTGGGCAGGATGCCGATGATCCGGAAGTTCCGGTCTTTTATTTTAATGCGCTGGCCGAGGGCTAAGGATGCGCCGAAAAGCTCCTCGCGCACCTTGGCGCCGATGACGATTACATCAGCCCGTCCCCGAATGTCGTCTTCGCTGAAGAACGTTCCCGTTTCGGGATAAAGATCAAAGATTTTTGCTATCAGCTCCGATGCGCCGAAAATGGTCAGGCGGTAAGTTTCATTCCCGTAGGATGCGGTCTCTCCGCCGAAGACCACCGGCATGATTTCCTCGGCCGCGGGCACGTTTTCCCTGCGCCGGAGTGCGTCAAGATCCTTGGGCTTAAGCGAATCGCTGAAGATTTGGGCCACGTCCGAGGGCCCGCTGGGTTGGCGCCCCGGCACGGCCACGATGGTCCGCGAGCCCAACCCCTGGATCTGCGACAAAATAAGGTCCTGGGCTCCCCGGCCCACGGCCATGACCAGGGTAATGGCGGCGATGCCGATGACAATGCCGAGGAGCGTCAAGATGCTTCGCGTGCGATTCGTGGCCAGGCCACGGAATGCGGTTTTCAGGCTGTAGCCGAGCGTCATTTCAAAAATTGGTTATCATTGGCGTTCCTCCGGACCTTGACCCGCTCATCACTCTCAATGCGGCCGTCTTTCAGCTTGATGATCCGCTCGGCGTATTCGGCCGTATAGGTTTCATGGGTGACCAGGACTATGGTGTGGCCGCGGCGATTGAGTTTTTCAATCTCCTCCATAACCCGTCCTCCGGCTGCGGAATCCAGGTTGCCCGTCGGCTCGTCGGCAAAAATAACCGTGGGGTTGTTTACGAGCGCCCGGGCAATGGCCACGCGCTGTCTCTCGCCTCCGGAAAGCTGCGAGGGCTCGTGATGTATTCGTCCTTCCAGCCCCACGGTCTTGATGGCGCTCATAGCCAGCTCCTCCCAGTGGGCCGCGTCCGTCTCCGAATAAAGGAGCGGCAGCTTCACGTTTTCCAGGAGCGAAGTCCGCGGCATGAGGTTGAAAGTCTGGAAGACAAAGCCCATTTTCCGGTTGCGTATCCGCGCCAGCTCCTCATCGGAATATTCGTCCATGCTCCGGCCGTCAAAGCGATAGCGGCCCGCGCTCGGCCGGTCCAAAAATCCAAGGATATGGAGGAGCGTTGATTTTCCGGAGCCGGACGGCCCCATGATGGCTACGAATTCGCCTCCGGCAATGGCCAAAGAGACTCCCCGCAACGCCGGAGTCTTGGCCTCGCCCTCGGCGTACACTTTTTCCAGGTTTTCGACTTCTATGAGTGCCATCGCCAGGACCGCCTCAAGTTTACCCCGTTAGAAGTCCTCGGCAGAAAAATTTTAGTAAAAAATTTTTCTGCTCTGATCAACCTTTTTGTTGCAAACTAAATGCTAAAACGCCTAAAACTACAATGCGCACCAAAGACGGACTTCTAACGGGGCTTACTCTTCCGGGGCGGAGATTATTATCTCCTCACCCTCGGCAACGCCTTCAATGATCTCAATTGAGCCATCGGATCCGCGAAGTCCGGTTTTGACCTCCCTCTCCTGC
>CAYIKH010000054.1:0-2721 GCA_964363965.1 uncultured Candidatus Saccharibacteria bacterium
AAGGAACTCCACGGAGATCCTTCGCTTCGCTCAGGATGACGCTTCGCGTCATTTGCTTGGGATTTGCCCGCTCGCCTGGACTCCCGCCTGACTTCGAGACGACGAAGTCGTGTCGGGCAGGTCGCCCAGACGAAGTCGGGCGGGGAATTTGCGATTTGGGACTTCACGGTATAACGGTGGCTCGAATGCGTCTTATTCCTGCCGACGACGATTCTTCCTTAAGGATTTTAAACCCGCCTATTTCTCCGGTTCGGTTGACATGCGGTCCACCACAAAGCTCCCTGGAGAAAACGTCCTCGCCCTCGCCTATGGTGTAAACTTTCACTGGATCAGGATAAGGACTTTTTATCATGTAAATGGCGCCCGAGCTCTTGGCTTCGGCGAGCGGCATGATTTCACAGCGCACGGTGAAATCCTTGGCTACGGCGTCGTTCACCAGCTTTTCAATTGCTTTTAGTTCCTCGGCGCTGAGCTTTCGGGGGAACACAAAATCAAAGCGGGTCCGCTCGGCAGTTATGTCCGAGCCGGCTTGCCCAGCCGAATCTCCCAGCACCCGATGAAGAGCGGAATTCAGGAGGTGGGTTGCGGTATGCAGCCTCGTCACCTTTTTAAGCTCTTCCTCGTCCGCGGCTTTAAGCTCTCCAGTGTCAAGAATCAGGCCATGGCCGCCGAATTTACGCTCCTGTCCGGCCCGGGAGATTTCCTGATGCTTGGCCAACTCGGCATCAAAATTTTCGCGGGTGAGCTCGCGGGCTTTGGCGCCGCCCAACTCCATCAAAATTTCAAACGGCAGGCCGTAGGTTTCGTAGAGCCTAAATGCCGCTTGAGCATCAACGGCTGACAGTTTTTCAAGCTCGCGCATGCCTCTGGCCATGGTCTTGGTAAATTTTTCATTTTCAGTCTTGAACTCGCGGCGGATGATCGCATTGTGTCGAGCCACCTCGGGCCAGAACCCGCCATACTGAAGTATAACTTCATGAAGCAGCGCATCAAAGATGTGGTTAGGCAGGTTGTAGAGCTTTCCATAAACCATTACGCGCCGCATGAGTCGGCGCAGGATATAGCCGGCTTCTTTATTGGACGGCCTCAGGCCGTCAGCAACAAGAAAAGCAATCCCCCGGATATGGTCGGCAACGATACGCCGGACACGGAGGGGCAGGCTGGAAGGCAGAAGGGTTATCAGAGGTTGAAAAAGATCAGTCTCAAAGGTGTCTGATTTAGCCTGCAGCACCATGGCCAGCCGCTCCAGGCCCATCCCGGTATCTACCCCGTTTTGCTTAAGCTTCTCAAGAGTTTTGCCAGCTTGGCAGTAATATTCGTTGAAAACGATGTTCCAAATTTCAACTCCGCCGACATATATCTCAGTGGTCGGACCGCAGGGTCCCTCCTTTCCGGTCGGACCCCAGAAGTTATCTTCCCTTCCGGCATATTTTAAGTTGCCTTTTGCTTCTTTAAACCCAAACTTTCCCCAAATCTTAACCGATTCATCATCCCGCGGTATCTCTTCATCTCCGCCGAAAACCGTAACGGACATCTTGGAATTTGGAATTTGGAATTTGGAATTTATTAGTTCGTAGGCGAACTCGATAGCCTCCTCCTTGAAATATCCGCCAAAACTGAAATTTCCCAGCATCTCAAAGAAGGTAAGGTGCGACTCATCCCCCACCTCGTCAATATCCGAGGTGCGGAAGCTTTTTTGAATTGAGGCGGTATTTCGCGACCCGAAATCCTTTATGGGATCGGCTTCGCCGATATAGTAGGGCTTGAATTGCTGCATCCCGGCGGTGGTCAGAAGCACCGTGGGGTCGTCGGGGATGAGCGAGGAGGAAGGCACCACGGTGTGGCCGCGTTTTTTGAAAAAATCGAGGAAGCGTTTGCGTATTTCGTTTGATCCCATTGTTCTATTAGAGCAGATTTCCATCCGATGTTCAACGAAACACCTGACACCGTCATTGCGTTCCAAGAGAACCCCTCAAATCATCCCACATAACTTTATCTGTCCGATCGGCCAATTGAAGTTATGTTCTTATTTTTTATTTATGTGTGTGGCCTACAGACAAACAAATAAAAAAACGCCCTGCGGTCTTCTGCAGGGCGGGTGGTTATGGAGATCTGGCCGATCTTGGCCAGGATGATTGCGGGTGGGGTTTCGGTCGAAGATTCAGCTTTGCTTGAGGTTGCCCCCTCGCTAGCTGACAACTGGGCTTCCAGGGTTTTCAGCTCGTCTTGCCGACAAGCTTACTCTATGCTGGAAGGTCGCGATCCCAGTGCCGTGTATTGCGCGCTATGCCCGGGTATGCCGATTCGATGTCGGCAACCTTGTTTGCGCTTTTGGCGTGCCTTGCGGCACGGCGAGGCGCTATCAAGGCCTAACCGGTTAAGCCACAGTGCGGCAGCTCCGAAGAGCTTTTTCCTGCTGCTCCGTCGAGCAACAGTAGCCACAAAGCGTTGCGCAGGCGTTTCCCCTGCCACCCCAAGGACTTGGGGCGCAACAGGCGCCTCACGGCTTCCAACCATGCCTGGTTGGATCTTCAACGTGTGCCACCACTCGGCCCATCTTTGGCCCCTCCTTGCGGCGAGGCCCAGATTGGCAAGAAAACGAACATGCCAGGAAGGTAATCCCAAGC
The DNA here is from genome assembly GCA_964363965.1 of uncultured Candidatus Saccharibacteria bacterium. Taxonomy (GTDB): domain Bacteria; phylum Patescibacteriota; class Minisyncoccia; order Sungbacterales; family SURF-37; genus CAYIKH01. The sequence goes on from CAYIKH010000054.1 coordinate 2,628, forward strand.
TTAAGCTGCGGCCAGGATGCCGTCAAGTGCGATGTGAATAATCTGTGGATGCTAAATTTAGGCAATAATCCCGCCGCCAAGCATCTCCCCATCC
>CAYIKH010000055.1:0-2659 GCA_964363965.1 uncultured Candidatus Saccharibacteria bacterium
ACCGCCCTCACCGGGCTGCTTTTCACCTTTCCCTCACGGTACTTGTTCACTATCGGTCTTTGAGAGTATTTAGCCTTGGGTCACTAGTTGACCCTGCTTCCTGCGAAGTCGTCAAACGGCGCAGTACTCAAGTATAGATTCAGAGAGCATAAGACCGTTTTCGCATACGGGACTGTTACCCGCTGTGGTGCGCCGTTCCAGGCGTCTTCTGCTAACGAAGTCCTAACTTCTGGCTCTCCAAGGGATTGCTCCCTTACGAATCTAACTTACAACTCCCCGCAAGATACCGCTTGCGCGACATCTCACGGGGTCTGGGCTGTTCCCGTTTCGCTCGCCGCTACTCAGGGAATGGGTCAGTTAAATGAGTTGAGGAGTTTAATGAGTTTATGAGTTTGAACTCAACAACTCAAAGCCGCGAGGCGGCTGTAACTCATCAACTCAATAACTGACTTTGTTTTATTTTCCTCCGGTTACTGAGATGTTTCACTTCACCGGGTTGGCTCACCTGCGGTATTACCCGCAGAGTTATCCGAAATTACTCGGATAGGGTTGCCCCATTCGGAAATCTCCGGATCAAAGGTTGCTCGCCACCTCCCCGAAGCATATCGCCGGCACGCCGCGTCCTTCATCGCCTCTCAAAGCCAAGGCATCCACCATATGCCCTTATCCGTACCCCCACCACAAATGGTGGGAAGTTCTTTTTCCCGCACATGTTGTTAGCCAAATTAGCGTAGAGCACAGATAGCGCATAGCGAATAGTTACCCACCCGCTAGACGCTCGACGCTGAACGCTAATTTCGTATTCACTTTTCAAAATACTTCCCCAATGCTGCGCATTGGTACGCTGATCCTTGGATCCGCGTCCCAACGCGAAGCACTGTCATTAAAAAAAGCCGCCTTTTAAGCGGCTTACCAATGCACCAGCCAACGCCAAGGTCAGCCCGACTGCGATGGAAAAGCCGCTTTGATTATACAAATTTTAGATACCCCTATCATGCGCATTTATTTTACTCCAAGCGCCGGCAAACAGTCAAGCCCCGAAAAAAAGATTGTCCACAAGGCACATCTGGCCCTTAATCCAGACATAACGCCACGCCGCTCCGACCGCGGTCGGAGCGGCTGCCGGCTTGGCTGGAGTCAGAATAGCCGAGACTTAGCCGCGGCCGGAAATATCACGGCGCATCTTCTCGACGAAAGATGCCGCCGCATCCTTGCCACCCAAACCGAATGCCAGACCAAAGGCGAGCGCCAGCATCGCAACCAGACCGGTGATAACCGTCTGAAGCAGAATAGTAGCCACACCAAGCTGAAGCAGTGCCGCAACGACAGCGAAAATCCAGATGGCCCAGCGCGCCATCACCCCTACGATGGCGCCGCTCATTCCCGCGGCTTCCACCGAACTACGAGCCGCACGCTCCACCACCTCAGCCACTTTAACGGCGATGACAATAATCAATGCCGCCACCACGACGTTGGGTATGTACAGGAGAACGCTCGTCAAGAAGTCACTCACCTGCGACAGGCCGAGGATATTTACGGCGGCCAGAAGGAAGACGATGATCAAAAACCACCTTACCAATCCTCCTATGAATGCTCCCGAGTTCAGCCGCACCCCTCCGCGCTCGAGCGCCTTCTCGACTTCCAGCTGCTGAAGCAGCGCATCAACCCGAAGAGCCCGCACAACCTCAGTCACGAGCTTCCCGAGGGCGACCGCGACCACCCAACCGACCAGGAAAACGATGATGGCTCCAATGAACAGCGGCACGAAGCTCGCCACGGCAGCCCATGACTGTTGGAGCGATGCAATCACTACCTCACCCCAAGTTTGAAGTACCATAAGCGTAGTATAATGAATTACCGAGGCACTCGGCTATGCATCAGCCGAATGTCCCGTCTTATGAATTAACCGGAGTATCAAACTTTCTGCCCGCTAAAAAATCGGCGGGATCGACCGGGAAGTTCGTAAGTTACTATATATATTTTATAGCGAAGGATAGTACCAATCAAAATACTTATTCACAACGCATAACGCCTGAGGCAATTTCCCCTAATGGAAAGTAAGAGCCTTTAATCGCGGTGATCAGAGAAATGGGCCAACGCCCGATAGTGTGGATAACCCATTTTGCTTGCGAAAAACAAGTTGATAAGATAAAAATACCAATTCTCCTGTAGGAAATCCCCCTGCCGGAGACAGTCGTCTCCGAACGGGGCCGATACCAACACCAGCTCCTTCTCTCCCGCCTTTTCCACTACGCCGATCGGCAAGTTCCTTCTCTAAACCAAGTTTTCTTTCCCACAGGATAAGCCCTGCGGGGGAGTTGCACACGATTGCAGCCAGCGGCTGATTTGTTCTCGCAGCGCCGCCAGGTGCTCACTCGTGGGAGGGCTCGCCAGCGCGCAGTCCTCTTTTTTATTTGTTTGCCTGTGAGTGCAAGCCGGATAGGCGAAGTACGAGCAGCTACAAACAAATAACCGAGCACTCAAATTTACATCCATCACTGGTGTTAATTCGGCCTTTACTTGATAACTTGCCCATGTATTGGTGGCGACGGATGTAAATTTGAGTGCTCGGTTCTCTCTTGAAAGTTAGACCAGGAATCGGTATGATATGTCGTCCATGCTCACGATAAACGACCTGAAAAATAAAATGATCGTCATG
>CAYIKH010000056.1:0-2547 GCA_964363965.1 uncultured Candidatus Saccharibacteria bacterium
CTCACGTGCCCCGCCGTATTAACCTTTTCCACGCGGTCCTTCATTGCTTCAAGCTCCTCATCCGTAGCCGGCGGCACGCGCTCAAGCAGGACATCGGCTTCGTTGGCCAGCTGCCAGACGCGGATATCCTCGCCGGGCACGAGGCCGTTTCCTGCGCCGAAGTAGGCGATGTTGAATTTCAAAGCCAAAAGCTCGGCGCGGAGTTTGTCGGCCATGGTGTCATTGGCGTCAAAAATATCCTGCCCCTCAAAGAGGTTGCTTACCGTGGTTGAGCCGACGGTCTGCGGCAGAAGGGCGGGATTCCAGATTTCTTCATGTTCTTTCCAAAAGCCCTTGGAGCGGACTTCAATCTCATCGCAGCCCTCAATCTGGGCGGTGACATTGATGACGTGGGCCTCAAAACCCGAAATAAGGGCTGATGCGGTCCAAATCGTTCCGGCAAGGATGAATGCGGAGAGGACGGCAAAGCGGATGGCCCGCCTGGTCATGCGGTATGTTTTGCGAAATCCGAGGAGGGCGAGAATTCCGAATCTCCGCGATGCGGGAGCGGCCGCGAGGATAGTTTGGGCTTTCTCGCCATTGAAATTATGCAAATCAATTACATGAGGGCCGAGCGTTGGCGGCCGGGGCGGCAAAACTAAAACATACGGACTCACCGCCGTCCGAACCGTCTGCGAGGGATATTTTTGGAATTGCCGGCTACCTTCCATATTTGTTTGCCGCGATACTGATTAGCCCGACGTATGGTATTCGAAATGGCTTTTTCCCGAGCATCACCGTTCTTCCGATAACGTCCGCGTAGGCCACCGGCTCATCGTCCTTGAAATTGGCGTCCCCCCGCGTAACCAGCGTATTTTCATTGAGCTTGACCACGCGGTGGATGGTGAAGCCTTTGGGGTTGCGCCAGACCACGACGTCGCCCGTTTTAATGGCCTCCTTGGGGATGCTCTGAATGAGAATCAGGTCGCCTTCCTTCAGCATCGGCCACATTGAGCCGGAGGTGATGGTGGCCATGGGATAGGGCGTTGCCAGCGCCCAGGAAAGCCCTTTGGGCAAGCCCCAGACCAGGCCAATGGCAATGGCGACGTAGATACCGATATCCAGCAGAATTTTTAAAACCCTCTTCAATGCGAGTTAAGTGTTAAGTGTTATGTGTTATGTGTTATGCGTTATGGGTTAAGGGTTTGGGATTTGGATTTATTCAGAGAGCGGATGTATCCGTTTAATAACTGTCGGCATTCAATAAGCTTTTCAAGCGGCATCTGGCATTCCTTTTGGGGCGCAAAACCCATCTCGTTTGCGAAAATCATCCCGTCGCGGACTTCTTCCAGCGAACCTCGTGCCTGGCGGCAGAATTGGATATTTTCTTGATAGTGGTACCTCCCAAATCCTTCCGCAATATTTGCCGCGATAGATGTGGCTGCCCTGCGGAGTTGTGGGATGAGATTGTATTTTTCTGAAGCCGGAAATTTCTCGGTCAGTTTGTAAACATCTTTTCTGATTTTATTTGCTACCTGCCATACCGTAAGTTCAGTGAAATCGTGAATTTCGGTACTCATAATTCACGGCACATAACACATAACGCATAACTCATAACATACAACTCACTTTCCGGCTCCTGGCGCGGGGATTCTGAAAATATACACTCTGCCCTTGTACATTTTTCCTATCTCGGCCGACGCCGGCATATAGACCTTGAATTCCAGACGCTCCTCGGCTCTCGGCTTCATCACGAAGTAATTTTTATCCAGGTCGGTTAGGTCATAGATGCTTCCGGTTCGGACTACGGCAATCCACATCGGGACGGGCGTGTTGTTGGCAATGGACACCCGGCGGATGGCCGAGGTCCCGCGCGAGAGGTCGCCGAAATCAAGAAGCTCGGTGGTGGGGTTGATGCCCACTTTGCCCTCGCCTTCAATGGCCATGACCTGGGCCCGGTACTTGTTGGCGTCAAGAACGATGTAAAAGACGGCGAGGAAAACGATTAAGAGGATAGCGCCGACAACTTTCTCCCATCGCTTCATCGGCTCGCCGGTCAGGCGGTGCCAGTACCCCCGAGCTTGTCGAGGGGCCAGCCCTGATTCGGGCGGTTGTGGTTGTCTAAGATCAATGGATTCAGGCACTAGGTTAAGGGTTAAGGGTCATGGGTTATGGGGAACGACTAACCTCACGACGCATAACGCATTACTCATTATTTACAAACTCATAACTCATTACTCATAACTCTTAACTCGATTAATCCCTCGGTCCCCCAGCCCAGGGTAGGCTTTTCGTCACCGGCAACGAGCCGTGGGCGATGCTCCCGGCTCGTCACCGACAACGCTGCCCCCAACTTGGGCCAGGGTATGAAGGATCAATCAGGGTGAGTTATGGGTTAAGAGTTAAGGGTTATGGGCGGATCTTGGCGCCAGTAACCGGTAACTAATTCCCAGTAACTCGTCCTTGTTTCGCCGAGGTCATTCAGAGATTACGTGCCTATTTCAGTCTTCAGTGTTGGTGATCGTGCAGGAGATGCTTTCTCCGGATTCAACCTCAATTGTTCCCGTA
>CAYIKH010000057.1:0-2411 GCA_964363965.1 uncultured Candidatus Saccharibacteria bacterium
TCATCGGTTTCAAATCCGTCCATTTCCACCAATATCTGATTCAAAGTCTGCTCCCTTTCATCGTGTCCTCCGCCAAGACCCGCGCCGCGGTGGCGGCCAACGGCGTCAATCTCGTCAATAAAGACGATGCAGGGTGCCGCCTTTTTGGCAACCTTAAAGAGGTCGCGGACGCGAGAGGCGCCAACGCCCACAAACATCTCAACGAATTCCGAGCCGGAGATTTGGAAGAACGGCACGTTGGCTTCCCCGGCAACCGCCCGGGCGAGCAACGTCTTTCCCGTACCGGGAGCGCCCATAAGCAATACTCCTCGCGGAATGCGCGCGCCTATATCCAAAAACTTTTTGGGGTTTTTCAAAAAATCCACCACCTCCTTTAATTCCTCTTTGGCTTCTTTTGCTCCGGCGACGTCTTTGAACAAAATCTTTTCGCGGGCCGTCTCCGGCGAAACGAGTCGGGCTTTTGATTGGCCGAAAGTAAAGGCCTGCATGGAGCCCTTCTGCACCTGGCGAGCAGTCCACCAGATAAAAAATCCGATAAGCAAAATGGGCGCCAAGAAGGGAATTATAACTCCGGCCCAAAATCCAAAACCGCCGGCTTCTTTCACTTCAATCGTCACTCCTTTCAATTTCTCCTGGTCAACGTTGTAATCTTTCAAAAGCTCAATCAGCCCGACGCCGATCTCTTTCCTTGAAGTGACCGCTGTCCCGTCTTTAAGAGTGATGCCGAGATTGTTTTCCTGAATGGTAATCTTTTGAACGTTGCCGGCGTTGATTCCTCCTACGAGCTCGGAAAGAGAAATCTCTTTCTTCTCCCGGAAGGAGCCGGCAAGCAGCGCGTAAACGCCGGAGATAAGAACAAGGATTATCAGGGCGTAAATAATGTGTTTGGAAAAATCTTTCATCCCGTACGAAGCAGGTCGCGGTCAACGCCTGCTAATTATATTGATGGTTTAGCAATACTCTTCCTGATAACTGGCTACTTTTATGTATCCCGTACTGCGACCGCGGCTTCGTACGGGATTCATGGATAAAACGAATAATACTATGATTTCTCTTATTTTTCAAGTAGTAAAAAATATTAAAACGGGCCCTGCCGAATCGCCGTTTGGCGACCCGACAGAGCCCGTATCCGCAGTATTCAGACCCCTGCGTAGCGGGGCTTGGAGCTAGTTCTTCTCGAACTGGCTCGCGTCGGCGCGGTTCTTGCCGCCGCCGCGCTGCTTCTCGCCGCCGCGGCGACCCTTGGCCTTCCGCGGCTGCTTGCCGTGGTAGTCCTCACCCCGCTCGCCCCTCGGCGTCTGCGGGATGTACTGCGGCGCGTAGCTCTGGGTGGTCCGGTTCCGGCCGCCGGCGTTGAGGCCTGCGACCTTCGACAGAAACGCCCTGAGCCACGGCTGGTCCTCGCCCTCGGCCTTGGACATGCCCTCGAAAGCACGCCCGGCCTTGTAGGCGAAGATCGTCCCCTCATTCCCTTCGAGGGGGATGTGCCGCCGGAGCGAATAGAAGATGCTACCGACTGCTCCGAGAATCTGGAGCTTGGCAACCCCGCCCTCGGTGCCGTGGCACTTGACCACCACGGTGCCGGTGAGGGGACGCCCGTCCTGACCCTTCCACTCGTGAGCGGACGTGACCTCGAAGGCCACGACAGCCGGCTCGCCGGCCTCGACGTACTTGAGGGTCTTCCCCTCTTCCACGCCGAGCTCGGACAGCATCAGACCGACCATCTTGCCCATCTCCTTGTAGTGGGCGCGCTTCTGCTGGAAGTGACCGGCGTAGGCCGCCATCAGGCGGCTGTAGCCATCGGGGAACTGCTCACCCTTGGGGATCATGCGCTTGACGAAGTAGCGCGGGCGGGCCGAGTTGGCTCCGGTGATCTCCCTGACGGTGAACAGGGTCTGCGGACGCTGCACGGGCGACTCATCGTCGTCGCCGTCCTTGCCCATCCGCTGGAGCTCGCGGTACTGACTCCAGGCATCCTTGTTGCGGCTGGCCTCTTCCTGGCTGATCTCGGCGAGAACGCCTCGCTCAGCAAGGTCCAGGGACACGGCGAGCTCGTCCTCTTGAGCGAGCGGCCCGCTGAACCACCGGCTGTAGAGGCCGAGGTCGGACTTGATGGCCTGCTTGGTCTCGGCGATCGCGGACGTCAGGGTGTCGATCTGAACCTTCACCTCGGCGCCCGGATCCCTGACCGCCATGAGCTTCCTGAGGAGCGACGTCTGCTCGCGAAGACCCGCGAAGAGTTCGCCGGTGAGGCTGTCCACCTCGACCTCGGACTTCAGGTCCCGAGTCCTCGTCTCCTTCGGCTCGATGGGCTTGCGCACGAGCTTCGGGAGTTCGATCTTGATCCTTCCGATCAAACCCTTCAGGTCGTTTGCGTTCATGTTCTTCTCCCTTTCTCGGAGTTTGCCTCT
>CAYIKH010000058.1:0-2383 GCA_964363965.1 uncultured Candidatus Saccharibacteria bacterium
CCATTTGTCGCCGCTTCCCCCGCTACCGCGCCTGGCTAGGTTAAACGCCGCAAGCGAAAAACTTCGACACCGCGCATACTGTGGAAAAGATTAAATATCTCATCATCGGCGGAGGTATTGCCGGCACCACGGCTGCCGAAACCATTCGCAAATTTGACACCTCCGGTAGCATTGCCATTGTCTCGGATGAACCGCACCGGCTCTATTCGCGGGTCATGCTGTCCAAGCCTAATTTCTTTTTGGAGAAAATTCCGTTTGAACAGATCTGGCTGAAAAAAGAATCGTGGTATAAAGAAAGCGGCATTGATCTTATTGCTGGCCAAAAGGCAGTACACCTGGATGCCAATAATAAAACGATTGGGCTTGAGGATGGGCGAAATCTCGGCTATGAAAAATTGCTCTTGTCCCTTGGCGGCTGCGCCCGGAAGTGGGGCATTCCCGGAAGCGATAAGCGCGGCGTTTTTTATCTGCGGACACTGGATGATGCTCGAGCCATCATTGCCGCCGTAAAAACCGCCCACCAGGCCCTTGCCATCGGCGGAGGATTCATCAGCTTTGAGATGTGTGAGATGCTACGCATGGCCGGAATAGCCGTTACTCTGATCCTCCGTGAACCATACTATTGGGAGCCGCTCCTGGATGAACCTTCTGGCCGGATGATTGAAAGAGCGCTTGAGACCGGTGGAGTTAAAATCTTATACGCCGCCGAGGTCAGCCAGGTGCTCGGCCAGGCGGAAGTAAGCGGTGTAGTACTCAAAGACGGCACTAATATTTCCTGCGACATGATTATTGTCGGCATCGGCGTATCCTGCCCATTGGAGCGGCTGGTCGCATCGGGGGGTCTCGAGGTTAAGCGCGGGATCCTGGCCAACGAGTATCTTGAAACCAGCCTGCCGGATGTATGGGCCGCGGGCGATGTTGCCGAGTTCAAAGATCTTATCATTGGAGATAAAATTCAGCTTGGCAACTGGGTCAATGCCCAAGTCCAGGGAAGAGTCGCCGGAGCCAATATGGCCGGGCAACGCCAGCCCTTCCGCATGGTCTCGTTTTATACCACCCAGGGCCTTGGCATCACACTTGCCTTTGTCGGCGATGTCCGCCCCGGGCCGGATCGTGCGGCCATCCCCCGGGGATCGGCGGACAGCCGCGCTTATGGTCGCATCATGATTAAAGACGGCAAGATCATCGGCGCCACCCTTATCAATCGCACCACGGAACTCGCTACGATTTCCAGAATAATAGAAAGGGGAATCGAGGTGGCTGGCCGGAAAAAGGAACTGGCTGATCCCGACTTTGATCTAAAAACGCTTCTCAAATGAACACCAGCAACGAAAAGCCAAAGATTAAAATCGGGTGGTTCTCATTTTCCTGCTGCGAGGACAATACCATCGTCATGACCGAGGTGATGAATGAATACTGGCAGGAATGGAAAAAACTTTTTGATTTTCGCCATGCCCGGGTGCTTAAATCCAAAAATGTTTTGGATGAATTGGACATTGCTTTTATTGAAGGCGCTATTGCCTCGGAGGAACAGCAGGCCCGACTCCGCGAAATACGCGAAAAATCAAAGAAACTCGTGGCCGTTGGCGCCTGCGCCGTGGTCGGGATGCCGGCGGGCCAGCGCAATTTTTTTGGCGAGAAGCAAAAAGCCGAGATTGAATTTTTGCTAGCCCGCTTTGCCGCCATGCCTAAGGTTTTGAAAGTTTCCGATGTTGTAAAGGTGGATGCCGAAGTCCCGGGCTGCCCCATGGATCCTAATAAATTCCTGGAAGTGGTCAATCGTGTTGTTGATGAACTAAAAGCTAAAGTCCAAGCCTAGAGCCGCCTATGCATACTTTCGACCTGACCTTGGATCGCCTGACTAAAGTCGAGGGTTCGGCTTCTTTGGAGGTGCGGGTAAAAGACGATAAGGTTGAGCATGTTCATTTCAAAATCACTGAATACAAACGCTTCTTTACCCAAGCCATGAAGGGTAAGCCCATCGCCGCCCTGCCCCAGCTTTTGTCGCGCATCTGCGGCACCTGCTCCAACGCCCATCTTTTGGCGAGTATAGAAGCCTGCGAACGCGCACTCGGAATCACCCCGTCTCCCCAAACCATACTCCTGCGGATTCTGACCATGTACGGTTTGATGATTCGCGATCATGCCCTGCATCTTTATCTTTTTAGCCTGCCGGATATTTACGGCAAAGATGCATTTCTCGATTTTGACGAAAACAATCCGGAGGAGCATCAACTCCTTCATGACGGCTTTGAGGTCAAAGCCGCCGGCAATTTTTTGGCCACGCTTATAGCCGGCAGATCAGTTCATGCCGTGCATCCGACCATTGGCGGATTTTTGCATTTCCCGGAAGAAAAGGGGATTGCCGAGGCGATAAAGAAGC
>CAYIKH010000059.1:0-2181 GCA_964363965.1 uncultured Candidatus Saccharibacteria bacterium
AGCTCGACCCCAAGCACCGCGAGGTCGTGGTACTGCGCTATATCAATGAGCTTGATCCCAAGGAAATTGCCGAGATCATTGGGGAAACGGAAAATGCTGTCTCCGTCCGCCTCCACCGCGCCATCAAGAAGTTAAGAGCGCTTCTAACATAAGCCATGGAGGAAATAGAAAAGATTTTACATCGAGCCAAAGAAATCCGTCTTACCTCCCCAGAGCGCGACTCAATTCGCCGCCGGATTTTGAGCTACCTCCGCGTCTCGCCGGTAAGGGGGGAGGGCGAAGTGCGTCTTAACGCGCAGGTATCAGGCTGGTTTTTAGCCAGACCTAAGCTCATGCCCATTGGACTCATCGTAGCTTTGTTCATCGCCACGAGCGGCGGAATATCTCTTGCCGCCGAGGGAGCGTTGCCCGGAGATTTACTTTACCCGATTAAAGTCAGCGTCAATGAAGAGGTGCGCGCGGTTTTGGCCGTTTCTCTGGAATCGCAAGCCGGATGGGAAGCCGAGCGGCTGGAGCGGAGACTCGAGGAGGCGGAACAGTTGGTTGAGCAAGGGCGGCTGCAGCCGGAGACCAGAGCCACTATTGAGGAACACTTTAGCCGCCACAGCCAGAGGTTAGAAGAGCGCATTACCGAAATCGAATCGGCCGGCCGGATTGAGGCCGCCGCTGAGGTGAATTCCAATCTTGAAGGAACCCTCCGGGTGCATGAGCGGATTCTTGAAGCCTTAGTCGAAGGCCGGGCAACATCAACGACGGGAGAGGTGCAGGATTTACTTATGAAGGTGAAAGCCAGCAGCCGCCTTGCTTCCTCAACCCGTTCAGCCATCGAAGCCAGAGTTTCAGCTAAAGCCGAGGGTGCATTCCGGGCCAGCGCCGAGGGCCGGCTCAAGGCCGCCGAGGCCAAAATCCGTGAGGTCCGGAGCTTCATCGAAAAAGAAAAGGCTCGTCTGGGGGAAGAGTCCATAGCCGATGCCCAAACGCGCCTCGTCAAGGCGGAGCAAGTTATGGCCGATGGCCGGGTGAAGCTCGAGGCCGGAGCCTATGGCGAAGCTTTCAGTATGTTCCAGAAGGCTCATCGCATGGCCCAGGAAGCCAAGCTCTTGGTGGAGGTACGCCATGCCCTAGACCTCGATGTTGATCTTACCAATGGCCAAGAAGATGACGGTGGAGACGAGACAGCAACGACAACTGTTTCGGCCACTGCAAGGGTGAGAACGCGTCTCGGGGAACTCACCCTTTCATTGACCAATGACACCCTGACCCTTGAAGGAAGGCTCTTGCGCCCCACTCCCTGTGTGGACTGGCAGGTTGAAGTTGAAGCCGAAGGTCGGGCTGATGAACCCTCCCGGCTTGAGTTCCGCGTTAGCGATAAAAATAGAGGAGCGCTATGCATTCAGGTTCTGGGTGAACCCCAAAGAATCTCGGCTACGGCCAAAGCCTCGGCCGATACCCGCATCGAAGTATTTCTGGAGGATGATGAAGTATTTGAAGGCCACTTCAGAGGAGAGCGCTCCTCAAATAGCGGCCAGGGTCAAGAAATTCGCCAGGAACTTCAACTGAAAGCCCGGGGCGGATCTTCGGCTTCGGTTGAAATTGAAAATTCGGTCCAAAGTGACATTGAAAATTCAGTCGAAGGAGCGAGCGATATCCAATCGCGCCTCCGCTCAATCCTGTTTGGAGATTAACCCGGGAGATGCTTAAAGGTCGTCCTTAAAAGTAAAGAATCCACAAATAAATGCATAAAAAAATTATTGGTTTCATTCTTGCCGGCGTGATGGCCTTGGCTCTGCCATCCCTGGCCGATGATGATGATGATGAGCCGAAAATAAGGCTTAGGGGTCTGGAGCGGGTCATTGAGAAACTGGAATCGTTCGAGCTTCCGGAGATTGAGTCGGTGCGGGAGCACCCTGCCTCACTCTTTGTCGGCCCGAAGGGCGAGGTGAGGATCTTGAGCGGTGTAATAACCGCGACCGCCTCTAGCACCATAACGGTCAAGGTATGGGGACTTTCCCTTTCCGTAGATATTACCAATGCCCGCTTCATTCCGGCCGGCGTCAGCGCCTCCAGCCTCAAGATCGGCGACAAGGTGAATGTCAAAGGCTCGATCAATAATGATACCGGCGTTATCAGAGCCGCCACTGTCCACGGCCTGACTCCGCGACTGCGCCTGGCTGATGAGCT
>CAYIKH010000060.1:0-1992 GCA_964363965.1 uncultured Candidatus Saccharibacteria bacterium
CAAGGCACCCGCCCCGGCCGCCGCGAGGAACAGCAGCAGCCACGCCGGGCCGATCGGCGCGCCCACGCCCAGTTCGGCCGCGACGCTGGCGCTCCAGATCCGCGCGGGCGGCGAGAGGGTCTCACCCGCCGGCGCGGGGGGGTGCGCCGGACGACTCTCTCTGCGACTGCCCTGCTGCTCGATGACCCTGCGCTGGATGGCGGCCGGATCGCCGCGCGGCTGGATTGCCGCGGGCTCCGGGCAATTCAGATAAGCCCGGTCCTCACGGCCGGCCATGACGGCGCACCTTGTACCGATCTCCGCCGGATTGGCCGGACCTTTGGAAAGTCCCGGCGTCTCCTCGGCGCTGATCTCGGCCGCGGCCGCCAGCAGAATCACGAGCATGAAATTCGGCATTAATACCACCTCCTCTCTCGCCATCTTGGCGAGCTATGTTTTCAAACAACCATCCGCAATTGGCGCCGGAGGACGCCTTTCCCGAGGCCGTCGGGTGCGGGCTCACTCCATAAATAAGGCGAGCGTTCCAGAGCCCCTTTTGAGCGCCCCAGAACGCTCGCCTCGTTATTAAACTCGCGCCATTTTGGACTCGCAATAAGTCCAGACCCATATGTAGCAGGGGTACCGGAATCTGTCAATAGCCAGGCACAAATTCTCTTATGCGAATGAATAACCGCATCGGTTGCGGTACTCGCGGTTGTTCACCGAGCACTCAGGCCCGAAAAATCTCTTTAATATTGCTTGTTCAACAAATGTCTGTAAATAGGAGTAATACTAAAAACCATGCTGAGTGCTCGGTTATTTGTTCGTCGCTGCCATTCATCCTCGGAGATGGGGCGATTCCGCTGGCGCGGAATGCGCCTTGCATCTTTCCCGAGAGCGGCGAGGTGTTCTGGCAGACGAACAAATACTTTCTGCTCTGTGAATCATCCCATAACTTCTTCTGTCCGATCGGACAGTTGAAGTTATAATGGTTGCTTGGTAATTCTGGCGGGCAACGGCGAATTGTGGAGTGAACGCCGTTAGGGGAAATTCTCTAGTGGGGTTAACCCCGTTAGAGGCAAGTCGCTTAAAGCGACTGCCGCGCCCTTGGCGCGGGCCTCTAACGGGGTGTATTTCCTGTGGATGAACTTGGCATTATTGGTGGACGTTTTTTCATTGACCATTCCAACCCCATCCTGCTAGCGTGGAAAGGCTGGGAAAGAAGCTAAAACCATCGGCCGGGGAACGCCGATCGCAATTCTAAATGGGTCGTATCTTGCGTATCTCAACCAGAGAAAACCGCAAGTAATAAGCCGCGAAGGCCCGCCTTCGTCGGTCTTTTAATTAGAGGTCCTTAACGCATAACCCAAAAATAGGAGGATAAATGAAGCGCAAAATCACAATCGGATTGATCGCATTCGGCGCCGCGCTCGCGATGGTGCCGCTCGTTGTCGCTTTTGAAGCGCACATCATAAACGTAACGGCCCAGATTAACAATCGGCTCTTTATTGATCCCATCCCGGACATTGATTTCGGCACCGCCTTCCCCCAAGAAAGGCTTGACAAGAGCTTCATCGTGACGCTCGCCCAGACTTTTCTTGACGACCCCACGCTGGATGACCTTGAATACATGCTCCGCCAGAAGCCCAAGTGCCAGGCCGACAACCCCGAGGCGCCGATTCAGCACCCGCCGGTGACCGAAGACGACCAGGGAAACTTTGTCTGCCCGCCTGGTTCCACGATGATGCCGCTTCTTTGCCCGTATCTTTCCAAATCAGAAACAACGACCGACGGCACGGAAAATGAAAACGACGGCCCGCCGATTCCGCCATTCCACGGCCTTCCGCCTCCATGGACGCTCCAGACAACCATTGCCTACCAGACTACCGGACGGCTGATTGAATCTGGCCAGGATCTTGCCGACGAATGGCTGATTGATCTCAAGGTTCCGTGCTTCCGGGGCCAATGCGCCCAGGATTGGCCTGATTTCGTCGGCGCCGAATCGGGAAGCTC
>CAYIKH010000061.1:0-1936 GCA_964363965.1 uncultured Candidatus Saccharibacteria bacterium
TGGCCCAAATCATCTGCAGGGCAATGATCTTAAGGCCGCGCTGCTCAATCCGGCGAATTATCTCGCCAGTGAGCCCGCGCTTGACGCCGTCAGGCTTAACAATAACCACAGTTTTCTCTTCACGAAGTTTGGACATGGATAGTAAAGATGATATCAGAATGAACGAGACCCCTCAAGAGATGACTGAACTCTTTTGCCGGCTCCGTCGATAATCAGAACTATGTCACCATCCTGATCAGTGCGTAAGACCCGAATGCCGAAGCTTTGCAGGCGATCCAGCACCTCCTCGGCCGGATGACCGTAGCGGTTGCGGCGGCCAGATGAGATGACGGCTAGATGCGGCTCGACCGCCTCAAGGAAGCCCTCGCGGGTGGAAGTTTTCGAACCATGATGTCCGACTTTAAGAATGTCCGATGAAATATTGAGGTCCGAAGATATAAGCTCGCGCTCGAGCGCGGCCTCGGCGTCGGACATAAGGAGAACGGTGGTGCTGGCGAATTCAAGCCGCAACACCACCGCGGCGTCATGAATGTTTTTGACTGATGAACCGGCCACTGGCCGGAAAGGCGCAAGCACGGCAAGCGAAATATTGCTGCCGAGGCGGATGGTCTGGCCGCGCTTGGCCAATACCGTCGGCGTCTTGCGCCCAGCAATCAACTCGCGCCACTGGCGGTATTCAGGAATGGTGTGGTTAACGCCTGATTCCAGCACCATGCCGACATCGTAACGCTTCAGGACCTCAAGCAATCCGTCCAGATGATCAGCATGGGGATGAGTTAAGATTACAAGATCAATGACGCGATCCCAAAATGGAAGCACCTTGCCCAAAGACGCGAGAATCGAACTATCCGGACCCCCATCAATCAAAATCTGATTACCGTCCGGCGCCTCTATAAAGATGGCATCGCCCTGGCCGACGTCAAAGACATACATATACAACCCGCGGTGGGCTTCAATCCGAAAGATAGCGCTCCAAATCACAAATACGGCCAAAGCCAGAGCACCGAGAAAATACCAGTGGCCATATTTGCGCAACTTCAGCATAAGTCCTGCGATTCAGCGTCATTCAGCGTTCTCATCAGCATCAGATCAGCTTCGACTGCCTTTACGTTGATAAGTCGCTAATAAGTACGCTGATCTACGCGGAGTGACGAGACCGCTTATGTGCCTGCCACAGCCAATATCCGATCAGGGTATATCCGCCAATAAGCGCACCAAGTCCAAACCCACGAACCTCCAGCGCCGCCAAAGGCAGATTAGCCAAGACATGGATGGCCGAGAGTTCATATTCGAGCAGGGCCCAAGTCGGAGCGGCGGCGAAATACCCCAGGACATCCCATATAAAAGCCATTCCGCCGGCAAGAAACCCAAGAAACATTGTCGCGGGAATGAGCGGAATAACGGCGAGATTCGCCACAGGACTTATGAGCGAAAGCATTCCGAACTGATAAACCAAAAGCGGCAGGACAAAAAGCTGGGCAGAGAGAGTAGAAATTAATACCTCGCGCACAAACGCCCCTCCTCCCGGACGGCCGGGAGACTGGCGCCGTTCACGAACGAGATGCGCTCGCCGGGCCGGAGGGATGAGCTTGAGCTTCACACTCTCATACCATCTCTCCACCATCGGCCCGCCATAGATGAGGCCAAGAGTGGCCAAGAACGAGAGTTGAAAGGCGACATCAAAGCGCAGAACCTGGGGATTGTGAAAAACCATCAGCGCCGCAGCCAGGATCAAGGCATTGCGCATACGATATATTCTACCCTCGCGCCGGGCAATTAAAACCAGAATCCCCATTATTGCCGCTCGCACCACCGAGGCGGCGGCTCCGGTGAGCATCACGAAGCCGACAATGCCGGCCGTAGCCAGCCAGAAAGCCCAGGCAAAAGGAATAAAGAAAAACATCAGGGTCTTAAGCAGGGCATCAGCCACAATGGT
>CAYIKH010000062.1:0-1787 GCA_964363965.1 uncultured Candidatus Saccharibacteria bacterium
CTTAGGTTACGGCCAGGATACCGTCAAGTGCGATGTGAATAATCTGTGGATGTGATAATCAAACAATTATCGCGCCGCCGAGTATTTCCTTGCCCCGAGCCGCGTCGAGGGGACCGCGCCGGTAAAAAACAACTGATTGCCCGGGAGTCACCGCCCGCTGTGCTTCGCTGAAAATAACTTTCAGCGAAGCAGCTCCCAGCTTCCGGCTCCCAGCTTCCGGCTCCACGATGCAGGACTGCGATGGCTGTCGGTATCTAATCCGAGCCTCGCAGCGCAATGGGAACGTGGGTTCCCGGCCGGAGATCCAATTGGTATCCGCGGCCATAAGTTCTTTTTTGAAAAGTTTTTCATCGTAAGGCCCCTCGGCAACCACCAGAGTATTGGTAACAACATTTTTTTCGGCAACGTAGTAAGGTATGCCTCCGCCGATGCCGAGGCCCTGGCGCTGGCCAATGGTATAGAAAGTTGCTCCTTCATGCGCCCCCACTGTTTTACCAGCCGGGGTGAGGACGCGACCTTGGCGCTCGGGGATATAGCGCTTCAAAAATTCTCGGACATCAATTTCGCCTATAAAGCAGATGCCTTGCGAATCCGGTTTTTCGGCCGTGGATAGGCCAAATTTCCTCGCCAGCTCCCGCACTTCGGGTTTAGTGTATTCCCCAATAGGAAAGAGGCAATGCGCGAGTTGCTCCTGCGTTAGCGTCCAAAGGAAGTAGCTCTGGTCTTTGTTTCCATCAACCGCTTGGAGTAGTTCATGCCTCGTCTTTCCGTCATTCTGAGGCGTAGCCGAAGAATCCACACGAGATCTTTCGCTATCGCTCAGGATGACTGACGGAGGTACAATATTGTGAAGCCGCACGTAATGGCCCGTCGCAATGTAATTCGCACCCGCCTCAAGCGCCTTTTTAAGAAATAGCCCGAATTTAATATGCCGGTTGCACATCACATCAGGGTTGGGAGTGCGTCCGGAGGCGTATTCGCGGATCATGTATTCCACCACGGCCCGGCGGTATTCTTTGGTGAAATCCCAGGTCTGGAACGGAATGTCGAGCCTTGCCGCAACAGCCATGGCATCATAGCGATCCTCTTTGAAATTGCATGGAATATCCGGATCACTCCACATTTTGATATGGATGCCGCAAACATCAAACCCGCGCTCCTTTCCGCCGAAAGCGGATCCGCCTCTGGCGGACAAGAGCGCTGCGGCTACGGAGGAATCGACCCCTCCCGATAATCCTACAAATACCCTCTTCTTGTTCATGGTGCTGGTGGTTTAACGCGCGCGAGCACTTCGGCTATGTCGTTAGGAGTTACGAAGCCGTAGACGAAGAAATCCGCCGCGCCCATTGTTTTCGCCCGTTCACGGTCGGCCGGATCTCCGCGATGCGAGAAGATGAAAAAAGGCAGCGCCTGCCAGCGGGGATCCTGCTTCAGCCGCTCGATGAGTTCAAAGCCGCCGAGATTAGGCATCTTGATCCCGGTGATGAGGAAGTCGGCCCGATTCTGCCGGAGCCAGTTGAATGCCTCAAGACCATCGCCGCATTCGGTAACCTCGTAGCCTTTGTCACGAAGAGACACCGCAAGCGTGTTCCTGGTTACAACGTCATCGTCTACAAACAGAATATGCCCTTTAGTATTGGTATTCATCATCGTGGGTTGGGGTTTATATTCCTTTTGGGAAAACTGAGGCCGTATCCACTTTGTCTTGGCGAAGCAGTGGATGCGCCAGGGATTGAACCCCGAAGGAGAGCGCTTCGCGCTCCCTACGGAGCAGGCCTGGGACCTTC
>CAYIKH010000063.1:0-1735 GCA_964363965.1 uncultured Candidatus Saccharibacteria bacterium
GTCGAACCATCAAATGGGCGGAATATTCCCCTATCCGTCAGTTGCATTGAAGCAAATGCAGCAATTATTGGCAAAATAAAAACACCCGCCAAGTGAGTCGTCTCGCGTCTGCGAAACTATCACCTGGCGGGCTTGTGTGGCCTCGCTACTTGGCTCCGCTGGTGAGCCACGCCTCCTGACTCTTCTTTTTCTGTTCAGTTGAGCCAGGCTCCGGTGATGAGGCCGCGAATGGTGAGGCCGAGCAGGATGATGGCTCCGGTGATTGACGCTACTTTGCCGGCGAAGGATTGGCGCTGAGCATATTCGATATCAAACTCGACACGAGTGACATGAAAGTTTTTCATGTCCGGCTCACCTTTGAAAGGCCCATCCAGTTTCAGCATTTCCGCGTCATCATGGGCAAGTTCTTCATTGGCCTTGTTGAAGGCGTACCAAACGCCCCCTCCGACTGTCATTAGCGCCCCTGCGATCCATCCAAGTATGATCATTCCTTTTCTCCTTTCTTAATGAGGATTGAGCGCCTTTTTCTGTAGTGGCCTGTTTGAAAAGAGCAAAACTAAAATAGCACTAGCGTGCTATTTTGTCAAATCCGACCCTGGAACGAAATCCGAACCTTCGTCCGCGAATCCGCCAACTGGCGGACTAACGCTGACTTCTGGCGCTCGGCGAATTTTTTAGAGAGAGTCGTTATCGCGTGCCCGCAGCCACCCACGAACTCCACTCAAAGGAAATCTTGTTTCCCGCCTTCCGCGAAGCTGCGGCCGCAGTAACCGCTGCCTTCACCCGCTCGTACGTTTCTCGGTCAACCTGACTTAGCGCCACGGCCACTGGGGCTATCACGTCGGTGACAAACTCCCAGTAGTGTTCAGGTGAGTCGAATGCGACATGGCCCTGGACCTCTGCCGTTTCGATGTCGTGTAATCCAGCGCCTCTAAGCAGTTCCGCGAGAACGTCTGATCGTGAATGCCTGAAAACGCCTGGGGCATCTGGGGGTGGTGGTGTCGATCCGAGCATCTCTTGGATAACGCGCGACGGCGTGGTTGCCCAGGGGTTTTTTGCGGGTTCAGTCCATGCCGAAAGCGCAATTCGCCCTCCCGGTTTTAGGACCCGGGCGAACTCCTGCACGTCCGATGGCGGATTGGGGAAGTACATCACGCCAAAGCGGCAGGTGACGGCATCGAAAGATGCGTCGGCGAACGGCAAGTGGGAGGTGTCGGCTACCTGCGCTTCGTAATTCAAGATGCCTTTCCGCTTCGCGTTCGCATTGGCGATTTTTACCATTTCCTCGGCGACATCGGTGCCAATGACTTTGCCGCCGCCGATTCTGGCTGCGGCGCTCAGGCCCGGTTCGCCAGTACCGGTGGCAACGTCCAACACGAGGGCGCTGTCCTTTAAGTGCGCAAGCTCAAGGATTTTCTCTCCGATTGAGTCGAGCCAATGAAACACGAAACTATCCCATTTGTCCCATCCGCTGGAAAATTTATTCCAGGTGGCTCGCTGCTGCTCGCGGATTTGGTCTACTGGAGTCATAGTTAAGCTTGTAATTTAACGAATATAAAACGCGTCTCGCCTCTGGGCACCAATTCCTCTCTCCGGCGGCTGGATTCCCTCCTCCGTTGAAACTTCGGGCGGGCAGGCGAACCAGCGACCCGCTGGTTTAAAAAATTCCAGAGCTCCGGTGGGAGGATTCGAACCTCCAACCTTCTCCTTAACAGGGAGCCGCTCTACCATTGAG
>CAYIKH010000064.1:0-1696 GCA_964363965.1 uncultured Candidatus Saccharibacteria bacterium
AGCTCAATCCTGTGGAGTCTAGCTACTATATCGGCTTGGCCGATTTTTACCGCGAGGTTTTGGGCGATCTGAATTCTGCCGAAGCCACTCTGGTTGAGGGCGCAAATAAGATCAAAGGCAACGTCAATATCTTTACTTCCTTGGCCTCGCTCCATAAGGCCATGGGTAATATTGCCAAGTCTATTGAATACTACGAACTGGCGCTGGCCTCGCCTGGACTAGGCGGCGCGGAGCGTGAGGCCATCCGGGCTGAAGTGGAGCGGCTTAAGCAGGCGCTCCAGCTCTGAACAGCGCCTATTGATCAAAAAGTCCTCCACGGCGGAGGACTTTTTGATTCTCGGATTTATTGGTGGCTCTAAGGCGAATAAGTGAAAGTAATTTCGGCCGGCTTTTGCTTTGTTTCGGATTGCCGGCCGCTGTCGTTATCAAACGAATCCGCCCGGATGCGGTAAGCTTTGCCGCTTGAAAATTGGTATTGATTTACGTTCGTGAACACGGCCTCAATTTTAGGGGTGGTGGATTGTTTAAGATAGGCCGTGTCCCAAACCAAGGTCGAACCATCCAAAAGCTCGTAGCGATAGTAAAGATCGCGATGCGGATTGGAAAGTCGGATAGTCAGAGGGAATTTTGAGACCACCGAATTTATCACGTCGCGAAGCGGGGAGTCCTGCAGGAGATTTTCAAAAACTATCGGCGGGAGGAGAGTGATAATCCTTCCCGGCGAGGGCAAACTTTCAACTCCGCCATCACCGACGGCTTTTACAAATACCTCGTATGTCCCATCGCTATTGGCCGCAAAATCAAAGGGATTTTCCCACTCAAAGCCTACCGGACCGGATCGCCGGAAAATGATTCCAGCGGAGGTGGTAGCTGTCCCCCCAATGTCCGCCGGGATGACGTAGGGTCCGAGTTTTGCTGTGGCTCCCGAGGATGGATTTTTAAGGTAGATGGCGTAGGAGCGAGCATAGGCTCCGGGATCATGGGTGAATTGAACCCGGATGTCGTTTTGGCCCCAGCCGAAAAATGTGATAAGAGGCAGGCCGAGCTGGCCTGGAGTGGGCAATTCCACAGGAGGAGATGGCGGTGTGGGGGATGGCGGTGGCGGGGTTGGCGCAGTTGTGGTTGCGGGAGGTGCTGCCGGCGTTACCACAAGAGTCGGCGGAGGTGGCGGGGTTGGAGCTGGAAGAGATGCGCTCAGGACCTTATAGTTCGTCCGCGAGATTGGACCAAAATAGCCGGCCGCCGGTTTTATGCCGTTTGCGGCCTGCCACCTGATCAGTGCCTCTTTGGTCAGCCGGCCAAAGAAATCGGTTTCGTTGCCGGAAGATCCCGGGCCGCTTGATGCCATGGAGAATCCGCTTGCATTGAGGTAGCGCTGCAGGCACTTTACGTCTTCGCCGGCAACACCGCGGAAAAGATCGCGGCTGAATTCGCATGGGGTTGGCGTCTCGGCCTGGAGGGTTTTTAACTGGGCCTCCAGATTTTGGAGTTCAGTCTGGATTGCTCGGATGCGCGAAGCCAGGTCTTCTTCGGCAAAGACCAAGAACGCTCCAGTGAGGATAAAGGTGAGTGCAGTTATGCCGATCGCCGATGGTCGTAGCATGAATCAATTATATATGATGCACGAGGTCGAGGCTAGAGTTTATATACGCGGAAAACTTCCTCGCCGCGGGGATTTTGGATGGAGATAGGCGCG
>CAYIKH010000065.1:0-1577 GCA_964363965.1 uncultured Candidatus Saccharibacteria bacterium
TATTTCTTCGGGAACTTCTGGATGAACTCATCAGCGTGCGCCCGCTGGGCCGAAGTCATGATCGCAGCATCCGAGGCGCCGAAACTCCCGTAGCGGATGTTGGCCTTGATCGTATCGTTGAAAAGCAATAATTCCTGCGGCACGACCGCAATTTGCGAGCGGAGGAACTTCAAATCCAGCCGGCCGACATCGTGCCCGTCAATCAAGATCCTGCCCCGGCTCGGGCGGTAAAAACCGGAGACAAGGTCAAGGAGCGTGGACTTGCCCACCCCGGACTCACCCACCAGGGCCACACTCTGCCCGGCCTTGGCATCAAAAATTACATCCTGTAACACCATCCTTCGATTCTTGCCATAGGCAAAGGAGACATTCCGGAACTCAACGTCGCCGCGGATGTTTTTCAGGATGCTCGCATTCTCGGGCGTATAGAGCTCCGGCGCGCGCTCAATGATTTTCTCGGCGCGGTCAATGGCCGCCAGGCCGTTTTGCACCACATCCCAGTTATTGGCAATGATTGCCAGCGGCCGGAACACGATTGCGGCATAACCGTTGAAAGCCACAAGCTCCCCGGGCGTCAGCGCCCCGGCGCGAACGAGATAGAACGAGTAGGTGAAAATACCAAGCTGCATAAAGGTCACAATGGCGCGCTGGAAAAAGGAAAGTCCCTGCCAGATGCGCATATAATCGGACCAGAGACGCGCCGCCCGCAGATTGAAAAAGCGGAAGAGCTGGCGCCGCTCGTAGGATTCGGCCGTGGCCTGCTTCACTGACTGGGTGTTCATCAAGATATCCGAAGAATAGCCAAAGGCGTTGGAATAGGCCTTGTTCATTTTGTAGGAAATAACCGAGAGCCCCGGCGCGGTGCGGAGGAGCAGGATAAAGTAAAGCCCCATGGCCGCCACCACCACAATGGCCAAACGCGGCTGGATGGGGAAGATTATGGCAAACGCGATGATGATGGAAAGAAAGTCCGGCAGGAGGTCAATGAGCACGCGGTTGGCAATGGACTCAAGGCGGTCCGAGCCGCGCTGGATTCGGCTGATGACCTCGCCCACCCGGAAACTCTTGTGGAAGGATAGCGGAAGCTCGAGCACCCGCGAAAAGGCGGCAACAAGATAATCAGCGTGAATATCGCCGCCGAAGCGCTCTTGGCGCACGCTTTTTTGCCATCCGGCAACATCACCCAGGGCACGAATGAGAAACCACGTAGCAATGAACACGAGTGCTGCCGGGAAGATGCCGAGAAACGGCACCGAAACAGCATGGGGCTTTATGAGACCATCAAAAATCCTCCCGGCCAGAAGCGGGGTCAGGGCATTGGCGCCGGCATCAACCAAGCCGAAGATGCCGATGACAGTGAGCGGAGCGCGGTAGGGCTTCAAATACTTGAGAATAATTTGCCAGCCGCGCCGGATATTCGTTTTTTGGGGTCTTCCAGCCATGTGAAGGCAGGGCTTTATTGCGCTAAGCGCCGAATACCTCGCCGCTTGCGGTCAAGACGCGAGGCGCATCCGCGGAGCGGATCGCCCCGTCTCCGAGGATGAAGGCGCACATTGAAAACGAGCGTGCCGAGATGG
>CAYIKH010000066.1:0-1500 GCA_964363965.1 uncultured Candidatus Saccharibacteria bacterium
CCCAATAACAGGTCCGAAGCCTGTCGTGATATCCGTTTCACCACGAGGGCACCACGAGAAATCTCCCGGATTATACCGCATTGATCGAAAAAATCAAAGAAAAGCCGCGCTTGCTACTAGCGCGGCCGTGGGCCTAGACGATGAATTTGATGGGCTCGAAGAACACAACTCGCTGGGGATCGTTCTCGGTATAGGGTTCCCAGCGAATGGTGCCGATATCGGGCAACCGCCCTTCCCGGTAGCGGAAGCCGGCGCGGCCGACATCCTCTGGGCTGTAGAGCTCGGGCGGTCCGAAGTGGTTATCGGGGATATGCGCGTGGGCCATATCCTCGCGCCGATCCCGGCAATCAACATCATAGCAGAGATCTAGCCCGAGGAGTTTGGCGCAGTCATCCGCGCTCTGCCGATACATCGCCGCAAGAACGTCGTTCTGGTAACGAGCTAGAAAGCATTGACGCATCGCCTCTTCCCTCCTTTCGGAAAGTGTGCCGTATCCATTCGTAAAAGACAACGGCGCGTTTGTCAATGGTGGAAAAATTTTGTATAATTTTACCGCTTATGACTATGGGAAGAGTAGAAAAACTCGAAGCCAAGATTCCGGCAGAGGTGAACGCGGTGGTCGAGAAACTCCAAGACGCAGGGTTCCAAGCCTACGTTGTCGGCGGGTGCGTGCGCGATATTTTGCTTGGCCGGAAGCCTGATGACTGGGACGTCACCACCAATGCCGCGCCCGAGGAGATGCGCGCGCTCTTCCCGGAGAGCTTCTATGAAAATAAATTTTTCACCGTCACGGTAAAGACCGCATCACCCGAGCCGACGCTCCGCGAGATTGAAGTCACCACCTTCCGCGCCGAAGGCCGCTACCGCGACAAAAGGCATCCGGAGGAGGTGCGGCCGGCCAAAACCCTGGAGGAAGACTTGTCGCGGCGTGACTTTACCATCAATGCAATGGCCTTAGAGGTTAAAGATCAGAAATTAGAAATTAGAGACCCCTACGGCGGGCAAAAAGACCTCACCGCGAAACTTATTCGGGCGGTGGGGAATGGGGAGCGGAGATTTGAGGAGGATGCGCTGAGGATGCTGAGAGCCGCGCGCCTGGCCTCCCAGCTCGTCGGTTTTAAGATTGAGGATGAAACAAAGTCCGCCATCAAGAAAAACGCGGCTTGGCTCCAGGCCATCTCCAAAGAGCGCATCCGCGACGAATTCTCCAAAATTGTAATAACCGAAGCGGCTTGGCCGGGACTTGAGCTTCTGCAGGAGCTCGAGCTCCTGAAATACATTGTGCCCGAACTTGAAGAAGGCATTGGCTGCACCCAAAATAAGCACCATATCTATACCGTCTGGGAGCACAATATGCGCTCACTTGATTATGCCGCCAAGCATAATTGGCCCCTGGCGGTGCGCTTGGGCGCGCTTCTCCACGATGTGGCCAAACCGCGTTCCAAACGCGGCGAGGGCCCGGACTCAACTTTTTACGGACACGAAGTAATAGGCGCGAAA